>JBQCZX010000012.1:0-39366 GCA_052089485.1 Marinobacter sp. | reverse complement strand
GAGATATTACCTCACCGTGGCCAATCACCATATGGTCAAGAACCCTGATATCCACCAAACCAAGCGCCTCTTTCAGCCGTTTGGTCAGGGAAATGTCAGCTTGGCTGGGTTCCGCCACACCCGATGGGTGGTTATGGGCAAAAATAACCGCGGCGGCATTATCCTCCAGCGCTTGGCGAACCACCTCTCTTGGGTATACGGCGGCGCCGTCAATGGTGCCTCTGAACAGTTCCCGATACTGAATAACCCGGTGCCGGTTGTCTAGAAATAAACCAGCGAAAACCTCATGGGGGTAGGTGCCCAGCCGGCTGGTGAGAAAGCGCCGGGTGTCTTCGGGTGAGCGCAACGGATCACCTTGGCGCAGAGGCTCATCCATGACCCTGCGGGCCATTTCCATCGCGGCCTGAACTTGCGCATATTTTGCCGGCCCCAATCCTTTTACTTCACAGAATTGCCGGCGAGACGCGGTGAGAAGCCCTCGCAATCCGGAGAATTCCTGAATCAGAAAGCGCGAGAGATCCATTACTGGCATGCCATTCGTACCGGTGCGCAGAAAAATAGCCAGCAGTTCTGCATCAGAGAGGCTTTCAGGGCCGTGGGCGAGTAGTCGTTCCCGGGGACGTTCGTCCATGGGCCAGGCGGGGTTGGTCATCTTGGCTTCCTTGCGCATTATTCTATGGGCTGGGTACATCCTGCACCCTGTTTGCGAGCTTGGTATCCGAGTGAAATCAGAGTTCCAGTGCCCGAGATGTATACAGGTTACGTCAAAACGTAACAAACGGTAAAACGCGGTGTTAGGCAGGCTGCCGGTGTGGCCATAGCATGCTATCTTATAAACCTTTCTTTTTAAGCGGATACGGAGTCTTTATGGCGGTCAAAAAAATTCTGCTGGGCGTAACCGGTGGTATTGCAGCCTATAAGAGTGCCGAACTTGTGCGCCTGCTGAAAAAGGCCGGCCACGAGGTAAGGGTTGTTATGACCCATGGAGCGGAAGCTTTCGTGACGCCCCTGACTTTTCAGGCGCTCAGTGGTGAGTCTGTGCGCACGTCCCTGCTTGATCCCGAGGCCGAAGCCGGCATGGGGCATATAGAACTGGCGAAGTGGGCTGACCAAGTAGTGGTTGCTCCGGCCTCTGCGGATTTTATTGCGCGGCTTGCCCAAGGCATGGCCGATGACCTGCTAACCACGGTCTGTTGTGCGACTGAGTCACCCATTGCAGTGGCGCCGGCGATGAATCAGGCCATGTGGGGTAATGCACGTACGCAACGCAATATCCATTTGCTGCAAGAGGATTTGCAGGTAACACTTTGGGGACCCGATCAGGGCGAGCAAGCCTGTGGTGATACTGGATTTGGGCGCATGATTGAGCCGGCTGTGATCGCTGGGCTGATAGAGGGTTCAGGTTCTGGCGTGCTTGCTGGCAAGCGTGTGGTGATTACCGCTGGTCCCACACGCGAATCTATTGACCCGGTTCGCTACATCAGCAACCACAGTTCAGGCAAAATGGGCTATGCGTTAGCGGTTGCCGCTAGGGACGCGGGTGCCGCCGTTGTTTTAGTTAGCGGGCCGGTTTCCTTACCGGCCCCGACAGGCGTCGACATTCGCGCCGTAGCTAGCGCAGACGAAATGCTGAAGGCTTCCTCGCTGGCCGTTGATGAAGGCTGTGACCTGTTTGTGGCGACCGCTGCGGTAGCAGACTATCGGCCAGAAAACTGCGCCAGTGGCAAGATAAAGAAGGCAAGTGAGACCATGGCGTTGCCCCTGGTACGTAACCCGGACACTTTGGCTACCATTGCGGGGCGCCCGGATGCACCTTTTACAGTGGGCTTTGCGGCTGAAACCTCAGACGTTGCCGAATATGCCAAAGAGAAAATGCAGCGCAAACATTTGCGCATGATTGTTGCCAACGATGTGTCTGCTCCCGGGCTGGGATTCAACAGCGACAATAACGCTGTCACGGTATTTTGGGCGGAAGGACAGGAAACGATAGGGCCAGACAGCAAAAAAGTTATTGCCGAGCGTCTCGTAACGCTGATTGGTGACCACCTGAAGGAAGCAGGAATAATATGAACAGAAAAAATTTACAGGTACGCATTCTTGATGGGCGAATTGGCAACCAGATCGCTTTTCCTGAATATGCCACCGAAGGCTCGGCCGGCCTGGACTTGCGGGCTTGCCTTGATGAGCCATTAACCTTGGCGCCGGGCGAGACGCAATTGATCCGCACTGGGCTATCTATACATATTGCCGATCAGTCGTTAGCGGCCATGATTCTGCCCAGAAGTGGGCTGGGCCATAAACACGGTATTGTGCTTGGTAACCTGGTTGGCCTAATCGATTCCGACTACCAGGGCGAGCTGATGGTGTCTTGCTGGAACCGGGGCACTACCGCCTTTACCGTGGAGGTAGGGGAGCGGATAGCTCAGTTGGTTCTGGTGCCTGTGGTGCAAGCAGATTTTGAAGTGGTTTCCGAGTTTGGTGCCAGCAACCGGGGTGAGGGCGGTTTTGGCTCTACAGGCACTCGGTAATTATTAGCCTTAACGCAGAAATCTGTTGCGGCGTCTATACTTTGCCGACATGTGCTTGTTCAGGACAAAAAATATAATTTCAGGATCAACTATGAAGTTGGGTAAGAAGAAAGCTCCCGAGGCGCCTGTTGATGAAAGGCCAGCAGCCAAAGCTGAAAAAAAACAGAAAAATCGGGCACCCGCAGGGTCAAAATTAAAACACCTTGGGTCGACGGCTATCAAGCAAGCTCTGGTTGTGGTGGTGGCTGGAATGGTCGCCGTCACTCTAGTTCAATTTTTGGTGTTACAGCCGGCGGCTGACAAGCGCCTCGACGCTTGGGAAACCGTTGAGGCCGATGCAGCTGCACAGCGCATAAGCCAGTACCTTGCGTTGATGCAGCAGAGCGTCGACGGTCTGGCAACACAGCCTCACGTCGTGAATACGTTGCTTGAACGAACGGATACCGGAGCTGTTGAGCAGACGCTGGCGACTGCTTTGCCGGGTATTCAGGCCGCGTTCCTGTTTCCCTACCGTCAGATACCAAGAACCGGAACGGGAAATGGAAGCGGTCTGCTGGGTTTTGCAGGGCTTGAACTAGCGCGCCGAGCTGAAACCAATCAGTCTCTGCACCCGGATGCCTTTCCACGGGAAACCCGATGGTACGTGCAGATGGCAGCTCCTGTGCGAAATCCAGCCAGCAAAGCCATTGTCGGCAGTCTTCTGGTGGTTTTCGATGCCTCACAGTTGCAGCCTCTTCTTTCCGTGGTAAATACGCAACTCGGCGGGGAGTTGGCTCTGGTGCAAACGGTCTCCGGGGCATCTCGAACCTTCGTCAGTAAAGGCAGCAGCGCGGGGGCCGGTGCAGGCGCAAGAGAAACCCGGGCGCTGGCCAATCCTGATTGGAGTGTTAGCTATAGGCCGGGCGCTCGGCCAGAGCCGCCTGTCGATATTTTGCTGGTAGCACTGTTGGTAAGCTTGCCTGCTCTGCTCGCAGCCATGCTGGTGTGGATGTTGCTGCTTGGCGCCCAGAAGAATCTGCGCCACGAAGTAACCAGTCTGATTCAGTGGGCTCACAAGGTGTTCGGAGGTGAGCGCCAAAAACTGCCTACCTACCAATGGGATGTGGTGGCCTCCACCGGTGAGGTGCTTTACAGGCTTTCACAGGTGGTGGATAAGCGCTTGGCCAAGGTTGCTGAAGCGGCAAGGCCAAAATCCGCGAAGAGTGCAAAGACGGCCGAGGCGTCAGATGCCGAACCGCTGTTTCAGGACAAAGAGCTGCCAGATATTGATATGTTGGACGGCGATGAAGATGTTCTGGGCTTTGGCAGCGGTGACGATAATTCGTTCTTTGCCGGCGGAGAAATGCCAGGCGTTGATGATGCGTCTGAACCTGGCGTTGAAATGTCACCGGACATTTTTCGGGCCTATGATATTCGAGGCATTGTCGGTGAGACGCTTTCGTCGTCTATAGTTGAGAACATCGGCATGGCCATAGGTTCAGAAGCAATCAGTCGTGGGCTGGCATCGCTCTGCGTCGGCTATGACGGCCGCCATTCAAGCCCCGAGCTAGCAGATGCACTGGCGCGTGGTGTGATGGCCTCGGGCTGTAACGTTATTCATGTGGGTGCGGTGCCAACGCCGGTGCTGTATTTCGCGACCCACCATCTTGAGAACGGCTCTGGTGTGATGGTCACGGGGAGCCATAACCCGGCTAACTATAACGGCCTCAAGATCATGCTGGGCGGTGAAACACTCTCTGGCGCAGCCATTCAAGCGCTCTACAAACGGTTGCAAACTGGTGATCTCGCGGCTGGCCGTGGCACTGCGTCTTCTGCGGATGTGCGCCGGGCTTACCTTGATCGTATTGTGGGTGATATCGCTGTCGCCGCGCCTCTCAAAGTGGTGGTCGATGCCGGCAATGGTATCGCCGGCGAGCTTGGCCCCATGCTTATTGAAGAACTTGGGTGTGAAGTGATCCCGCTATACTGCGAGGTTGATGGAGACTTCCCGAACCATCACCCGGACCCGGGCAAGCCTGCCAATCTAGCCGATCTGATTGACAGGGTTAAAGCCGAAGGCGCAGACCTTGGTGTGGCGTTTGATGGTGACGGCGACCGGCTGGGCCTGGTGACCAATACCGGCAAAATCATCTGGCCAGATCGCCTGCTGATGCTGTTTGCCCGTGATGTTGTGTCACGGAACCCGGGTGCGGATGTGCTTTACGATGTGAAATGCAGCCGCCGGCTTGCCGGAGTGATTACAGAGGCGGGCGGTCGCCCCATTATGTGGAAAACTGGCCACTCGCTGATGAAGGCCAAAATGAAGGAAACCGGTGCGCTGTTGGCTGGTGAGATGAGCGGTCATGTTTTCTTCGCCGAGCGCTGGTATGGGTTTGATGATGGACTTTACTCGGCGGCCAGGCTTCTGGAAATACTGGGTATCGAAGATCGCCACAGCGACGAAGTGTTTGAAGACTTTCCAGAAGACATCAGCACGCCGGAACTTAACATTGAAGTGACCGAAAGCAGCAAATTCACCATTGTTGAGCAACTGAGCCAGGACGGGAACTTTGGCGACGGTAATGTCAGCAATATAGACGGCATCCGGGTGGATTATGCCGATGGCTGGGGTTTGTGTCGCGCCTCCAATACCACGCCTATGCTGGTGTTGCGCTTTGAGGCTGAAACAGATGAGGCTCTGGAGCGGATTAAGGAGGTTTTTCGGGCTCAGCTGCGCAAGGTTGCACCGGATTTGGTGGCCAGCTTTTGATGCCGGCCTCGTTGCCTTCGGGCTCCCGATTTCCAAAATTAATTTATTAAGGCAATAAGATGACGCTGGATCGTGAAACAGCAATGCAAGTGGCTACCGTTCTGAGCCGCGGGTTACCGTACATTCAGAGATTTACCGGGAAAACGGTCGTTATCAAGTATGGTGGTAACGCCATGGAAAACGAGGAGCTGAAGAGCAGTTTCGCCCGTGATGTGGTGCTGATGAAGCTGGTTGGCATTCACCCGATTGTTGTCCATGGTGGCGGCCCCCAGATTGGTGAGTTGCTGCAGCGCCTTAATATCCAATCTCGCTTTGTGAACGGCATGCGTGTGACCGATGCGGAAACCATGGACGTTGTGGAAATGGTGCTGGGTGGCCAGGTAAACAAAGAAATTGTTTCTTTGATCAATGCCCAGGGCGGTACCGCCATAGGCCTGACCGGTAAGGACGCCAACCTCATCCGTGCCCGTAAGCTGGAAGTGGTAGATCGTTCGCCGGAACATGAGCGCGCTGAGATTATTGATATTGGGCACGTAGGCGAAGTAGCCAGCGTGAATGTGGATGTGATCGACATGCTCACCCGCAGTAACGTGATTCCGGTGATTGCGCCGATTGGCGTTGGGCCAGATGGCGCCTCGTACAACATCAACGCAGATTTGGTCGCAGGTAAAGTCGCAGAGGCCATGAAAGCCGAGAAACTGATGCTGCTGACCAACGTGTCGGGGCTTAAAAGCAAGGACGATAAAGTGCTCACCGGCCTGACCGCGCAGCAAGTGAGCGAGCTGATTGAAGACGGCACCATTCATGGCGGCATGCTGCCGAAGATTCGCTGCGCACTGAATGCCGTGGAAAATGGTGTGCGTACGTCTCATATCATTGATGGCCGGGTGGCTCATGCCTGCCTGCTGGAAATCTTTACCGATGAGGGTGTTGGCACTCTCATTTCCCGTAACTAACGATTTCCCGTAACTGACGGCGCTGCCTGAGGACTCCCCGGATGAAACGTCTGCTTACACTGCTGGCATTGGCAGCCCTGCTTGGTTTTGCTGCGTTCAAGGCTGGCGTTTGGTGGCTGGCGGATCAGCGCATGGCAGAAGCACGTCAGGCGCTCAGTGAAAGTGGTGTTCTGGAGCGGGGCAAGATAGGTTCTGGAGTCGAAGGCCGATTGGTTCTGTCGGGAGCCTACTGGCAGGGCTTTGAGCTGACTCAGCCATTGGCTATTGGTCGGGCAGAATTTGAAGCCGGCTCTCCCGTCGCCCTACTGAATGCGCTTATGGATCCCTCCGATTTGCCCGCCAGCTGGACGCTGCAAGCAGAAGGGTTGGCCTTGGTACTCGAGGCAACCATGTTCCGTAACTGGGTAACCGCAGACGGATCCGGGGATAGTGAACACGCGACTTTATTTGCGCTTTCGTGCGCCCCAGATCCGCGCCAACAGCTTGGCAGCGGGGATCTGTTGCGCATGGGTATTACCCGCTTAGCCGGTGAGCTTATCCTAAGCCAGACCCCCGATCGCGTCCATCTAGAGTTGAACTCGAAAAATACCGGCAGCCTGGAGCTGAACTGGCCTGGTGCCCGCATCCACTTGTTATCGCCTGAAAAAACACTGACCAGCTCGAGCGAACCTCTTGAAATCACACTCAGAGACGGCGGTCTTATGCGACGGGTTGCAGCTTACTGCGCTCGGGAAACAGGTGTAGAAACCAACCAATGGGCGGGGCGAGCGTTGGAGTCGTTCGAGGCCGGACTAAAAGCCCGTGGCTGGCGCGCCAGCGAACAGTTACTAGCGCTGTACCGGCAGTGGCTGCTTGAGGGCGGAGAAATAACCGTAACTGTGCAGCTGGGTTCAGAAACTCTTGGTATACCGGTGCACCCAAAGGATGAAAGTTCGGATGGCTCCATGGCTTGGTCGTTGGAATACAATGGTGCCATGGTACCAGATGTTTTCCTTCGAAAAGCGGAGCCGATAGTCGCCGAGCTCCCAAAAGAAGCGCTCGAGCCGGTGGTGCCCCGCGAGAACCCGGCGATCACCCGTTGGCACACCGAAGATCTGGAACAGGCAACGACATGGGAAGGGCGCAAGGTTCGGGTGACACTCTCGAACGGCAATGTGGTTGAAGGTCGTTTGGCGAGTGTTACCGAGCAGGAGCTAGAAGTTGCCCGGACAGTGGCAGGAGGTGAAGTGGGCTATCCTATAACTGTGAGCGCGATTACATCGTTTGAGGTGTGGCGCCGCGGCCAGACACATTAGGGTTCACGCCAGACGAGGAGACACCATGCAGCGCTTCCCCGACGATATTGACAGCCAAACAAGTGTAAACAGCTCAGCCACCGTGCCGGGTGTGCGCGACATGCTCACGAAGCTGATCTCGCTGCCATCCATCAGCAGCGCATCGGCACAGTGGGATCTAAGCAACGAGCCGGTCATTCGAACCCTTGGCGAGTGGCTCGAGACCTTGGGTTTCTTGGTTGAAGTGTTGGCCGTGCCCAACCTGCCTGGAAAGTACAACCTGATTGCCACCTTGGGCAGTGGTTCTGGCGGCTTGGTGCTTGCCGGTCATACGGATACAGTGCCTTTTGATGACAAGCGCTGGCAAAGCGACCCGTTTACCCTGGCCGAGCGGGACAACCGCTGGTACGGTTTGGGTACTTGCGACATGAAAGGCTTTTTCCCTCTGGCAATCGAAGCCGCCCGAGCATTTTCGGCCTCGGACCTGAAGCAGCCCCTGATCATCCTTGCCACAGCGGATGAGGAAACCTCCATGAACGGGGCTAAAGCGCTTGCTGAAGCTGGCAAGCCGAAAGCCCGCTACGCGGTTGTTGGCGAGCCTACCAGCCTCCGGCCTGTGCGTATGCACAAGGGCATCATGATGGAGCGCCTAACCTTTGAGGGTCAGTCGGGTCACTCGTCTAACCCGGCACTGGGGCGAAGTGCTATGGAGGGTATGCACGAGGCACTTGGCGAGCTCATTGCCCTGCGTAAAGATTGGCAGACCCAGTACAGCAACCCGAATTTTGATGTGCAGGTGCCCACGCTCAACCTTGGCTGTATCCACGGAGGAGATAGCCCGAATCGCATCTGCGCCAAGTGCGAATTGCATTTTGACTTGCGCCCGTTACCGGGAATGAGCATGGAAAATTTGCGTCAGGACATTCTGCACAAGATTCAGCCGGTGGCAGAGCGGCGCGGCTTGTCCCTGGAGTTTGAGCCACTGTTCGACGGCGTTCCGCCCTTTGAGACGCCGGCGGATGCCGCGCTGGTGCAAGCCTGCGAGCTGCTAACCGGCCACACGGCCCACGCAGTTGCTTTTGCGACCGAGGCTCCATGGCTACAAAAACTCGGCATGGAAACTCTGGTTATGGGCCCAGGTTCTATCGACCAAGCGCACCAACCGGATGAGTTTCTGGAACTGTCGCAGTTGGAGCCTACAGTGAAAATTCTCAGAAGCCTTATCGGGCAGTTTTGTCTGTAAGTAAACTGGCATACGCATTTAAAAATACGGATTGGAGAGCAACACTTGAAATCAAACGGCTGGCTGCACTCGTTCCGCCATTCATCGCCTTATATCAATGCCCACCGTGGCCGCACGGTTGTGCTGACTATTCCGGGCGATGGAGTTAAGCATGAGAATTTCATCAACATCATCCATGACATCGCGCTGCTGAGCAGCTTGGGTGTGCGCTTGGTGGTTGCCTTTGGGGCACGATCGCAGATCCAGAAGCGCTTGGATGAAGCCGGTCTGGAATCGTCGTTTTCCCATGGCTTGCGTATTACCCACGAAAACCATTTGCCGTTGGTTATGCAAGCCATCGGTGGCTTGCGGGTACATCTTGAAAGCCAGTTGTCCATGGGCCTGGTGAATTCGCCCATGCACAACGCCCGTATTCGGGTGAGCAGCGGTAATTATGTGACCGCCAAGCCTGTCGGCGTGCTGAATGGAATCGATTTTGGTTACACCGGCAAGGTTCGGCGTATTGATGTGGGCGGCATTGAGAGGCTTCTGGAACAAGGGCACATTGTCTTGTTGCCGCCTTTGGGTTATTCGCCCACCGGCGATACCTTCAACCTGTCGTATGAAGATGTGGGTAGCCAAGTGGCGGCGGCTCTGCAGGCAGAAAAACTCATTGTCTATATTAATGACCAAGGGCTATTGGAACAGGACGGCTCCTTGATTCGCGAGCTTTCAGCCCGGCAGGTTCCAGGTCGGTTGTCAGATGGCACTATCACCGGGCACGACGCCGATTTGCTGCAGGCTGCCTGTGATGCTTGTGTAAAGGGTGTGAGGCGGGCGCATATTATCAGCTATGTGAACGACGGCGCTTTGCTGGAAGAGCTGTTTACCCGAGATGGCACGGGTACGCTGGTGAGCGGTGACAATTATGAACAGATCCGGCAGGCTCGTGCCGAAGACATAGGCGGTGTTCTGGGGCTGGTTGAGCCACTGGAAGAGCAGGGCATTTTGGTGCGACGGTCGCGGGAAATGCTGGAAACCGATATTGAAGATTTTGTTGTCGCGGAGCGTGATGGAACCATTGTTGGCTGCGCCGCTTTGCACAACTATCCGGATGAGGAAGCGGGTGAGCTCTCCTGCTTTGCGGTAGATTCGGCCTATCGCCGCGCCGGCCGTGGCGATGAGATTCTACTAATGGTGGAAAAGCACGCCCGCAGCCAGGGTATCCAGAAGCTGTTTGTGCTCACGACGCAAACCGAGCATTGGTTCCGCGAGCGGGGCTTTCAGCCAAGCTCGGTTCAGGCGTTGCCCGGGCCAAAACTTGCCGCTTATAACACCCAGCGCAATTCAAAAGTGTTCGTCAAACACCTCTGACAAATCTTGCAGCGCCTGAGGCCTTTCAGTTCAACTGCGGTGGTAAAGCTCTTGTTAAAGGCAGTAACCCCTGCGATGTACGCCACTCGTTGGGCCAGTTCGTTGAGCATCAGGGCTGCCATGCGGTCATCGTTGAGGTTCGTGAGGTGGTGCAACCACTCAGCAGTGTTATCAGTAGTAAAACTGTATATATCTGACTAAGCTGTTTCATAGGCACTATAGTTATGTCTGGGTTGTGGCTGTGTCCGTAACTGCTCGCTATACGGTAATACCCCGGCCCGTTCGATTTCGCGTAATAACAGGTAGTTCATGGATCCGAGAGAACGTCGAAGCAGCCCCCGTAAACCCATCAAGCTTGCCGCTCAGGTTGACCTTGGCAAGGGTGAGTCCTGGCCATGTCAGATCACCGATTTTTGCGCCGAGGGCGTTTTTGTCCGCTATTCCGGTGAAACATCCCGAAAACTTGATCGGGCTTTGGCGTCTGGTACCCCGCCAGAACTGATTGTGCGTTTTCGAAGTGCCGATGGGAAGCGCCGGCACGAGCTTCACGTGAGTATTGTCCGGCGCATTGATGGTGCGATGGGCGTTAATTTTACGCGTACCAACCCGAAAGCAGTGGCAGCAATGCTGCAACAGTGTGGTGGCTCTAGCGGCCAACAGCGGGCTTCCTTGCGCGCGCCGAGCGAGCGCGTGCAGTTTGTTCTGCACCAGTGCGCGCGCGCGGTTATTCAGCATATAGAACCGCTCATGGACACCTGCTTTGTGCAAATGGCTGTTGCTCTTAAAGAGGCCGCACAGAAAGCTACGAACGACCAGCAGGCCAACGAGTTCATGGATTTTTCGGGCCAGGTCAAGGCTCGGCAGCGAGTCATTTGGCAGCAGATTGCCCGTAGCCTTGAATCCCCCCTCAAGCCGGCCCCAAAAGGGTTCCCGGGTTCTGAGCTCTCCATGGTAGACAAGGGCGAGTTTGAAGACTGGCTGATCATCCGGGTTATGGTCACAAAGGCCGACACCCAGTATCGGAAAGATCTCCTGCAGCTCAAACTACGGCTGGATAACTTAGGTATTGCGAACGCGACAGGGCATCATAACCCGCTTGGCCCATCGCTTGTGTGCGAGTCGTTTCATGAGGGGCTGAGCCAGCTCAAAGCTTCTAGAGACGTAGAGAAGATCTGCTTGAAGGTGTTTGAACAATCGGTTCTGCACCATCTCGGCCCGCTCTATAACGAACTCAACAACATCCTGATTCGCCATGGGGTACTGCCGGAGCTGGATCTCAGTAAGTATCTGAGTGAACAGACCGTTGGTAACTCCCAGAGCAAACCGGCGCCCGAGCGCAGTGCATTTAACAAACCTCAGAACGATTCATCGTGCACCAAGCCACAAAACAGCCCAGCGGAACCCCCGTCGGAGCCGGCCATAAGCCGCAGCAAAGGCGACCATAAATCACAGTCAGGCAGTGAGTTCCGAAATTACGCTCAGGCCGCGCAATCCGCGTTTGCCACCGTAAAAAACCTGCTTGAAACACTTGCTGTGAACCGCGCAACACGGGGTGGTACTGAGCCTACACCGTTTCCCGTTAACGCGAAGCCCATGTCCTCCGGTGAGTTGCAGCGTGAACTTCAGCACCTTCAAACAACACCCTTTGATACAGAAAGTAATGTTATTCCGCTGCGGGACCGGGTGGTTGGAAAAGTCCGTGAGGGCAGTTCTAAAAAACTGGATGAAAAGCAGCAAGACACGCTGGATGTTGTAGATCGGTTTTTCCACTCTGTCACTGAGAGCCCGAAACTCAGCGACTACGCCCAGGAGCGGATGCGCCAACTTGAGGTTCCGGTTCTGAAAGTGGTGATGCGCGACCCCGCTTTTTTTGATGATAAGAATAGCCCGGTTCAGGGCGTGATGAACCGGCTGGCTCAGCTTGGTGTTAAGGGTGGCCGCCTGAACCCGGTGGTTCAACGCCGTATTGATGAGCTTATTCAGCGCATTGTTGCTGAGTTTGAGCAAGATACCGGGGTGTTCGAACAGACGGTTCAAGCGCTCGATGACCTGATTGATCGCCAAAACCTGGTATACCGCCGCAACGTAGAGCGGGTAACCGCTGCCGCAGAAGGGGCCCAAAAAGTTGCCGAGTCCAAGACGGCTGTTGCGGATGTACTGAGCCAAAAGCTGGCAGGGCGCAACATTCCGAAAGCCATTCTCAGCCTGCTTGATGGTGGCTGGCGGGACTTGCTGTCGCTGACCTGGATCCGCCAGGGCCCTGACAGCCAAGCCTGGCAGGATTATCTTGCTGTGGTTGACTCTCTGCTGGCATTTGCCGCAGACCGGGACAACCCGGTGAATCTGCCGGAGCTGCTTAGGGTTATTCAGGATGGATTGGCGTCTATTTCGAGCAATCATATGCCCGCTTCTCATGTACGTGATGAGCTGAAGCAGTTTTTGGTGCGCAATCCTCAGAACCCGCCAGAGGTGGTGGCGGTGCCTAAGGTACTGTCGGCAAGAGATCATAAGCAATCATTGTCGGAGCGCGAGCAGCGTAGCTTGCAGCGCTGGATGAACCGCGCCCAGCGGCTGCGCACAGGTGACTGGCTGCGGGATCAGGAAAGGCCCGATGAGCCTCAATACATTCGGCTGGTATGGGTAGCACGGGGGTTCAGCCGGTTTGTGTTTGTGAACCACCAGGGGATGCGGGTTGTGGAGCTGGAGCTGGAAGCCTTGGCGCGCCAGATGCGCAAGGGCATCATCGTGCCGGATGGGCAATACGGGCGGCCGCTGGTGGATGAAAGCATTGACCGTATGGTGCGTAAAGTGTATGACCAGTTATCCTGGGCCTCTACCCACGATGAATTGACCGGCCTTCTTGGCCGACGTGAATTTGAGCGAATGCTCGACCAGCAGCTCGCGCGGCGCGAAGATGAGCGCTCCTTGCTCAGGCTGGATTTGCGTAAGTTTCGCCTGCTGAACGACACTGCCGGTTATCAAGCGGGTGACGACACACTTAAGCGTGTGGCAGACCTGTTGCGTGGGCAAGTTGGTGGCGGAATGCCCCTGGCACGGCTTGCAGGAAACGAGTTTGGCATGCTTGTGCCGGCTGAAAACGCAAACGATGCGGCGCGCAATCTGATTATTGCCTTAGAGGGCGCTGAGTTTGTTTATGGTGGTCGCGACTACCGGTTGTCTGCCAGTGTTGGGGTTGTGCCTGAGTTGCCGGGCCTGGTCAGTGCTGAACGCTGGCTGAGGGCGTCTGAGCAGGCTCTGGGTGCCGCCAAGCAAAAAGGGCATGGCAAGGTGGCAGAGTACTCCTTAGACGCAGAGGATCAGGCCCGTCAGGAGCAGATAGCGGCTAAGGTTGCCAGCCTCGGCGACCTGGACGAAGAGCGCATGCTGTTGCGATGTCAGAAGATTATACCGCTGCACAGTCGCGCCATTATGGCGCCTCAGTATGAAGTGCTGATCAGCATGTACGACGATGCAGGGGTGCTCATTACCGGTCGCGATTTTGTCCGCATGGCGGAGCGATATGACCGCATGCAGGCGGTCGACCGCTGGGTAGTCGGGCACATGCTGGATTGGCTGCGGATTAAGGCTCCGGATCCTCGCCACCTCGGTGGCGTGTGTATCAACCTTTCCGGCTATTCACTGAACGACCAGTTGCTGCTGGAGTTTATCTACGAAAAATTGAGTGAAAAAGACGCGCCCATCGAACGGCTATGGTTTGAAGTAACGGAAGCCTCGGCGATCAACGACGTGCAGGCAGTGGCAGACTTTATCACCGAGATGAAGGAGTTGGGGTGCAAGTTTTGCCTCGGAAACTTCGGCAGCGGCCCCGGCTCGTACGAATTCATGCGCTCGCTCCCGGTGGATCTGATCAGGATTGATAGCGCTTTCACCAGCCAACTCAATACCAGTGCAACCGATCGAGCCATGGTGCAGTCCATGGTGAATATGGCGCACTATATGGATCGGGAAGTGATTGCTGGCCAAGTTGAATCCCGCGACGTTCTGGAAATACTCAGACAGTTGGGTGTCGATTACGCTCAGGGCTTTGTGATCGAGAAGCCTCGTTCCCTCGACAGCCTTACCTGATTTTTTGTTTCTTACCCAACCCCCGGCGCGTTTCAGATATGTCAAAACGTCACCCTATTATTGCGGTTACCGGCTCGTCCGGTGCTGGCACAAGCACAACCGGACAGATTTTTCGGCGCATGTTCGCCAATGAAGAGCTGACGGCAGCCATGGTTAGCGGTGACAGTTTTCACCGTTATAACCGAGAGCAAATGGCGCGCTTGGCTGCTAAGGGCCAGTTTGGTGAGCGTAACCATTTTGCCTTGGCCGCCAACCATATCGATAAGCTGGAAGCGCTGTTTTACGACTACGGCCATACGGGTAATGGCCGGTATCGACAGTATGTTCACGATGAAGATCGCAACATGCAGGCAGAGGGGCACAAACCGGGCACATTTACGGCCTGGGGGGCGCTGCAATCGAATACGGATCTATTATTTTATGAAGGTCTGCACGGGGCGGTGGTGAGCGAAGCTGTTAATATCGCCCAGTATGTGGACTTGCTTATAGGTGTGGTGCCCATTGTGAATCTGGAGTGGATCCAGAAAATCCACCGGGACACCCATCAACGTGGATACAGCCAGGATGCGGTGGTCGCAACGATCATCAACCGTATGGATGATTATGTTCACGACATAGTGCCGCAGTTCTCTCACACCCATATCAACTTCCAGCGTATCCCTCTGGTAGACACGTCCAACCCGTTTGTTGTTCGAGACGTGCCCACAGAAGATGAAAGCATGCTGGTGATTCGATTCAGGGATGCCTCCGAGGTGGATTTCTCCTACCTGCTACAAGCCATACAGAACAGCATCCTGTCTCGCCACGACACCCTGGTGATTCCGGGCACAAAAATGGCGCTGGCCATGGATTTGATCGTAAGACCCATGGTGCAGCGCCTGATTGCGCAAAAAACGTTTGCCTAGCGCGGCTTTGCAGGAAACCTTTACTCCATGTTGCGTGAGTAGAAGATCTCTAGCTTTTCGCGCTTCAGGCGGTCTTCGATGGACTGAGCTACCTGAGGATCCAGCTCATCGGCATTCTCGCCGAACACATGGTTATCCAGGTTGAATTCTTTCAGCATCATCTTGGTGTGAAACAGGTTTTCCTGGTACACGTTCACATCGATCATCTGATAAGCGTTCTGTGTATCTTCGGTCAGGTAGTTCTGAATCGAATTAATATCGTGATCAATGTAATGCTTGTTGCCATCCACATCGCGGGTAAAGCCGCGCACACGGTAGTCGACGGTAACCACATCAGAGTCGAAGCTGTGAATTAGATAATTCAACACTTTTAGTGGCGAGATCAGGCCGCAGGTAGACACGTCAATGTCGGCCCGGAAGGTGCTGATGCCTTCGTGCGGGTGGCTCTCGGGGTAGGTGTGCACAGTGACATGGCTTTTGTCCAAGTGCGCCACAATGGCGTCTGGAAGTGGGCCGGGGGATTCCTCATTGTTGAGTTCTTCACCATTGGTCAGCTCATGCTCAGCGATGAGCATAGTGACCGATGCGCCGTGAGGCTCGTAATCCTGGCGGGCGATGTTTAGCACGTTCGCGCCGATGATCTTGACCACATCGGTCAGGATCTGAGTCAGGCGCTCCGCGTTATACATCTCGTCAATGTAGTCAATATAGGCTTCGCGTTGTTCTTCGGTCTGCGCGTAACAGATGTCGTAGATATTGAAGCTCAGGGATTTGGTCAGGTTGTTGAAACCGTGCAATTGGAGTTTTGGTTCCATGCTCAGCCCATCCGTAGTATGGAGATGAATGACGGCAGAACGTTGATTGCTCGCTCTGCATAGGCCGCCACCGACTACTGACCAGGTTGTTCACCTTTTTGCGCAGACCGGCGGAGAAAGGGCGGTATTATGCACGCCGCACCTAGTGTTGAATAGTGCTGCCGGAAGGGTTATTCCGCGTCACGGATTTCGTGGCTGTGGCTGATTTCTACGCCTGCTTTTTCAAGCATGATAGAGGCAGAACAGTATTTCTCAGCAGACAAACTTACGGCGCGTTTTACCTGGTTTTCCTTTAGGTTTCGGCCGGTCACAACAAAGTGCAGGTGGATCTTGGTGAATACCGATGGCACGGCATCTGCCCGTTCGGATTCCAGTTCTGTGTGGCAGGCGGTGACGTCTTGCCGACTTTTTTTCAAAATGCTCATTACATCAAACGATGAGCAGCCTCCCAGCCCCATCAGAACCATTTCCATGGGGCGCGGGCCCAGGTTTTCACCGCCATGATCGGGTGGCCCGTCCAGCTGCACGGAGTGTCCGGTGCCACTGGTAGCCCGGAAGCTGGCGTTGCCTGTCCAGTCGACGGTTGCTTTCATGAAGGGTGTTCTCCTGTTGTACAGGGGCAGGCATCAGCCGGCCCGGAAATAAACGAACGGACAGAATGCTAGCATAACCGGCGTTGTCTGGCAGTTGGCGGCATTTATCCGGGATACATCTTGTATACTGTTTCCGGTTGCTCGAAGCAGGCCTTCTTGCTATAAGTTGCTCTGTTTTTTAGCAAAACCAAACGAACCCGCAAGGACAGCCGGGTGAACGACAAACATCGGAACCCGCCCGTATTTGAGGAGGCACGACTCGCACTATGGCCACTATCGTCAAGCCGGTTGAGCAAAAAACCAAACATCTCGACTATTTTCTCTCGCAATGTCATCGCCGCCGGTACCCGGCTAAGAGCACCATTATTTACGCAGGTGACAAGAGCGATTCTCTCTTTTACATCGTTAAAGGTTCCGTCACCGTTATCATCGAGGACGATGATGGCCGCGAGATGATCATGGCGTATCTCAATGCCGGAGACTTCTTTGGCGAGATGGGGCTGTTCGATAACATGGATTCTCGCAGTGCCTGGGTGAAGGCTAAAACCGAGTGTGAGGTGGCTGAGATCAGCTATCCCAAATTCCGGGAAATTGCCCACCAGGATCTCGGGGTGCTGTACTTTATCGGCGAGCAGATGGCCTCGCGGCTGCGCCAAACCACCCGTAAAGTCGGCGACCTGGCATTTTTGGATGTAACCGGTCGTGTTGCTCGCACTTTGCTGGATTTGTGCAAAGAGCCAGACGCCATGACGCATCCCGACGGCATGCAGATCAAGATCACGCGTCAGGAAATTGGCCGCATTGTAGGTTGTTCTCGCGAGATGGTTGGCAGAGTGCTTAAAACCCTGGAGGAACAAGGGCTTGTAATGGTGAAAGGCAAAACCATGGTGGTGTACGGAACCCGCTAGGGGCGAGCAAAGCTGCGTGCGGCACTGGCAATGGCCTCTGGCTCGATAAGAGGCGCCCAGTGTGGTGCATCCAGCTGCATCCGGGGTCAGTTAACAAGGGCGACGGATTTTACCTGCATCCACATCGTCTGCCCGGGTTCAATAGCCAAGGTGTGTACCGCTCGCGTGGTAAGGCGTGAGAGAAACGGGGTTTGTCCTGCCAGCAAGCGCACCATAGAGGTTCCCGGGCTTACGTCGGAGGCTACTTCATCAACCTTGGCCGACAGCAGGTTTTGGATACTCTGATCTGTTTGTTGGCTTCGGGCCAGACTGACATCCTTCGCCAGTACCTGTAGGCGAATGTTTTGCCCGATTGTCAGGCCTTCAACCGCGCGTAGCCAAAGATGGCCGCCGGCAAAATCCGCGCGGCACAGATGCCACCGGTCGTCACGCTCCGAGATGGTCGCATCGAGAATCACGCCGGCATCTTCTTCAAAGCCAAAGGGCTGATCCGTGCGTGCCATTATTTGTTGCAGGGGACCTTCGGCAACCACCCGTCCGTTATCCATCATCACAATGTGATCCGCCAGCCGTGCGACTTCCACCGTGGAGTGGGAAACGTAGAGCATGGGGATAGCGAGGTTGTCTCTAAGTGCCTCCAGGTAAGGCATGATCTCCTGCTTGCTGTTCTGATCAAGAGCAGACAGAGGTTCGTCCATCAGCAAAAGTTTGGGGCTGGTGAGCAGTGCGCGGGCGATAGCGACCCGCTGGCGCTCACCTCCCGACAGCTTCGACGGCATGCGTTCGAGCAGGTGAGACAGGCCGAGCCATTCGGTGGCCTGGTCAAAGGATATCTGGCGCTCACTTTGCGGAAGGCGTTTGTACCCGTACATCAAGTTGCGTCTCACCGACAGGTGAGGGAACAGGCTGGTCTCTTGAAACACGTAGGCCAAAGGCCGCTGGTGAACAGGCCGGCCGCCGCTTTTGCCTTCACTTTGCCATTCATCCCCGTTAACACGCATGATGCCTTCAGCTGCCTGTAAGCCAGCCATACAGCGCAACAGTGTTGTTTTACCGCAGCCGGAATGCCCGAACAATGCAGTGAGCCCGCTCCCTGGCAGGCTCAGATCTACATCCAGAGTAAATGCTCCGAAGTGGCAGGCAAAGCGAGCCTGTATGCCTGATGTCGCCATTATTTCACCAGCCCCGACTGCAACCGACCGTTAAGTGAATAGAGTGTCACCAGCACCACAAAGGAGAACACAACCATGCCTGCGGCCAGCCAGTGGGCTTGCGTGTACTCCAGGGATTCTACGTGATCGTAGATGGCCACAGAGAGCACCTTGGTTTCACCGGGTATGTTGCCGCCGATCATCAGTACAACGCCGAATTCGCCGATGGTATGGGCAAAGGTTAGTACGCCTGCAGTGAGAAAGCCCGGCCGGGCTAGAGGGACTACGATGGAAAAAAAGCGATCCCAGGGTGACGCCCGGAGCGTGGAGGCTACCTCAAGAAACTGCTGATTAATGGAACCAAAAGCGTTTTGTAGCGGCTGAACGGTAAATGGTAGCGAATAGATGACTGATGCAATCACCAATCCTTCGAAGGTGAAGGGCAGTAAGCCTAGCCCGAGTTGCTCGGTGAGTTGGCCAACCATGCCTTTTGGCCCCATGAGCACCAGCAGGTAAAACCCGAGAACCGTGGGTGGCAATACCAAAGGCAGTGCGACAATCGCCGCGATAGGCTGCCTTATCCAGTGATTACTGCGGGCCAGCCACCAAGCGATGGGCGTTCCCACGACCAAGAGCACGGCAGTGGTAAAGCCTGCAAGCTTAAGAGTGAGCCATACAGGCTCCCAGTATATATCCATGCTATTTGCCGGTTACTGCTCAGTGTTCGGTTTCGTAGCCAAAGTTTTCAATGATAACCCTGGCTTTGTCGCCCCGCAGGAACTCAAGCCACTGGCGAGCGGCCTCTTTATTTTCGCTACGGCTCAGAAGAATAGCCTGTTGGTTGATGGGGGAATAGTAGCTTTGCGGAATCATCCACAGTGAGCCGTCTTTTTCATTCCAGGCACGCACCTGCGACAGAGCCACAAAGCCAGATTGTGCGTTAGTGGTGGCGACAAACTGGAAGGTTTGGGCAATGGAGTCCCCTCGAACCAGGCGATCCTGCAAGGGCTCCCAGAGGTTCAGCTCGGTGAGCACTTCCTGGGCGGCCAAGCCGTAAGGAGCTGTTTTGGGGTTCGCAATGGCCAGTCGAGAAAATTCGCCGGACTTGAGCCAGGCTTTAGGATCTTCAAATGTGCCAGGCTCAGGGCTCCATAGCGCCAATTTGCCACGGGCATAGGTGAACCGAGTGCCTGCTACGCCTTGGCCGCTCTCCTCAAGAAGCTCGGGCCGGCGGCTGTCGGCAGCCAGAAACACATCAAATGGCGCGCCGTTATCTATTTGTGCATAGAGTTTGCCCGTGGAGCCATAGCTTACGACGGCTTCCAACCCAGTGGCTTCACTAAAGGCCGCAATGAGATCACGTGTTGTGTCGGTAAAATTAGCTGCCACCGCAATACGAACATCGGCGGCGTGAGTAATGCTGCTAAATGCCAGGAGCAAACACAGTGTTGCGAGTTGGGAGTAGCACTTTTTGAGCACGAGCATGGATTACTTCCCTTATATCCGAGTGAATATAGCGATATGAATAATATAACCGCCTGTGGCCGGATACAAGAGTGTTGGTTTTTTGCCGTGAGGCTTAAGGTGCGGGTGTGTCGCTGAGTAGGGCGGCTAAGTCGGCGAGTTCTGGGCGCTCGCTTACAGCTTTTTCATACTGACGGTAGAGCGTGAGCACTCTCAGCCCTTCTGCTGAAAGCTCTGCACCACCCCCTTGAGTGCCCCCGGTGGCAGTTAGAACCAGAGGTTGGTGGAAGCAGGTGTTCATGGTGTCTACTAGCAGCCATGCCCGCCGATAGCTCATCTTTAAAGCCCGGGCAGCGGCAGAGATCGAGTGGTGTTGCTGAATGCGCTCAAGCAATTGAGCTTTGCCGGGGCCGAAGGCGATCGTATCACCGGTTTTCAGTCGTAGCCTGGGAATCAGGCGAGGTTTTTCTTCAGGCATCAGCTCTATTCCCCGGGGCAAGCAGCGATAACACATATTCCCGGACGTCTCCGGAATTGGTTTCATTCAGCATCTCGTGTCGCCCCCCCTCGAACAACCGCAAGCTTGTCTTCAAAACGCCGGTTTTACGGATGTTCTGAGCGTGACGGGTGATGCCTTTGCCCATTTCTCCAACCGGGTCGTCGGAGCCGGCAAACAGATGAACAGGCAGGTCTTTACGCCACTTAGAAGGATCAATGGCAAGCATACCTTGAATGAAATCATGCCACAGCCCTGTGGTGCATTCGAACCCGCAAAGAGGATCCGCTACATACTGGTCTACCTGGGCGGAATCTCGACTTAACCAGTCGCAGGTCGTTCGGTTGGGTTGAAAAAGGCGATTGAACTTACCGAAGGTCATTTTTGCGATGGTCGGGCTACGATGATGGTTGCCGTATAACCGGAGGATGCCGCTGATCAAGGCTCCGGAAGCCCACAACTGGGGGCGGTGAATTCGGTTGGTGGCGCTCAGTATCAGGCAGTCCAGGGAGCCAGGGTGTTCCTGGGCGCAGCCTTGGGCGATGAACGATCCCATGCTGTGCCCCAGTAGTGCCAGAGGAGTACCCGGAAAGCGCTCCCGTGCATCGAGCAGCACCCGGTTAAGGTCGTCGATCACTTTTCCCCAGCCATCCACATCACTGTAATGGCCCAGCTGATCAGCCGGGCATGCGTGTCCGTGGCCCCGGTGATTAAACGTAATAACGGCAATATTGTGTTCGGCAAGCCAGCGGGAAAAGTCAGCATAACGCTCTGCGTGTTCCGCCATGCCGTGGGCGATCACAAGAGCGTAATGAGGTGTATCCGGGCAAAAGACCTTGCCCGTTATAACATGGCTATCTTGGCTGGTCAGGCTTAGGTTTTGATCTTGCATGCTGTGCTCCGGAAGCTGGTTGTGCCGGGCGTTCCCATTCCGGCGGTTTCCAAAGGTGGCTCAGTCGTGACACTAGTCCACCAAGGCGGGCCATGTCGCGGAAAAGATCCACGTATTCGTGAGTCCAGAGTACAAATAGGTTGTTGGACGGCGCCGGCCGGGTAATACCGTATTCAATTGGCACGCTGGGGTCTTCATCAATAAAGGTTCCGAACAAACGATCCCAAATGATCAGAGTGCCGCCATAATTGCGGTCAATATAGTCCGGATCAGAGGAATGATGCACGACATGGGCAGCCCAGAACCAGCGCATGCGATGGCTGGCACGGTGCATCCAGTAGAAGCAGAAGTCGACGCCCAGAAAGGTAAGGCAGCCGGTCAGCCAGTTCAGCTCTAGCTGGAAAAGGCGGTAGTGGTAGCACAGCGCGTAGACCGGAAAGGCAATAATACCGGCAAACAGTAGCTCGGTGGCCTGATAGCCCGCCCCCAGGGTGAAATTCCGGATGGCTTCCCGGGTATCCATAAGCTGCGGATTGTGCCGTATTTTTAGATATTCTATGGCTGTTACGGCAAGAAAAACCGGTGTCGCAATAACAAATATAAGCTGTCGCTCATCCAGCGCCAGCCACGGAGAAACTGCCTGCCAGAGAGCTAGCAGGCCACTTTCCTCAAGAACAGCTAACATCATCTCCGCAAGCGCCATACGATTCTCCCCGATTATAGGTTCCGAACCATTCTCACATGAGCTCGTGGAGTGAGGCATGTCGTATCACGACATCGGCGATAGCGATTTACGCCATGGTACTATCGGTAATCGCTGTAAACCTTGCTGAGTAACTGCAATTGCGGCTGCCACTGGTTGAGCCAGGTTTGTATTTCCTTTGGTATTCGCGCCGGTTTGGGCCAAGGCACTGGGTAGGCTTGGGGCTGAAACAGAGGCGCAAAAAGCGCAGCAGCTGTGAGGTCTGCGCGGGAGAACGACTCGCCTGCCAGGAACGGCTGCCGGCTGTAAACTTCCGCCAATTCGCTGAGCAGGCTTTCCAGCACTTTTCTGGACTCTACTGCTGTTTTCTCGTTTATTTTCATCCATTTCCGCATGGTTTCGTCTACTCGGCTGAACACTAGGCTGAGCAGCATGCGATTATAAAAAGGTGTGCCTGCGGTTAGTAATGGCACCACAATTTTCGGGCGTTGCAAGAAGTGGTGGTAGGAGTAACAGCGAACTGCTGGGCCTGCCTCTTCATCCAAGCGCTTTTCCCACGCCAGTGCCTGAGTTTTTGCAGGCTCATCTACCGGCGTAAGCGGCCTGTCGGGGAAGGTTTTGTCTAGGTAGTCGAGTATGCTGGATGAACCCTGGATCACCTCGTCATCATGTATCAACACCGGCACAGAAGTGCTCGCGCCTTTGGTAACCCTCTGTACGGTTTTTAGGTGCTGCCCGGGGAGCAGGTTTGTGGTTTCATAATTAAGCTTCTTGTAATCCAGCGCCCAGCGGATTTTCTCGCAGTAGTGGGATATGGCGAACTGATAGAGCCTGAGAGCCATTCTTTGTCTCCTAAATGATGGGCTTCAGCATAGCCTTGAGCCGGTGGGATAAAAAGCGGCGCGGCTATATGGATTGCGTGTTTTTAATGGTCTCTCAGTTTCTGCAATTGGTTTTGCCTTGGGCTTATCTTTAAAATGCTGATATTTACTCACGTTATAATCATAGGTTGTTTTCATGCACTTACAGCGAATTTTGATGACGTCTGCCGTCGCAACTACCGGGCTCTTTCTTTCTGCGTGCGCCACCGGGCCGGATACCAGCGTGGTTTCGGGCAGTTATCAGTGTGGCCAACTGAACGTTGATGTTGCCAGTTCGAGCGACAGCGACCTGCTGGGTGTTGATTATCAGGGCAAGCGCCTGCTCCTGAAGCCAAAGGTGAGTGCTTCTGGCGCGCTTTATGTGGCTCCCAGAGATGAAAGTACCCGTTTTTGGAGTAAAGGTGAGCGAGCAACGTTTACCGTGAAAGGACAGACTTACCCGGAGTGCTTGCAGGCAGGAGCGCTGGAAGTGCCGTTTAAGGCCACGGGCAACGAGCCATTCTGGAATATCCGGCTTGAAGGTGAAACGCTGTTGTTTAATCGCCCATATGAAACCAAAGGGCAAGAGACGGTTCAGCTCGAAACTACCGCTGCTAACCGGCACGGTCGCGAGCTCAGTGGTGAATTGGACGGACAAGAGTTAAAGCTCAAGGTCGCCCGCCAGTTGTGTGAAGATAATATGTCTGGTGCCCAGTTCCCAGCGCAGGTTCGTCTTGAGCTGAACGGAGAGGTTTTCCAAGGTTGCGGTGGCGACCCAAAGCGCTTGTTCCGGGGAGCTGAGTGGGTTGTTGAAGATCTGGCAGGTGCCGGCATTATCGATCGCTCCAGGATGACCGTTGAGTTTTTTGACGAGAACCGTTTGGCCGGTGCGGCATCTTGCAATCGTTACGGAGGTCAGTACGAGCATACGGCCGAAGGTATGAGCTTCGATTATCTGTTTGCAACGAAAAAGGCCTGCGCGCCTGCGTTGGTGAATCAGGAGCAGCGTTTTCTGGAGCTTATGTCCGACGTGAAGCGTGCGACGATTGGTCGTCAGGGAGAGTTGGTGCTGACAACGTCTAAGGGCGAAGAAATTAAGGCCTTTCAGTCCACGGAAAAGTAAAGCAGTCAGTAACGGTTTAGAGATTCCCTGAGCTGAACGCAAAAAAGCCCGCAAGCTGGAAAAGATTCCGGCTTGCGGGCTTTTTACGTTAGCCGGCGCGGATACTTTATGCCGGCGGAGCCTCTGTTGGAACCAAAGCACGGGTCAGGTCTTTCATGCTGAGACTGCCCACTGTCTCGCCGTCCCGAACCACTCGAAAGACCATGTCCGTGTCACCACCCGACCGCGAGAGCACTGTCTCCAAATTGTCTTTTTCGGAAAGGTCTCCCGCATAGTCTTTGTCGTCATCTCCGTGACGCTTCATGATAGAGCGCACTCGCAGTACCCGTGCCCGGTTTATATCGTTTATAAAGGCAACGATATAAGGGTCATTGGGATTGAGCAGGATGTCCTGAGGGTCACCTTGCTGAACCACTTCGCCATCTTTAAGAATGACCAGATGATCCGAAAGCTTCAGTGCCTCATCCAGGTCGTGGGTAATGAACACGATGGTTTTTTGAAGCTCTCCTTGAAGTTCCAGTAGCAGATCCTGCATATCTGAACGGATCAGCGGATCCAGCGCAGAGAAGGCTTCGTCCATCAGCATAATGGGCGAGTTGGATACCAACGCGCGGGCTATGCCAACCCGTTGCTGCATGCCACCGGATAACTGGTGAGGAAATTGGTTTTCGTTGCCCTCAAGACCCACCCGAGCAAGCCATTTAGTGGCCTCACCTTCAAAATCAGTGACGGTAAAGCCACGAATGTTGCGGGCCATGCCGGCATTCTCGAGCACCGTTTTATGTGGCAACAACGCAAATTTCTGAAACACCATGGACATCTGCTCCCGCCGGAGCTGGCGGAGCTGTTCTGCGTTCAGCTCCAGAACATCCGCGCCATCAAGGTGGATTTCTCCAGCGGTGGGTTCTATCAGGCGATTTAGATGGCGGATCAGCGTTGACTTGCCAGAACCTGAAAGCCCCATAATCACGGTGATCTCACCATTTCGGATATCCACGTTGATGTCTCTGAGCCCCAGAACGTGGTTTTGCTGATCCAGCAGATCGGCTTTGTTCATGCCTTGCTTTACATGTTTCAGGGCCGCATCCGGCGTTGGCCCGAAGATCTTGTAGAGGTTTTTGATGGAAATCTTAATATCCTTTGGCACGTACTGTCCTCACTGCTTTTGGCTGGCGTTGATGCGCGCCAGAGATGCTTTGGTAACCCGGTCAAGAATGACGGCCAAGATGACAATGCCGAGGCCGGAAACCAGGCCAACACCGAGTTCCAGGTTGCGTATGCCACGAAGCACCAGAACACCCAGGCCAGGTGCCGAGACGAGGGATGCAATCACAACCATGGCGAGGCTCATCATGATGGTCTGGTTTACACCGGCCATAATGTTGGGCAGAGCAAGTGGGATCTGAACCTTGAACAGTTTTTGTTTAGGTGTCATGCCAAAGGCGTCGGCGGCTTCGATCACATCCTTGTCTACCAGTCTTATACCCAGGTTGGTAAGCCTTACCACCGGCACTATGGCGTATAGGATGATGGCGATGCCGTAGAGCTTGGATTCGGTCACGCTGAACAGGAAGATCAGCGGAATCAGATAAACAAAAGGCGGCAACGTTTGAAGCATATCGAGCACCGGAATCATTATCCGCTGCATGGTGTCGCTTCGAGACATGCCTATGCCTATGGGCACACCAAGCAGCACGCAGAGAAAGGCGCAAACAAAAATGATGGCCAGGGTTTGCATGGCGTACACGTAGTAGTCAATGAACGCTAATAGACAAATGCTGGCGCCAACAAACAGCACCAGTTTCCAGGACTTTGTGACCAGAAACACGACCGCTAGCATGATCGGGATAATGATCCACCAAGGCGTATTGAGCATGCCGTAGAGTGCGCCATCCAAAAACCAGCTCAGTGGCTGAGTCAGTGGATCGAGAACCAAACTGAGGTTGTCTTTTACCGCCAGAAAACCCTGTTCCAGACCTTTAGTAAGCTCTCGGGATTGCGGAAATGCGGCACAGGAGTCGTTAAGGGCATCCATGGATGGAAAAGGGACATCCCAAAGTGAGTCTGGTTCCGCATTATTGCCCTTCGTCTTGGCGAGTAGGTCGGCCATCGACATAGGGCCATCTTGTTTACCTTCCGCGCACCAGTCTTTTAAGCCCAGTGACGAAAACAGGGAATCGTAGGTTGCCATTTGCGTTTAGCCTCTTGGGCGCAGGTTATGCCATACGCCACAGAATTCAGTGGTTCTCATTGTCAGGTGTGGCCGGGGTAGCATTCTTGCGAATGCCACTCCCGGGCCAGGGCGGGCTAATCAGTTTGAAAGAATGGCCGCAAGCTTCTTCTTGGCGTCGTCGCTCAGCCAGGCAGACCACTCATCACGGTTGTTGCTAAGGAAATAAACCGCTGCTTCTTCTGCAGAGGCGTTATTGGAATCCATCCACGCAAGCAGTGCACTCATGGTGTCTGTTTTGAACGTCATTTTGCTCAGCATCTCAGCCACTTCTGGCTCACGATCCTTGAAGTCGGTGGTAACAGACGTGAGGATTGGCGCCGCAGGGAACTCGGAAACGCCGGGGTTGTCAGCATCTGCCGTTTGGTTCTTCTGATGGACGTCTTTCTTGTATTCGCCCAGCTTTACTCGTGTCATGTCGAGTTTGCCGAGGGGAACCGTTGGGCCCCAGTAGTAGCCAAACCAAGGCTCTCCGTCTTGAACCGCAGACGCCATTGAAGAAGCCAGGGTTTCACCGGAGCCGTGGTTGAAGACCTCAATGCCAGACTCTTCAAGATCCAACGCTCGAATCAGGTTGTCGTTGACAATCCTGCAGCCCCAACCGTCAGTACAGTTGTTAAAGCGTGAGCCGACCAGTTCAGGGTTGGCCATGATGCCTTCGATCGTTTTCAGTTCCGGGTGCTCGTCGGCCAAATAGGTGGGAATCCACCAGCCTTCAACACCACCGGGATCGAGCACTTTGCCAAGCCGCTCAATTTTGCCTTCTTCTTCAAGGCGCAGGTAAGCGTCGCCAGCGGAGTTAAGCCACAACTCTGTGACAATATCTGGCTCGCCGTTTTCAGCAACAGATGTCACTGCCGGCACAGTATCTGAAGGTACAACCGTTACATCACAGCCATAGCCCTGTTCCATGATGAATTTGGCAACGTTGGTGACCACTGTGTTAGAAGCCCAATTCATTTCGGTGATGGATACTTCACCGCAATTGGCTTGAGCCACAGCAGGTACTGATAGCGCGCATAAAAGCGCAGCAGACGTAAGCTTTCGCATAGTCACTTCTCCGTTTTTAGGTTGAGGAATTCTGGTGGAACTGTTTTTTGTTGTTTTGCTGACTTTCTTACTGCTGAGGGGAAGTAACCGAAAGAGGCTCTTCGGATTGCGACTTTTATGCAATTCAGGGAATAGAGCAAAACGGTTCATCTCGGTTACCACGTAGATACAAGCATAAAGGTCTTGAGCCTAGTTACAAGGTTTTAACGAAAATGCGTCATTTTTGAAGACGTATAAAGACCGCCGTCGAAGCCTATCGGCAGTTGCTTGACGCAACCCTTTTTTCGGGCCAATCTTTCGGTTGTTCGTTACGCTGAGTAACCTCTGATTAATCCAGAACGGAGCCGACAATAATGAAGATTTTTGAAACAAAAACTGCGCCGAATCCTCGCCGCGTACGCATGTTTATGGCAGAAAAAGGACTGCTTGAAAAAGCTGAGTTTGTCGAGATTGATCTTCAAAAAGGTGAAAACCTAACGCCGGAGTACATCGCGCGTAACCCCATGAAGAAAGTGCCGGTTATGGAGTTGGATGACGGAACCTGCATTTCCGAGACCATGGCCATTTGCCGTTTCTTTGAGGAGAGTTATCCCGATGCGCCTACCCTTTTAGGAAACACGCCTATCGAGAAAGCCAAGATTGAGCAGTGGGTTCGGTGGGTCGAGTTTTACTTCTTTATGCCTACCGGCATGTGTTTCCAACACACCAGCGGCTATTTCAAGGATAGAATGAACCCTATTAAGGAATGGGGCGAGGATTGTGGTAAGGGCGTTCGTAAGTTTATGGAATTTCTCAATGATCACTTTGCCAATCGGGAATACATTTGCTGCGATCGTCTTACCGCGGCCGATATTAACGCTTTCACAACCGTGGCGTTCGCTAAGGTGGTACAGATTCGCATCCTGCCGGAGCAAACTCACCTTCAGGCATGGTATGACCGTATCAACGCGCGCTCATCTGCGCAGGTTTGATGCCGCGCTAATTAGTCTCGACCGATACACATGTCACCAAAGGAGAACGTATGGAGTGCGCACTGCTTGAGTGTGTTCTGAGTTCGATTGACCGCGCAAACCGTGCAGATGCGAATCAGGAGATGGTGGCAGGTGAGTCTGTACCCAGAGAATATGCTTACAGCCTGCATATGACCCGATGGTTGTATGAGCTGGAGTCTGCGCCCTCAGAGCGGCTGCAAATTGCCTGTCGGGCCCAGCACATCGAGCGCTGGAAAATGCCTCGCAGTGACTACCCTGAAGGCCGAAAATCTTATTATGAGTGGCGTCAGGCTTGCGGGCGCATGCATGGCCGAAGGGCTGCGGAAATCATGGCCGAGTGCGGTTATCCCGAAAGTGAATGTGAGCGAGTTGAAGTGATTCTGACCAAGCGGGAGTTGCGTAAAGATGCCGATACGCAACTGTTGGAAGACGTTGCCTGCATGGTGTTTTTGGAGAAATACTTTGCGCAGTTCTACGCCGATAATGCCGAGTACGATCGGGAGAAGTGGTTGAGGATTGTGCGCCGTACCTGGGGCAAAATGTCGCCCCTCGCCCATGAACGGGCTTTGGCGTTATCGTCAAACCTGCCTGAGCACTTGCAGGCGTTGATGCAGGAGGCGCTGGCGGATCCTGATTGATCCGCCGGGGTTCCAAATTTGCGCGGAGTTTTTCCCGGTTACTGAGGGAAAAACAATTCCTGTAGCTTTTCACCTGGGGCCGGCGCGCGCATGAAGGACTCGCCTACCAGAAACCCGTAGATGCCGTGGCCGGTCATGGCTTCTACGTCTGCCCGGGTCATGATGCCGCTTTCGGTGATGGCCAAGCGATCTGCGCCTATGCGTTGGTGCAGGTTGAAGGTGGTCTCCAGTGACACGTCAAAGCTGTGTAGGTCGCGGTTGTTGATGCCGATCAGCGGTGTGCTCAATGTTAGGGCATCGTCCAGTTCTTCACCGTTGTGCACTTCTACCAATACGTCTAATCCAATCTCGTGGGCTATGCCTTCCAGTTCTTGCATCTGGTCTTTGCTGAGGCAGGCGGCGATCAATAGGATGCAATCAGCACCTATGGTGCGAGCTTCGTACACTTGATAAGGCGCTACCATGAAGTCTTTGCGAATAACCGGCAGGCCGCAGGCGTTTCGGGCGGCGATTAGGTAGTCTTCGTGGCCTTGGAAGAAGTCGTGGTCGGTGAGTACGGAGAGGCAAGCAGCGCCGCCTGCCTCGTAGCTTTCGGCGATCTCGGCTGGGTTAAACGGGTCGCGGAGTATGCCTTTGCTGGGTGAGGCTTTTTTGATTTCGGCGATCACGGCGGGTGTGCCGGCTTCGATGCGCTGACGCAGGGCGCTGGTGAAGCCTCTTGTTTCAGGCTGGTCGCCGGATTGGGCCTTGAGGTCTTCGAGGCTTTTGGCGCGTTTTCGGGATTCTATTTCTTGCCACTTTCTTGCGACGATTTTGCGCAGGATGGTGGGGGTTTTGTCGTTGTGTGTAGCCATTTTTTGGTTCCGTGCTTGAGCGTGGCGGTAGTCGCCTCTCAAAACACGCCCGAGGATACGTCCATGTAGGGCTTGGCTGCAGCCATCCTTGGCTGCAGCCAGTTTTGAGAGGCGACTACCGCCACGCTCTCATGTTTGGATGCTGGCTTTCTCAGCTCAAAAACAGTGGGAGAAATCAGCCAGTTCGGAGAGTTTACCGGCGGCCAAACCTGAGCCCATAGCGTCTAGGGCCATTTCTACGCCCATTTTCGCTGTTGGTGCCAGGCCGGCTACGTAGATGGCGGCACCTGCGTTAAGGGCGATCAGGTCTCGGGCTTTTTCGGCCATTTCGTCGTGGCCACGGCCGAAGGCGGCTTTGATCAGGCTTAGGGATTCTCCGGCCGTATCAACGGACAGGCCGACCAAAGTTTGGCTTTTTACGCCCAGGTCTTCCGGGGTAATGTCGTATTCGATGATCTCGCCGTTTTTCAGTTCTGCCACGTGGGTGGCGCTGGCCAGGCTGATTTCGTCCAGCCCGTCTTTGGAAGCCACCACCATGATGTGTTCGGAGCCGAGCTTTTGCAGTACTTCTGCCATGGGGCGGCAGAGGGCTTTGCTGAACACACCCACTAACTGGCGTTTTACGCCGGCTGGGTTGGTCATGGGGCCCAGGATGTTGAACAGAGTGCGGCAGCCCATTTCTTTGCGCGGGCCAACGGCGTGTTTCATGGCGCCGTGATGGGCCGGTGCGAACATGAAGCCGACGCCAATTTCTTCTACGCAGCGGGCAACCTGTTCCGGGCTTATGTTGAGGTTAATGCCCGCCTGTTCGATTAAGTCGGCGCTGCCGCTTTTGGATGAAACCGCACGGTTGCCGTGTTTGGCAACAAAGCCACCGGCAGCGGCAACCACAAAGGCGGAGGCAGAGGATACGTTGAATAGATTAGCGCCATCGCCACCTGTGCCTACAATGTCTACCAGCGGTTCTGCGTTAATGGTAACGCCGGAGACCAGTTCACGCATGACTTCTACGGCGCCGGTAATTTCGTCAACGGTTTCGCTTTTGGTGCGCAGGCCCATCAGTAGGGCGCCTATTTGGGCGTCGGTGGCTTCGCCGTTCATTACAGTGCGCATTATGTGTTTCATTTCTTCCCGGGACATGTCCAGGTTTTCGGCTACCCGGTTCAGTGCGTCTTTCATGTGCATTGGTTTTGCCTTTTTATTGGGTTCGCAGGAAGTTGCGCAGCAGTTCGTGGCCCTGTTCGCTCATGATTGATTCCGGGTGAAATTGCACCCCTTCGATGGCTAGGGTTTTGTGGCGCACGCCCATAATTTCTTCCACGCTGCCGTCGCTGTTGCGAGTCCAGGCGGTCATTTCTAAACAATCCGGTAGGCTGGCCTGTTCGATTGCCAGGCTGTGGTAGCGGGTGGCCTGCAGTGGGTTGTTTAGCCCGCGAAATACGCCAGTGTTCTGGTGGTATATCGGGGATACTTTGCCATGCATAACGCGGCCAGCGCGGATGACGTTGCCGCCGAATGCCTGGCCGATTGCCTGGTGGCCAAGACACACACCGAGTATGGGAATCTTGCCGGCAAAATGTCGGATAACATCCATAGAAACCCCGGCTTCATTCGGGGTGCAAGGGCCGGGTGAGATCACCAGCCGCTCTGGATTTAACGCTTCGATCTCTTCTAAGGTGATTTCGTCGTTGCGATGTACCTGAACTTCAGCGCCCAGTTCCGCCAAATACTGCACCACGTTGTAGGTGAAAGAGTCATAGTTGTCGATCATTAATAGCATGATGTTTCTTTCGCCTCAGTGGTCAAAATCGTTATAGGCCATGGCTACCGCACGGAAAATGGCGCGGCCTTTGTTCATGGTTTCTTTCCACTCAAGGCGAGGTACTGAATCGGCCACTATGCCGGCGCCGGCCTGTATGTGCAGGGTGTTGTCCTTGATTACTGCCGTGCGGATAGCAATGGCGGTATCCATGTTGCCGTTGAACGAGAGATAGCCAACAGCGCCGCCGTAAACGCCGCGCTTTACCGGCTCCAGTTCGTCGATGATTTCCATGGCCCGGGTTTTTGGAGCGCCGCTCAGAGTGCCTGCAGGCAGAGTAGCTTTGAGCACGTCCAGGCAACTGGTGCTGTCTTTTACCTGGCCGGTCACGTTGGACACTATGTGCATCACGTGGGAGTAGCGCTCCACCGCCATTTTCTCGGTCAGCCGCACGGTGCCGGTTTCTGATACTCGGCCAGCGTCGTTGCGGCCCAGGTCAATCAGCATCAGGTGTTCGGCGATTTCTTTCGGGTCGGCTAGCAGCTCGGCCTCCAATGCCCGGTCTTCCGCCTCGGTGGCACCGCGTTTGCGGGTGCCGGCGATGGGACGAACGGTCACCTCCCGGTCTTCCATGCGGGCCAGAATTTCTGGTGACGAGCCAACAATGTGGAAGTCGTCCAGGTCCAGAAAGTACATGTAAGGCGAGGGGTTCAGTACCCGCAGAGAGCGATACAGGTTCAGTGGCGGCGCTTCAAACGGAATCGACATGCGCTGGGAAATAACGGTTTGCATCACGTCGCCGTTCAGCACGTAGTCTTTGATTTTGCCCACCGCAGCCTCGAACTTTTCTTGGCTGAAGCCAGACACAAACTCGCTTTCATCCACGGTTTTGCCGCGTAGGTGCTCTGGCGTTTTCGGGGTTTTGGCGGTTCTCTGGTGTAACTGTTGTTCTAGTTCGTCCAGCCTTAATTGGGCTTGCTCGTAGCCGCCCTTGTCAGCTGGGTCCACGTGCACAATCAGGTGCAGCTTGCCGCGAAGGTTGTCGAAGACCACCAGCTCATTGGACACCATCAGCAGTATGTCGGGTGTGCCAATGCGGTCCGGCGGGCAACTGGCTGCCAGGCGGTTCTCGATGTAGCGCACGGTGTCGTAACCGAAATAGCCCACCAAGCCGCCATTGAAGCGGGGAAGCTCTTCCAGATCCGGGGCGTTGAAGCGTTCTTGATAGCTGGCAACGAACGCCAGCGGATCGTCCACCTCCGCGGTTTCTACCAGCTCGCCGTGCCGGCGAATCTCTATGCGGTGGTCGAATACCTTAAGCACTTCTTGGCTGGGCAGGCCGATGATGGAGTAACGGCCCCACTTTTCACCGCCTTGTACCGATTCAAACAGGTAGGAATAAGGCCCGCTGGCGAGCTTTAGATAGGTGCTTAAAGGGGTGTCCATGTCCGCAAGCACTTCACGGTACACGGGGATACGATTGAAGCCGGCTTGTGCCAGCTTGTGGAATTGTTCGGAGGTCATGGTCTGGGTTCCCTGAAATCTGATCTGCATTCGAGCAGGCGAATAGGTAATTTGGCCGGGCTGAGTTTTTCAGCCGGTACGCCATCGCCACCATCGTCTCGCGCGGGTCGTGAGTACGCCGCGTGTTGCAGTCAGCTTCAGTCCCTGCACGGCAGGAATCTCCCGAATTGAATAGTTTGAAAGTTCAAGTCCCTAGAGGTTACAAAAGCTCGCTCAGGGAATCAACCACAGCGTCGGCTCCTAGTGTTTGCACTGAACGGCCAAAGTTGTAGCCATAGGTGACGACGACACAGGGAATGCCAGCTGCTTGGGCTGCACTTACGTCGGCTGCAGAATCGCCTACCATTACGGTGGTGCCGCGACTGCCATGAAGTGCTTCCATGGCGTGGAGTAGCGGCGCGGGCTCCGGCTTCTTTGTGCTCAGGGTGTCACCGCCCACAATCAGTTGGAAATGGTGCTCAATGCCCATCTGCTCAAGCAGAGGTGCCACAAACTGTTCAGGCTTGTTGGTTACAACGGCCATGGGGCAGCCACGCTCGCTCAATGCTTCAAGGCAGGTTTCAACACCAGGGTAGACCGTCGAATGCTGGCCGTTGAGCTGTTGGTAATTTTGGTATAGTAACGTCAGCGCATCGTCGAACAGGGCGCCATCGCTGGGGCTTGCTGGTTCCCAGTCGGCTTTGCCGGCCAGCGCACGTCGCATCAGTATGGGGGAGCCGTGGCCCACCCATTTGCGCACCTGCTCAATGCCAGCGGGTTTTCGCCCCAGTTGTTCGAGGGTGCGATCCACCGCAGCGGCCAAATCCGGCGCGCTGTCTACTAAGGTGCCATCAAGGTCAAATAGCGCAACACTTGGCCAGCGGGCGTTAAACAGGCCTGCCAGGCTCATTGGGCTGGTACCTTGTGGCCCAGCGCAGTGCGGGCCTGTTCTAATTCCTGGCGTATGATATCGATGGTGGCTTTGTAGTCGTCGGTGTTGAAAATAGCCGAACCCGCAACAAACGTGTCCGCGCCAGCTTCGGCAATTTCACGAATGTTGTCGGCTTTTACGCCGCCATCGATTTCCAGGCGGATATTGTAGTTGCTGGCATCGATGCGTTTGCGGGCTTCGCGCAGCTTATCCAGCGTACCGGGAATGAACTTTTGGCCGCCGAAGCCTGGGTTAACCGACATCATCAGCACCATATCCAGCTTGTCCATCACATGGTCCATGTAATTCAGCGATGTGGCCGGGTTAAACACCAGGCCGGCTTTACAGCCGCCCTCGCGAATCAACTGCAGGGAACGGTCAATGTGCTGGGACGCCTCCGGGTGGAAAGTGATATAGCTGGCGCCGGCATCAATAAACATACGAATCAGATCATCGACTGGCGATACCATTAGGTGTACGTCGATGGGTGCAGTCACACCGTGCTTGCGCAGCGCTTCACACACCATCGGCCCGATGGTCAGGTTGGGCACGTAATGGTTATCCATAACGTCAAAATGCACCACGTCTGCGCCGGCGCTCAGAACGTTATCCACTTCTTCGCCCAGGCGGGCAAAGTCAGCAGACAGAATAGATGGGGCAATCAGGTAAGGGTTCATGACGGCTCTCGCAAACAATTGGCAGTAATTGATAGTAATCTTGCGGCACACTGTAAACGGGTAATAGTCTAACAGCACAAGAGCGTGTTTTCGTAGCCAGAAGCGCAGGAACTGTGCAGCGGTTAAGAACAACAAGCCGAAGCGGCTATGGCGGGAAGAATTTCAGCTTGGCTCGCCCCGAAATAACGTTAGGTAGCTGAGCAAACCTTAGTTTGGTTTGTGGTACCGCCTGACGAGCTCCCAGCCTTGCTGATAACACAGTAGGCGTTCTTTGGCTGCCGCTCTCTCAGCAGGGCTGAGTTGCTGCTGTGCCAGCTTGTCCGGATGACATTCAGACACTTTTTTTCGGTATGTACGCTTGATATCTGCAAGGGAGTCCCGGCGGGTTGCTCCAAACAGAGCGCAAGCTTGCTCAAGATTTTTAGGTTTTTCCGGCAGGTCGCGGGTGTGGCTCCATACTCTGGCGGCGTAGCTGTCGAAAATGTCTTCGCTGATGGTCACCGGAAGCCCTATCTGGTCGATGACATCCTCGCAGCGGTAACGGCGTGGCTTGACCGGGCGACCTTTGAGCTGGGCTGCGTGGCACAGGCAGATGGCGATTTTCAGGGCCGGGGCAGGCATGGTGCCATGGCTTAACTTTAAGGTGAGCCCGCTTAACGGCGGAAGCGTGTCTAAAGTTTTGCCGCGCTGGAAATTTTGTATGGCTTTGCGCCGTTGTCGCTTCGACAGCCTGAGCGCGGTGATAAGGCTTTCAGCAAAGCCAATGTCCAGCTCAGACACCCGCCCTTCGGCTTTGGCTATGTAACCCAGAAAGAAAAACAGTGGGCGCCGGCACCACCAGGGTAGCCGAGTGTGGCCGATCAACGTTTGTGCTCGGTGGTCAGTCGCAGAGAGCTTCTGCAGAAGCTCGGAAAATACGGCCTCCGTGCGGGGCGGCAGAGCTGGCTGTGCGGAATGGGTCGACATAGCCCTAAGGCTCCCGAGTGGCTAATTGCTGATCCAGCGCCCGCAGCCGCTCCGGCGTTCCTACATCAACCCATAGGCCGCGATGGTGCAGTCCGGCTACCCGGCCTTTGCTCATCGCTGCCCGCAGCACAGGCCCGAGTTTGCCAGCCTGCTCTGTTAGCCCATCAAACAGCCTGCGGTGCAGCAGGCTAATGCCGGCAAAGGTCAGCCTCTCGCCCTCTTTAGTGGCACACACCTCGGTGAGCATGCCGCTGTCTTTCAGGCAAAAATCTCCAGTGCGATTGTGAGAAGGGTTGTCTGCCAGTACCAGAATGGCGTCGAGGTTAGCCCACTCGTCGGCTGCCGGTGGCTGAAGCCGGGTGAGGTCGAAATCTGCCCAAATGTCGCCGTTGATCACCATAAACCAGTCGCTGTCAGGGCAGGAGAGCAGCGGCAAAGCGCGGACAATGCCGCCGGCAGTCTCCAGCGGTTCGCCTTCTCGAGAGTAGTGCAGCGAAAGCCCGAACCGCTCGCCACTGCCTAAGGTGTATTCAATCTGTTCTCCAAGCCACGCATGGTTAACGATCACATTCCGGAAGCCAGCACGGTGGAGGCCTTCCAGGTGGTGCTCAATAAGTGGCTTGCCGCCAACGCTTAGCAGCGGCTTTGGGGTGGTAAGAGTCAGCGGTCGCATACGCTCACCCCTTCCTGCGGCAAGAATCATCGCTCTCACGGTGCTAACTGCTCCTGGATCGGAACTGGGCCGATCCGTTCTTCAATCCGGGGTACGGCAACTGCCGTTAGCCACTCATGGAAATGCCGCAAGGCTGGCTGCCGTTTGCTCGCAGCAAGTAGGTAACTCATGATTCGGGGAATATCTTCCAGATAGCGCGGTTTGTTATCCCGCATGGCCAGTCTGGCAAAAATCCCGGCAGCTTTGAGATGGCGCTGCATGCCCATTAGCTCAAACCACTGGCGGAACGTGTCGCGGTCAGCATGGTGCAAGCCGACTTCCAAAGTTTGTTCCCTGAACGCCTCAAGCCACTCCCCAATCTGCTCTTCAGGCCATTTAATGTAGCAGTCTTTCAGCAGTGAGACAGCATCGTAGGTCACCGGCCCGGATACCGCATCTTGAAAGTCGATCACGCCGGGGCGGCTGTCTTGCTCCCGCACCAGCAAATTTCGGGAGTGGTAATCCCTGTGTACGGTCACGTTCGGCTGGGCCAGCGCGCTTTCGCGAAGCAGTGCGAAGGTGGTATCCAGCATGGACTTCTCGATATTATCCAACTCTAGCCCTAGGTAGCCTTCCAGTAACCAGTCACGAAACAGCGCCATTTCGCGGTTCAGCAAGGCGGTGTCGTAGGTGGGCAGTGGATGATCCGGCTGTGCCGGCAACTGCTGAATAAGCACAAGCTCGTCTAGTGCGTTTTGGTACAGTGTTTTTGCTGAGCTGGCTTTGAGCTGGCCCAGCATTAGTTGATCGCCGAAGTCTTCCAGCAATAAAAAGCCGCGCACAGGATCGGCTTCGAAAACCTGTGGAACGGTAATTCCGGACTGGTACCAATGTCTGCCAATCGTTACAAAAGGCCGACAGTCCTCTTGGTCTGGAGGCGAGTCCATAACAATGAACGGTTTGCTGGGCGTCGTCGGCATAGTGCCGCTGGTGGTTTTGAATACCCGGAAATAGCGTCGGAAGCTGGCGTCGCCAGACACAGGGCGGGCGTCGGCGTTTTCAAAGCCGGGGAACTGTCTGACCCAAGTGGTCAGCATTTGCAGGCGGTGGTCCATAGCTCGGGCGCTTGTCCTGAAGTAGTGAGTGAGCTTAGATCAAACGTTAACAAGACGAGTATAAAGTGGGTAAAACGGTTTTGCAGCGGAGTTTCGCCTATTAGGCGCCGTTTCCGTTAACAAGCTTCAGGGGCATGTGTAAACTAGGCCGCTGTCATTTGTGTATTTGTGCCCCGTTGCGCTATCCACAGTCTTCTACGCACTCAGAACAGGAACCTCGCTACCGTGCCAATGTCCGACAGCTATCTGCAGACGCAGAAAGGCACGTTGCAGCGCCGGTTTGCGAGCCTGCTTGCCGGAATTGCTTTGATGTTGGGGGCGGAGTCGTCCGCAGCTGCGGGCGCGCCATCAGCAGCTGAGCTGGACTGGCGTCCAAAAAATCAGCTCCCGGATTCTGTAAGGGGTTCGTTGCCGGCATTTTGCTCGGGCGGCTACCTGCCTTCTGGTACGGGAGAGAATGCGACCGGAGAGTTTGTTGGTGGGAGTGCTGGCGGTGGCGACGTGCCGTTGCAGGCAAGCGGCCTGAATGCTCGTTACGAAATGGATAATGAGCTTTATCTGCAGGGTGATGTCCGGCTTCGTCAGGGTAATTTTCAGGTAACTGGGTCTGAGGCGCGCTATAGTCAGGGCAGTGGCCAGGTCGACATTCAGGGGCCATTGGTAAGCCGCGGTGAAGGGTTTCTATTAACCGGAGAACAGGCCGAATACAGTGTTGATTCAGGGCATTTTGATATCAATACTGCAACCTTTCTTTTCCATGGTGCGGAAATGCGCGGCAGTGCCAGGAACCTCTCGCGGGTGGGCGAGGACACCGTAGAAATTCGCGACGGCATGCTCACGACCTGCGGCCCGCAACAGAACGACTGGGCAATTGTGGCGTCTGATATTAAGCTGGACCAGGCCGAAGGCGTTGGCACAGCAAAACATGTGCGTCTCGAAGTTCTGGATGTCCCGGTGTTTTACTGGCCTTATGCCAGCTTTCCTATAGATGATCGCCGAAAATCGGGTTTCCTTTATCCTCAGTTCGGATCGTCCAGTGCCGGCAGTGGTGCGTTTTTCGCAGCCCCTTATTATCTGAATTTGGCCCCCCATTACGATGCCACGATCACGCCCCAGTACATTCACGGCCGTGGTCTGTTCAATGAAGCAGAGGGCAGATACCTCAGCCCTTGGGGAGAGACCAGTCTGCAAGTGGGTTACATAGATAACGATTCGGCCTACATCGACGAAAACCCCGATGAGAGCGGCCGGCGCTGGGCCCTGGATGCTTCTACTCGAGCGAACCTGGGTGCTGGCTGGGCCGGGTATGGTGATTTTTCGGTGGTCAGCGATGAGGACTACCTTAGTGACCTGAATCGTAGCCTGGAAATCAATCAGGCCACACACCTGCAACGAAGGGGTGGTGTGCGCTATCAGGATACGAATCAGTATTTCGATGTGTATTTGAATGACTACCAAACAGTCAGTGACCGTATTGCACAGGTGAACAAGCCATACGCGCAGCTGCCGGAAGCCATTTACGCCGGAACCGCCGACGCTGGCTGGTTTGAGGCTGGTTTAGAGAGCCAGTACACCTGGTTTTACCGTGACAATGATTCGCTAACCGGGCTCGACAAAGCCAACGGTCAGCGTTTTCGGGCCCGTCCTGAGTTGGCTTTACCAATGCGAGCACTTTGGGGGTTCAGCCGTCCGTCAATCAGTCTTGATTACACCCGCTATGAGTTAAACGACTATAGCGCCGGGGATAGCCGGTTTGATCGCACGGTTCCTGTCGTGGAGTGGGACAACGGTTTGTATTTTGATCGCCAGTCGAGCCTGTTTGATGTGCCTTACAACCAGACCCTCGAACCCCGGCTTTACTACGCCTGGGCCGACGCGGACTCAGATCAAAACACGATTC
>JBQCZX010000011.1:38111-41988 GCA_052089485.1 Marinobacter sp. | reverse complement strand
TTCCATGAAAAGAATGCTTATAAATGCAACTCACCCAGAAGAGTTGCGCGTCGCCTTGGTTGACGGCCAACGTCTGTTTGACCTTGATATCGAATCCAGCTCTCGCGAGCAGAAAAAAGCCAACATCTATAAGGGTCGTATTACCCGGGTAGAGCCGAGCTTGGAAGCTGCATTTGTTGATTTTGGTGCTGACCGCCACGGCTTTCTTCCGTTGAAGGAAATCTCTAAGGACTACTTCAAAAAGTCCCCAGGGCAAATCGAAGGCAAGATCAACATCAAGGAAGTGGTTTCTGAAGGTCAAGAAGTCATCGTACAGGTGGACAAAGAAGAGCGCGGCAACAAAGGCGCCGCTCTCACAACGTTCGTCTCCCTTGCCGGTCGCTACCTTGTCTTAATGCCCAACAACCCCCGCGCGGGTGGTATCTCTCGTCGCATAGAAGGCGAAGAGCGGGCTCAGCTGAAAGAAGCCATGAACAGCGTACAGGTGCCCAAATCCATGGGCATTATCGTGCGCACTGCCGGCATTGGCCGCACCACTGAAGAGCTTCAGTGGGATCTCGATTACCTGGTGCAGTTCTGGGAGGCCATTACCCAGGCCGCCGGTGAACGCAAAGCCCCTTTCCTCATCCACCAGGAAAGCAACGTAATCATTCGCGCTGTTCGCGACTATCTGCGCCAGGATATCGGTGAGGTATTGATCGATTCGGAGAGCGTTTACGAGGACGTACTTAACTTCGTTCGCGCCGTAATGCCAACGTTTGAAAACAAGATCAAGCTGTACAAAGACGAGATCCCTTTGTTCAGCCGGTACCAGATTGAGGGCCAGATCGAGACCGCGTTCCAGCGTGAAGTAAAACTCCCCTCTGGCGGCTCTATCGTTATCGACCCTACCGAGGCGCTGGTATCTATCGACATCAACTCATCCCGCGCCACCAAGGGTCAGGATATTGAAGAAACCGCATTCCAGACCAACCTGGAAGCGGCAGAAGAAATTGCACGCCAGCTTCGCTTGCGGGACATGGGCGGCTTAATCGTGATCGATTTCATCGACATGACACCGGCCAGACACCAGCGCGAAGTGGAGCAGAAGGTGCGCGAAGCTCTGGAAATAGACCGGGCACGGGTGCAGGTAGGCAAAATCTCACGGTTTGGCCTACTGGAAATGTCCCGTCAACGGCTGCGCCCTTCCCTGGGTGAAACCCGAAGCGAAGTTTGTCCACGCTGTGAAGGCCAGGGAACCATCCGTGGCATCGAATCTTTGGCGTTGAGTATCATGCGCCTGATCTACGAAGAATCGTCCAAGGAAAAGACCGGCGAAGTTCGCGCTATCGTGCCAGTGTCCGTCGCCACATTCCTGCTGAACGAAAAACGCAAGCAGTTGGCCGACATCGAAGCCAACCAGGAAGTTAGCGTGGTTGTTGTGCCGGTTCCACATATGGAAACGCCACACTTCGAAATCCTGCGCATGCGCGATGACGAAGCCACCCCCGAGCACATTTCAAGCCATCAGGTAGCGCAGGAATACAGCCAGCGTGAAGAAGAGGTGCTTGAAGTGCCGGCCGCCGAAAAACCGGTTCGCGAGCAGGCAGCAGTCAAAGCCGTGCGCACAAGCGCGCCAGCCCCAACTGCCACCGCTAAAGCCGCAGAAGCCCAAGAAACCCAAGAAGCAGCAGAACAGGACGACGGCCTTATTCGCCGGATTGGCCGCAAGATTGCGTGCTTTTTCAGTGGCGAAGAAGACCAACAAACCGATACCCGCGACAACTCAAAGGCGAACGCCAAGCGAGAAGACCAGCGGAATCAGGTACGCCAGGATCGTCGCAAATCCCGTGTTGCTCGGGATGGCCAAAGCTCCGGCAGCACTACCAACCGGAACGGTAACGAACACCGCCAAAGCAACAACGGACAAAACCGCAACGACGACAACCGTTCGCGGGGCCGCAACCGCAACGACGATCAAAACCGTCCCAACCAGAACCGTCAGGCGGCAAGCAAAGCCTCTGACAATAAGAGTTCTGAGAACAAAGACGCAGCCAACCGCGGCGGCGATAGCCGTCGTGATAGTCGCAAAGATGGCCAAACTCGCGGCCAAGGCCGTAACCGACCACAGCGCGACCCCAAGAGCAACGCTGGTCAGAAGGATGCTAATCAGCAGGAAACGCCACAAAAGGCAACCTCTGACAAGCCCAGCACTGACGATAGCCGTCGCAAGCCCCGTCGTTCTCGCAATCGGGACGGCTCATCATCTGAGGCTCCAGATTCTACACCGGCTGCTCGTAAGAGTGCCCGCAACGAGAAGCACCAAAAGGACACTCAGCCGGAAACAGGCAGCGACAACACAAACGTGAAAGCGGCTTCTGCGGCAACCAAAGGTGCAGATCAGGCTACGGCTAAAGCACCAGCGGCTCGACCAAGCGAGCAGAAACAACCGGAGCAGAAGGTAGCCTCTGAAACCAAAGCTGCGCAAAAGCCGGACGTTGCTTCTGACACCGCGCATGCAGATACCAACGCCGAGAAAGCTCCAACTGCCACGCCGGCTAAAGAGCCTTCAGCGGCCAAAGAACCCTCAGCACCTGAGGTTAAAGAGCCTTCAGCCTCGAAGGAAAAAGAGCCTTCAGCTTCGAAGGAAAAAGAGCCATTAGCTGATAAGGCTGAGAACACCCCGGAGCCAAAGCAGCAAACGCAAAAAGCTCCCCAGGCTCAGAAGCCTGAAGCCCCGGCTAAAGATGAGGCAACGGCTAAGGCAGAAACCCCAGAAGCCAAACCGAAAGCTGCAGTGCCTGAAGCGACACCAGAAGCTGATAAGGCATCACCCGCACCGAAGGGCAAAGAGCCTTCAGCCGAAGCTGCTCAGAAACCGGCCGCCAAGGCCGAGAAGACCCCCTCTGCCACAGAAAGCGAAAAGCCGTCTGAAAAATCAGAGGCAAGTGCTACTGCAGGTGAGAGCAGTGCAGCCCCTGCCAAAAAGCCTAGATCGGCACCTGCCAGGAGCCGCAACAAAGCCGCAGCGGAAGAAAAACCTGCAGAGAAGGCAGCTGCTGACAAGTCCGCAGCTGCGCAGGCCAATGCTGCTCCCGATGCTGCAGATAAGCCTGCCAGTGAACCAAGCGTTCCGGTAACGCCTGGACGTGCCTACAACGACCCTCGTGAAGTGCGCAAGCGCCAACGTGCGGCCGAAGAAGCCAAGAAGTCGGGGAGTAACTGATTCATGCTGTCCAATTCCGACATTGAAGCGCTGGAAGACATACTGTTCGCCGAACCTTGGGGCGATGATGCCCTGGACTTTTTCGGCTTTCACGGCGTTGTCTGCGCCAGCGTCGTCGGGCCGACCACACTGAGTGTGGAAGCTGTCTTCTGCCTGGTTACAGGTACCGACGAGACACCCGGCGGCGGGATCCCCGATACCTTCCGCCAGTGTGTTACGCGCCTGGCTGGAGACATGACTCAGGCCCTGGATATGGGCCAGGCTCTGGAACTTCCAGAGCCTGAAGACGGCGACCCAATGAATGCGCTGGAAAACTGGTGCGCAGGCTTTGTGGACACCTTCATGGAACACGAAGATGAATGGCTAGATGCGGTTAGCGAGGAAGAAACGGCGGATCTAATGGTTCCTATGCTGACATTGTCGGGGTTGTTTGACGATGAAGACTTCCAGAACGTTAGAAACAGCGAAAAGCTGTCACGTCAGATGGCCGATGCTATCCCCGACTCCCTGACAGACCTGTACCTGCTGTTTCACGCACCGGCCTAAACCGGTGCGCCAGCACCAGGAACTTGCTTGAAATGATGCCAGACCGGCTCCAGCCCGTCTGGCATTTTCATAATCCGGCCAAGCTCGCACCAAGGCGCACCGGGAAAGTGAAAATCACTTCCCTGG
>JBQCZX010000011.1:0-38101 GCA_052089485.1 Marinobacter sp. | reverse complement strand
AGCAGTTTCTCCCGCACACATAGCTCAGTTAAAAACCCCAGATCCCCACTGGATTGCCCAGATGTGGACACCTCAATACCACGCCCGCCAGCCCGGCGGAAATCAGCAGTCAGCTCCCGGAGCTTAGTGGCCGTAAGCTGATATTTCCTCGGGTGAGCGAGCACGGCCAACCCGCCAGCCGAATTGATCCACTGCACCACCTCTTCAAGCTCCGGCCAAAAGGCCTTTACATCCCCCACTTTACCGGCGCCCAGATAACGCTTGAACGCCTGTGCGGCGTTTTTCACGATACCCGCCTCAACCAACACCCGCGCAAAGTGCGGCCGCCCAGGAACATCACCGCCGGCTTCAGTTGTCGCGCGCTCGAGCAGGTCTGGAACAGCAAGCTTGCTTAGGCGATCGGTGATCATGGCTGCCCTCGCCCAGCGGTTTTGATGCTGTTGTTCCAATGCAGCACGGAAATCATTATCGTCGATGTCAAAGTCCAGACCCACAATGTGTATGGTGCGGCTTCGCCACAAACAGGACAGCTCAATACCGGGAATCAGCACAATGCCGTTGGCTTTTGCCGCGTTTTGCGCTTCCGTTAAGCCCTTAATAGTATCGTGATCTGTGAGAGCAAGATGCGTGACTTTTTTTTCTGCAGCACGAACTAACAGATCCGTGGGCGTGAGAGCCCCGTCTGACGCAGTGCTATGACAGTGCAGATCAATGCACAAAACAGGATCTTGCGGTATAGTCACAAAAATTCCCTAGTAGAATAAATGGCGAAATGGATGTTGAAGTAAGCGGCGGAAATCACAGTGTACCAGCCAATCAACTCTATGCATTATTTAACAAGACACGCCAAGGAACCGGAGCCCATATGTATTACGCCATTATCAGTGAGGATGTCGATAACAGCCTACCCTTGCGACAAACCGTTAGACCCGCTCATGTTGAACGACTGCAAATGCTAAAAGCTGAAGGCAGACTTCTGTTGGCAGGGCCTCACCCCTCGATAGACACGCAAGACCCGGGGGATGCCGGCTTTACTGGTAGTCTCGTGGTGGCAGAGTTCGACTCCCTGGTTGCGGCTCAAGCTTGGGCAGACAGCGACCCCTATATGGATGCTGGCGTTTATCATAAAGTGACCGTCAAACCCTTTAAAGTGGTTTTACCCTGAAGCTACCGGTAGAACTCCATGAGCTTATTGTAATGACAGCCCGCTTGAATGACCGGGTATCTATGCCAAAATTGCGACTTTGATAATAACGTGCTCTTTTAACCGAATCTTTTGGGAAACTTGCCAGTGACGCCTTTTCGCCTTGCCATCAGTGCGCTTTTTATATTGTCTTCCATCGCCGCGGCTCAGGCAAAAACTGTCTGGGTAGATGATCAACTCTATCTGCCTGTCCGTTCAGGCGCAGGCTCCCAGTACCGGATTATTGAGAATGCGGTTCCCAGCGGCACGCCTCTGGAAATTATTGAAACCTCAGACACCGGCTACACCCGTGTACGCACGGCAAAAGGCAACGACGGATGGGTGTCCAGCCAATACATCAGTAATACTCCCATTGCGGCAGACCGGCTAAAAACCGTCAGCCGCCAGCTTGAGCAAGCCAAAACCGAGCTATCCTCTTTGAAGGAGCAACTGACAGACGTCTCCAGCGAGCGGGACACTCTGAGCAGCGCGGAGTCGTCACTATCGACCCGTTCAGACGAGTTGCAGCAAGAGCTCAGGCGCATCAAGAACATTGCTTCAAATTCGATTAACCTGGAGCGACGCAATGGTGAGCTACTGGAAGAAAACCAGAAGCTGCGCAACGATCTGGAAGTACTAACCGCTGAGAACGAACGGCTGGAAGCCAGCAAGGAATCGGATTTCATGCTGGTAGGCGCCGGTCTCGTATTTGGAGGCGTACTTTTGGCACTGGTTATTCCGATGCTCAAACCCACAAGAAAAACCGATAACTGGGCATAAAGTTTATGAGAGATTATTCGGAGAAACGCGACTTTCATCGCATGCAGGTTGAATCAGAAATTGAGATCACTAACAGCAAAGGGAGCACGTTCGCCGGCACTTGCAGGGATCTCAGCGCCACCGGAATGCAGCTGCTTGTTAGAAATCCGGTAGCCGTTGGGGAAGAGTTGACCACCGTGCTGCATCCGAACAGTGATCAGTTTCCTCCACTGGAAACTATCTGTGAAATTACCCGGTGCGAGCCGGAAGGTGACGGCTTTCTGCTGGGAGCCAACATCAGCGAAGTCACCCGTTAGTCTTCGGCCCTTGGTACGCGTTAACCAAGGGCCTCTAAACTAAGGGCTAAACGAGGAGCTAAACGAGGAGCTAAACGAGAGACTTCTCCGACACAACAATGCCGTTGTTGTCAGCGTACACGTAGTGACCCGGTTTGAAGGTCACACCGTGAAAGGTCACCGGTACATCTAAATCGCCAAGGCCCCGCTTTTCACTTTTCCGAGGATAGGTGCCTAACGCCTGAACCCCCAGATTCGTATTGCCAATCTCGTCAACATCCCGCACGCAGCCATAGATGATCAGCCCAGCCCAGCCATTGCTGGCCGCCTTCTCGGCCAGCATGTCGCCCAGCAGTGCGTGGCGCATTGAGCCGCCACCATCTACCACCATGACTCGACCTTTGCCGGGCAAGCCCACCTGCTCCTTAACCACGGAATTATCTTCAAAGCACTTTACGGTGACGATCTCGCCACCGAAGGCTTTAACGCCGCCATAGTTATTAAAGCCGGGCGCAGCTATGTTAACTTCTGGAAACTCATCACACAGATCCGGGGTAATAATTGTTGCCACGTTATTGCTCTCCTTACACGCAGAAATAGATTCAGTCGACTTTCTCATCCGCCAGGAAGATCCAGGTATCCAACACCGAGTCCGGGTTAAGAGACACGGAATCAATGCCCTGATCCATCAGCCATTTTGCAAGATCCGGATGATCAGACGGGCCCTGACCGCAAATACCTATGTACTTGTCCGCCGTCCTGCACGCCTGAATGGCGTTGGAGAGAAGCGCTTTAACAGCATCGTTACGCTCATCAAACAGGTGCGCAATGATGCCCGAATCACGGTCCAGGCCAAGCGTTAGCTGAGTCAGATCGTTAGAGCCGATGGAGAAGCCGTCAAAATGCTCAAGGAACTGATCTGCCAATATGGCGTTAGCAGGCAGTTCGCACATCATAATCAATCGTAGGCCATTTTCACCCCGCTTCAAACCGTTCTCAGCCAGCAGGCTAACCACCTGCTCCGCTTCGCCCACGGTACGCACGAATGGCACCATCACTTCTACATTGGTAAAGCCCATTTCGTCGCGCACTCTTTTAAGCGCACGGCATTCCAGCTCAAAACAGTCGCGGAACGTCTCCGAGATATAGCGCGATGCGCCTCGGAAGCCCAACATCGGGTTCTCTTCATCTGGCTCATACAATGTGCCGCCAATCAGGTTGGCATACTCGTTGGATTTGAAATCAGACAGCCGCACGATCACCTTCTTCGGTGCAAATGCGGCTGCCAGAGTAGAAATTCCCTCTACCAGCTTGTCGACATAAAAATCCACCGGTGAGCTGTAGCCGGAAATACGCTTCTCCACCGTCTGCTTGATATCGCCTGGCAGCCCATCAAAGTTAAGAAGTGCTTTCGGGTGCACACCGATCATACGGTTAATGATGAACTCAAGGCGCGCCAGGCCCACACCTTCGTTAGGTAGCGACTGGAAATCGAAAGCACGATCCGGGTTACCCACATTCATCATGATTTTGAACGGAATGTTGGGCATGGAGTCTACGGTGTTTTCACGCAACTCGAAGTCCAGAGCGCCTTCATAAATCAGGCCGGTATCACCTTCCGCGCAGGATACGGTCACTTCCTGGCCATCTCTGAGCAGCTCAGTGGCATCGCCACAACCGACAACCGCAGGAATGCCCAGTTCGCGGGCAATGATGGCGGCGTGGCAGGTACGCCCACCACGGTCGGTAATAATCGCGGAAGCGCGCTTCATGACCGGCTCCCAATCAGGATCCGTCATGTCGGTGACCAGTACATCACCAGCCTGCACACGATCCATCTCCTTGATGCTGGTAATGATCTTGACTGGGCCCGCACCAATCTTATGGCCAATACTGCGACCTTCCACCAGCACTGTGCCGGTTTCGTTCAGCAGGTAGCGCTCCATCACATTGGCAGAGGTTCGGCTTTTGACCGTTTCAGGGCGGGCCTGAACGATATAAATTTTGCCATCATCGCCATCTTTCGCCCATTCAATATCCATAGGACGCTGATAGTGCTTCTCGATAATCATGGCTTGCTTGGCCAGTTCTTCGACTTCTGCATCGGTAATACAGAACCGGCCACGCTCTGCTGGATCCACCTTAACGGTTTCCACAAGCTGATCACTGCCAGGATCAGAATGATAAATCATCTTGATGGCTTTGCTGCCAAGATTGCGGCGCAACACGGCTGGCCGACCCGCATCAAGGGTGGGCTTGTGAACGTAGAACTCATCCGGGTTAACCGCACCCTGCACCACTGTTTCGCCAAGGCCGTAAGAGCCGGTTATAAACACAACGTCTCGGAAGCCTGATTCAGTATCCAGCGTAAACATAACACCACTTGAAGCCGTCTCACTGCGCACCATCTTCTGAATGCCTGCAGACAAGGCCACCAACTTGTGATCAAAGCCATGGTGAACGCGGTAGGAAATCGCACGATCGTTAAACAAAGAGGCGAACACTTCTTTCACGGACGTGCGCACCTGTTCCAGGCCGACCACGTTCAAAAAGGTTTCCTGCTGACCTGCAAAGGAAGCATCTGGCAGATCTTCTGCCGTGGCAGAGGAGCGTACGGCAACTGCCATTTTGTCGTTGCCGTTCAGCATGGCGCTGTAAGCTTCTTTTAGGGAACTTTCCAGCGCATCCGGGAAGGGTGTATCAATAACCCACTGGCGGATTTCTGCGCCTACGCGCGCAAGCTCGTTCACATCATTAATATCAAGGCTATCAAGGACGTTGTCGATCTTGTCCTTCAAGCCATCTTTGGCCAGAAATTCACGGTATGCGTGCGAGGTTGTAGCGAAACCTCCGGGAACGGTCACCCCGGCATTGGCGAGATTACTGATCATTTCACCGAGGGAGGCATTTTTACCGCCTACCCGGTCAACATCGGACATTCCTAGGTGATCAAACCAGATTATGTAATCTTCCAAAGCGTGTCTCCCTCGAATCTATATAACAAAGAATAAAACCGGACCAGCGGTATCAAGCGTAAAAAGCAGATAACAACCACTGCGGAGTCTCAAACTTGGCGAGTATGATACTGTAACCTTCGGATTTTACCTAGGGAGCCGGAACAACACCATGAAACGCACAGCCTTCTTTATCTCCGATGGCACCGGCCTAACCGCCGAGGCGCTCGGGCACAGCCTATTAGCTCAATTCGAAAAAATTGAATTTGAGCGTGTAACCGTACCCTATATCGACGACGTTGAAAAAGCGCGGGACATGGTCAAACGCATAAATACAGCCACAGAAAGCGATGGCGCCCGACCGCTAATTTTCGACACCATCGTGGACAGCTCCATCCGTGACATCATCTCGAACGCCCAAGGCTTTATGGTGGATATTTTCGGGACCTTCCTGAGCCCTCTGGAAAAAGAATTACAATCGGCTTCATCCTATTCCGTTGGGAAATCCCATTCCATCAACAACGAAGGCGTTTACGAGCGCCGCATCCACGCCGTGAACTTTGCACTGGATAACGATGACGGCGCGCGCACGCGACATTACGATGAGGCAGATCTGATTCTTGTGGGCGCATCCCGCAGCGGCAAAACCCCCACCTGTCTGTATCTTGCGCTTCAATACGGCGTTAAAGCCGCCAACTATCCGATTACCGAAGAAGATCTTTTGGATCAGCAACTGCCCAATGCGCTTCGGCCTCACAAGGAAAAAATCTACGGCCTAACGATCGAGCCTGAACGACTGGCCACCATTCGCAATGAACGACGCCCAAATTCTCGCTACTCGTCCATAAAACAGTGCATGCTTGAAATAGAAGAGATTGAGCTAATGTATCGAAGGGAGCGCATTCCGTTTCTGAACACAACGGCCTACTCTGTAGAAGAAATCTCGACCCGCATCATGGTCACCACCGGCTTGAAACGGAACCGCTAAAAGCCTGGGTGTTTAAAAGGCAGGCAGACCGCTACCGGCCTGCCTGCCTTTTACTTACAGCTCTTGGATGTTCAAGCCAAGCCCTTCAACAAGGCTGCGATTTTCGGGGCCGGTAACAACAGCGGTGCTCGCCTTTTCTGGCACCAGCCAAGTCGAGGCAACCCGCTTCAGATCATCAAGTGTTACCGACAACACTCGCTCCCGAAAACGTGCCTGTTGCTCTGGGCTGCGCCCAAACAGCTTATTATAGAAGGCGCGGCGAGCGGCGCCTGCGGGTGAACGCGGACGATCAAGCTGACCAACCACCCCAAGAATAGACTCTTCCAGCTCCTGGTATTCATGGTCAGTTTCCTGAAGCCATACCAGCGCATTGTCAAAATCCTCAAGAGTTTCAACCAGACGTGGATCTCGATACGAGAAAAAGCGGAAGTTACCATTCACGCTATCCTGGGCGGCTCCACCACCATAGGCGCCACCTTTTTCCCGAATGGCTCTGTGCAGGTAGCCGTTGCGCAGGAAGCCGCCAAGTACAGTTAGCGCAGCCGAATCAGGATGATCTATTGGCACAGTGCTGTATGCGCGGGCACAAAAGTTAACCTGCGTGGAGGTTAACCAGGCTTCGCGAGTCACGAAACTTACCGGCCCCATGCTCCAGCGCGACGATTCAACGCCCTTATCGCTCTGCCAGCAGGTTTTAAGATCGTCTATCAAAGCGGGAAGGTGTTCTTCCTCACCAATAATCAAGAACTCTCGCGCTTGCTGGCGAATTCTGTCGTGCAGAGCCGCAAGCTGTTGGCAGAACCCATCAAGCTCAGCAGGATCCTTCAGGGACTGATCCAGCTCTTTGGTGCCTCGAATACCCGCCAAACCACCAAGGCGGAATGACAGCCAAGCACCAGGGCTCACGCCCTGAGCTGCAGCCCCCATGGCCAACGCATGGCCGCTTCCCGTTACGGCCTGCTCTCGGCGGGCGCGGATCTGGGCCATGAGTTCCCGGATACGATCTTTCTCATCAAACCGGGCGCTGGTATAGACATCCCGAAGCAACTTAGTCAGCACCGTTCGGTTGCGGGCCAGAGCCTTGCCGCTGAAGATCATATAACCAGAGAGATCTTGAACGTCATCAATGCGGCCTTTGGCGGTGAAGGAGGCGCCAATGCCACCGGATTCGGCAGAGATTCGATCCTGCATCTGCAGGTAGTCGAGGTCGCCACAACCCACTTCAGAAATCAGGGTGCTGTAATACGGCAGCAGCAGAAGCTCGTCTTCGCTCAACTCCGGCAGAGGAAGTATTACCTGTTCGTAGACCAGTCCGTTGGTGCCTCGCGCAAAGACAGTTGCGGAAATATCACCATCAAAACGGCCTTCAGGTTCTGGCATTTGCAGCGGCACATCGGTCAGGTCCACTTTCGGTAGGATGGAGTCGTCATCCTTACGCATTTGGCGCTCTTCCAGTGCTTGCGCGCGCTCAACAATCTGTGCGACTTCTTCGCTAGAGAGCTCAGCTTTGCGCTTTGCCAAGGCTTCGCTAATCGCCTGCTGGCGACGTGCATCCAACTGGTCATCCGGGCGCAACGTGAGCGTTACCCGGTGCGGATTATCCAGCAACTTGCGGCGAATGAGGTTCGGGATGAACTGCGGATCACGGATCTCTTTGCGCAGAGTTGCCAGAACCGGCTCCAGATCAAGCAGCTCAACCGGGTCGCCACCATGAACCATAGGGGCAATCGCACTCATGATCAGCTGAAGACCATAGGGGAAGCTGTCTCCGGCAATTTCACGCTGATGCAGTTCCAGTTGATGAAGAATAGCTTCCAGCCGCTCTTCGCTCACACCCTCTTCCACAACGTTCTGCAGCGTGCTCTCGAGGAGTGCTTCAAGATCTTTTTGTTTCTCCGGCTCACTGCCTTCAATGCCGCAGACAAAGGTCATTTCCCGGTTGGAATCTTCAAGCCCGCACATGGGTGAAGGCGCCAGACCAATATCGGTTGTTTCCAACGCTCGCATCAGCGGCGAGGCGCTGTTTTCCAGCAATACGGCAGACAACAACTGCCCTTCCAGGTTTTCTTGTAAATCAAAACTGTGGCCCAGCAACCAACCCACAACAATATGGGTTTTATTGGCGGTGTCTTCACCTTCATTCACGCTATAGCCCTGCTCCACACGTACCGGCGCATACATGCGTTTTTCATCGCGCACTGGCAGTTCGATATCCAGCTTGTCGAAACGCTTGAGCGCAAGCTCTTCAAACCGCTCGTGGTGCTCATGGGCCGGGATATTGCCGTAGGTGGCAAAAATCGCGTTGCTTGGGTGGTAATGGTGCTTATAAAAACGGATCAGGTCGTCGTAACTCAGATCAACAATATGATCCGGCTCGCCACCGCTGTTGTAGTGATAGGTGGTGGTCGGGAACAGGTGGCTGCTCAGGTTTTGCCAGAGCTGCGAGGTAGGCGCACTCATGGCACCTTTCATCTCGTTGTACACAATGCCCCGGTACACCAAGTCCGTGCTTGGGTCGTCCGGCTTTTCAAATTCCAGGCGATGACCTTCCTGAGCAAAGTCCAACGGATCCAGCTTGGAGAAAAACACCGAGTCCATATAAACCGAAAGCAGATTATCGAAATCTTTGCGGTTCATGCTTGCGAAGGGATAAGCCGTCCAATCGCTGCTGGTGAACGCGTTCATAAACGTATTCAAAGACCGGCGAATCATCATGAAGAACGGATCGCGAACAGGGTAGCGCTCACTGCCGCATAGGGCCGTGTGCTCAAGCACATGGGCAACACCAGATGAATCCATCGGGAAGGTTCTGAGCGCCACAAAAAAGACGTTCTCTTCGTTATCCGCCGCAAGATGAAGGTGGCGGGCACCGGTTTTTTTGTGGCGATACTCTTCAACATCAAGATTAAGCGTATCGATCCGGTGACTGCGAAGCTTTTCAAAAGCCGGATGGGTTGCGTTATCAATCACTGCAGCCATTCAACATATCCTGTCGTTAAACAATTGGAGAATGACAGGGTAACACGTAGTATCAGTTATCATGTAAGCGTCCGACAGCGATAAGGTAACAACCAGACCCATGAGCACTCCCTCAGGCCCAGTAACAGCCTCGCAGGCTCCCGAAGCAGCCGTCTATTGGGCAGAACGTCGCCGATACCTTGAGCGACTACGAAAATCCCCAGAGGTTAGGCAACGCTTCTGGCGGGAAGTTTTTGTCTATCTGGCGCGCCGTCTGCTGTGGTCGTTCGGCTTCTTCCCACTCTTTATGGCATTCTGGGTGCCCTTCGTACTATCCAGCTTCAACCCGGTTGTCATGGCATCGAACCTTATCCCCCTGCTTCAGGATTTTGTGAGCGCCAACCCCGAAGTGCAAGCCACAACGCTCAGCACTCTAGCCATTGCCTGGATCTCGATTGGCTTCTTCTTTCTGATTTTTGATTTTGTTCTCACACCGTTCAAATCGCCTTACGAATACGAGGCAGATATTTACATGCGCGCATGGGAACAGCTCAATCATGATCAACTTCCGGCTAAAGTGTGATTTGGCCAGCATTCTCACCAAGTTCAGACACTTTCCATTACATGTCTTAGTCATCGCTGGGTAAGATGAAACCGCTACCGAATTTGTAGAATGCAGGATGAAGAGGTTCCGCCATGGTCGATTTCAGACCACTTCTATTTTTGAATGCTCTGGCCCTTATGCTTTTGGTTACGGCCGGCTTTGCTTCTGGCCGTAATGAACAGCCAATCGCCGATGTTGCTCAGCAATCGGTGCATGAAAGCCAGCCGCCAAAACCGGCCAGCAAGTCGGCGACGGTAGAAACCCCGCATGCCGTTGCAGAGCCCCCGGCACCTGTTCCTGCAACCGTCCCTGCGCCTGCTGCTGAGGTTGCGACAGAGGCGCCAGCCGAGCCGGCGTCCGCGATGGCCAAGCCTAAGGTTGACCCAACTCCCAAGCCCGCGCCGCCCCCCACAACGGGCGCCCTTACTCTGCGCTCAAATGTGGTGGGAGATCACGTTAAAATCAATGGTAAGGGGTATGGCGCAACACGTTTGGATCTTGAGTTGGCGCCTGGCAAGTACAATATTACGATTAGCAAAACCGGCTTCAAACCCTGGCAAAAAAGGATCAATCTCGATGCCGGCAGCGAGCTAACATTGGTAGGCAAACTGGAAGCCTACACCACAGTAGACTACCGGAACGGCACTTGGGTCGGCGGTGTAAAGACCGGTGACGGAACCTACGAAGACAGCGATGGCCTCAAATACAAAGGCCAATTTGTAGGCGGTAACTTTCACGGATCAGGGACAGCTTGGTACCCAGATGACAGCCGCTACGAGGGCGACTGGAAAAACGGCAAGCGCGCCGGCGAAGGTGTATGGCGCGACGCAGATGGCTCTAGCTATACTGGCCAGTTCCAAGCCAATGCGTTTCAAGGCCAAGGCACGCTTACCCTTGCCAATGGTGATATCCTCACCGGAGAGTGGTCGAAGGGACGGCTGAACGGCCACGGTTCCCTGACAACCGCCGACGGCATGTTATACGTTGGCAGCTTCCGCAACAGCGACTTCCACGGACGCGGCACCCTCACCTATCCGGATGGCCGGCACTATGAAGGTGATTTTTCCAACGGCAGCTTCCATGGCAGCGGTTCGGAAGTGTTTGCCAACGGCAAAAAATACGAAGGCGAATATATTGAAGGTAAGTTTCACGGCAATGGTTTGCTGCGTAACCCGAATGGCAGCTCCATCGAGGCAACGTTTCGCCATGGTGAACCCTATGGGCAGGTACGCATGACCACGGCGGCTGGCGAGGTATTCACTGCCCGCACCGCAGAGCCCGGCGTGTGTTATCGGGACAAAAGCTACAGGGCCACACAGTGCCCCAAACTCGAAGGTTGGTAACACCAACCCGATAACTAACGCGATTGAAGTAACAGCTTGAGGTAGTGAGATGGCGATCAAGAATGCTCTTTTGGTGGACGATTCCAAAGTGGCCAGATTTGCTCTAAGTAAATTACTGGTAAACCACGACATGCATGTCAACATGGCCAGCTCTGCTGAAGAAGCTCTGGATTTTCTCAACAGCAATGAGCATCCAGATGTCATCTTTATGGATCATCTAATGCCCGGCATGAACGGCGTAGAAGCCGCCAAAGCTATTAAGAGCAATCCGAATACTGCCCGTATACCAATCATTATGTGCACTTCCCAGAAGTCGTCTTCGTTCGCCAAAGAGGCGAGAGACTTCGGGGTTTACAACATTTTATCCAAACCCACACAGCCTGATGGGTTGGGACTGGTGCTGGAGCAGCTGGCCATTGACGTAACCGAGGGAGTCTTGCCAACTCCCCCCTTGTTTGATGCAGAGCCAGAAGCAGACGACTACCTCACCGATATCCCAGATTACGCATCGCTGGAAATTCCGCCGCAACAGGCTGAGAGCGAGCCGACCTTGAATGGCGACAGCTCACCAAGCAGTGCGCCTCTCACTAGCGATCTGATCGAACAAATCTCACAATCTGCGGTTAAAACCCACGTTAACAACCGCCTTCAAGAATTACTCAGCTCTTTGTTTGACGAACAGTTTGACCACTTGAAGCGCGCACTGGATGAATCCCGCGGCAAGCAAGAAGGCATGATTGAAGAGCGCCTAAACGCGATGAGTGATTTGGTAGAGCAGCGCACCCAGAACCTGCGGGACGAAGTAGCGGCCGAGGTGAATCTCAACCTGGGCCGGGAGCTTGCAGACCTCAAAAAGGAACTCTCACGCAACTCTGGCTTCACTAGTGACCATATGGCCGACCTGAAAGACCACATTACCAGCGTGCAGACCATCGACACCGAATTCTGGCAAACACTTCAATCTGAAGCCATACAGCAGGCTCACGAAATATCCCGCGAAACAGCTGAAGACATTGCGCAACGCACCATTGACCTGTTCGTATCACAACAGCGTTCGGCATCATCAAAAATCTACACCGTGGCGCTGGCCGCTAGCCTTGGGGTGTTCAGTCTGGGAATTGCCTGGCTTGCTGGCCTGTTCGGCTAACGGCCTTGCGAATCCTTTGCCAGTCTTCCGGGGTGTCTATGTCATCATGGACCCCCGGAATATTCAGCCGAGTCGCATTGGCTAATGCCAGTATACGGCCAGCTCCCCGATCACCCTCCAGCGTCAGAATCTCCGGCCACATCCAACGGGGCAAATAGGCTGGCACTCCCGGCCGGCCGCCATAATTCGCTGCAGCCGGCTGCCGAGGAAAACACCGCGCAGCTTCGCCAAACGCGTTAAGAGCCCGCCTGTCCAACAACGGCTGATCCGCCACCAACACAAACACGCCCTTCACACGCGGCCCCAAGCTACGAATGCCTGCGGTTAGAGAAGCCGCCATACCCGAATCCCAATCTGCCACCGGCACCCAACGAGACGGCTGCGCGCGGCAGCGAAAACGCACCAGCGGGTACCAAGCACCACACACAACCCGAACCTCCCGGCTGAGCAGTTTCCCTTGGCCAATGGCACAGTCCAACAAAGTGCGAGGCTGCATATCCTTTTCGCTCTTTGCAGGTCGTTCACTCAGGCAAAGTAGCGCCTTGGGGCGTCCAAAACGACGAGAAGCTCCCGCCGCAAGAACAAGTGCTGGAAATTCCTGATCGATGTCATGGCGAGAGGCAGTTATGATGTCGCTCCTGAGTAAGGGATGAAAACGCCATTCGGATTTTTGCTAAAATCCGCACACCATTCAACCATATCTGCCCGGAAATTTGATGAACCATCTGTTTGTAGACAACCTCACCGTTATTGATTTCGCCTACCTGGATCCCAGCCGTGGGTTGGTAGGGGAAAGCTGGATTGCCGACGTTGTGCTTGGAGGCGAGCTTGATGACCAGGGCATGGTATTCGATTTCAGCAATGTGAAACGCACCATAAAGCGCATTATAGACGAGCGTGTGGATCACCGGCTGGTCATACCCCGGGGCTACGATGGACTCTCCTGGGATCAAGATACACCCGACACCTTCTCTTGGGCCCTTACCGATGGCAGCCATATTGTGCACCGCTCACCGGATGAAGCCATCGTATGGCTGTCCGCAGAGCGAGTTGCTAAAGCGGAAGTGGCCGCATTGCTCGAGCGTGAGCTGATGGCGGTACTACCCGCAAACGTAACCTCAGTGCAGATCAACCTGCGGGAAGACGTGATTGAAGGCGCTTTTTATCACTACGTTCATGGTTTGAAAAAGCATCTGGGCAATTGTCAGCGCATCGCCCACGGCCACCGATCACCCATTCGCATTGACCGTAACGGACGCCGAGACCAAGACCTGGAACACTCTTGGGCCAAGCTCTGGCAGGATATCTATGTAGGCTCTGAGGAAGATATCGCGCGCCGCTACGTAGGAGAGGATGGCGTGCGCTATATCACTTTCGAGTATGAGGCCAACCAGGGTGAGTTTGCGCTGACTCTACCTGAGGCGCGGGTTTACATGATGAACACGGATACCACGGTTGAATTGATTGCCGCGCACATCGCCGACCAGCTCAAGCTAGAGTCGCCCTCAGATACGATCCGGGTGAAAGCTTATGAAGGCGTTGGCAAGGGAGCGATTGCCTCTCGCTAATAACTTTCTCTCACGCACAAAAAAACCGCCCGAAGGCGGTTTTTTTGATGGCTATCCGGTGGACTAAACCGTCAAGCCGTATTGGCGTCCCCTAGGGGGTTCGAACCCCTGTTGCCGCCGTGAAAGGGCGGAGTCCTAGGCCACTAGACGAAGGGGACTAGAAATTGGTGGAGCCAGACGGGATCGAACCGTCGACCTCAACACTGCCAGTGTTGCGCTCTCCCAGCTGAGCTATGGCCCCCAACGGATGCGTATACTAAGGATCCGCCCTATGGGCGTCAACCTTTAGCCGGACTTTTTTTCAATTTTCTGAACTTCCTTGTCCAGACCGTTCATTTATTCACCAAAGTGGCTATTAAGCACCCAACGCCGCGTATTCTTAAGCACCCAGTGCGGCGTACTCTTTTTCCACTTTCTTGGTTTCTTTCTTGGAGAAACCACCAAGCAGTTCCAAAGCCTTGCGCAAACGGGCACGGGTCATGTCTGGACCCAACATCTCCATGGAATCCATAACCGACCAGGAATTCGGGGTACCGGCAATGGCTACGAAAACCGAGAACATGAAGTCGCCCATCTTCAGATCCATAGCTTTTGCCAGGAATTTGATATCGGCGAAGATGGTTTCCTTGCTCCAGTGGCGCTGAGCTTCCAACTTCCACAAGGTGAACTGGAGTACTCGCTTGATCTGGCTCTCTTCCAGTTTGTTGTGCGCAAAGTCCTCAGGCTTCAAATCCAGCATGCCGGAGAACATAAACTGTGCCATGGGCGCCACATCGGAGAACACTTCCGCCCTGCCCTTGATATGCGGCATCAACGCTTTAAGCGCGTCTTCGTTGAACCACCACTGGCGCATGCGCTCGATAAACTGATCTTCGGTAAGCTCATCGCGCAGCCACTGGCCGTTGAGCCAACGCAGCTTCTCCACATCAAAAACCGGACCGCCGAGGGAGACGCGCTGGATATCAAAGTTTGCGATCATTTCGTCCAGCGTGAACTTTTCACGCTCATCCGGCATAGACCAGCCCATGCGGCCCAGGTAGTTGGTTACCGCTTCCGGCAAAAAGCCCATACGCTCATAGAAGTTAATACTGGTGGGATTTTTACGCTTGGAGAGCTTGCTCTTGTCCGGATTACGCAGCAGCGGCAGGTGGCAGAGCACCGGCATGTCCCAGCCAAAATGCTGGTACAACAACTTGTGTTTGGGAGCTGAGTTAATCCACTCTTCGCCGCGCATCACGTGGGTGATTTCCATTAGATGGTCGTCAACCACGTTAGCTAAGTGGTACGTCGGCATGCCGTCAGATTTCAACAGGATCTGGCAATCCACCTGGGCCCAGTCGATCTCAATAGTGCCCCGCAGCATGTCGTCAATTTCGCAGGTGCCCTCATCTGGTACGTTCATACGGATCACATAGGACTCACCTGCATCCAAACGACGCTTAACGTCTTCATCCGACAGTTCCAGATTTCCTTTGATACCGGGGTTCAGGCCTTGCGCTTTTCGCTCTTCACGAATGACATCCAGCTCTTCTGGTGTACGGAAACAATAAAACGCGTGGCCGGCAGTCACCAAGTCTTCTGCATATTGGGCGTAGGAATGCTTGCGCTCAGACTGCCGATACGGCCCGTGAGGCCCACCCACGTCGGGACCTTCATCCCAATTAAGACCAAGCCAGCGCAGCGCCTTAAGGATATCCTGTTCCGATTCGGCGGTGCTACGCACCTGATCCGTATCTTCTATACGCAGAATAAACTGCCCGCCATGCTGCCGGGCAAAACACAGGTTGAACAGGGCCACGTAGGCGGTACCAACGTGTGGATCACCCGTGGGTGATGGAGCAATTCGGGTACGTACAGTCATGAAACCTTCCTGAAAATCTTGGCCGTTTGATTAACCCGGCATTATACCGGCCCGGGCACTATTTCGCATGATTCTCAAGCGTATCATTGCCCTGCCTATCCGTGGGTCTATAGATTTTGCGATTGCACCATAATGAATGTAACATTATAACATATCACTTAAACGTCAGGCCTCAGTTCATTTATGCGCAACTTTAAATCAGCGATTTCGTTCACTTTAAGCATCAGCGCCCTGCTATGTGGCGGCAATGCGCTTGCAGATACCCGCATTATTACCTCAATCAAACCACTGGAACTTCTGGTGCGTGCCGTGGCAACGGAAGACATGCACATAAGCACCTTAGTAACCCCGGGTGCCAGCCCCCACAATTACGCCATGACGCCCTCAAAGCGACGGGCACTGCAAGGTGCCGATGTTATCTTCTGGGTTGGCCCAAACATGGAGACGTTTTTGAGCCGCCTGTTAACCGGCATCGAATTCGGGGAGCGTTCGGTAGCACTGATACAGCCAGAGAACGAAGCTGAAAGCGCGAAAAAAGCGGTTCAGGACAATCACAACCATGGCCATGATCATGAAGACGGTGAAGATCCGCATATCTGGGTAGACCCGCAAATGGCCGTTACTATGGCAAAAACCATCCGCGATGCACTGGCAGAGCTAGATGGCGCAAATAAGCCGGCTCTGGATCGCAATCTGGAGAGATTCCGAGCGGCCATCACGCAGAAGGAAGAACACATAAGAAAGCAGCTGGAGCCTTTGCAGGATGCTAGCCTGTTTGCCTATCACAGCGCCTTCACCCGGTTTGCAGAGCATTACAACCTGAACGTTGAGGGCGTACTGACACTCAATCCGGAGTTATCGCCGGGAGCCCGACACATTGCAGGCGTGCAAAACAGCTTGCGCAGTGCGAATCACCCCTGCCTGCTGACAGAGCCGCAATTCAACCGGCAATGGTGGCATTCCATCACCGAGGGGTTGGATGTGCAATTTAGCACCTGGGATCCACTGGCCGCGGATATTGAAGCGACCGGGAACGGCTATGCAGAATTTCAGCAAAGCATCGCCGATGCCGTGCTGAAATGCCTACCAGAGAATGCTGAGCATTAAGGGAATAGACACCATCGCCAGAAGCGTCTGACCACTGATAATACCGGCCATCAGCGGCGCATCACCGCCTAATTGCCTAGCCAAAATATAGGCAGATGTTGCCGTTGGAAGGGTGGCCAGGAGTACCGCCACCCGCACTAGGGTGCCATCAAGGCCCAATAGAATGGCAAGGCCCGCCGCCATCAGCGGAAACAGTAACAGCTTCAATACAGATGACACCACAAAAGGCACGGAGCCTCCGCGAAGTGCTTTGAGCTGAAGCCCTGCACCAACCGTCATCAGCCCCATAGGCAAGGCCAGATTGCTCAAGGGCTCCAACGTGCCGGCAAGGAGCGGGTGAAAACCAATCTCGAAAAAGCTCCAGGTAACACCGATCACAGACCCAATAATCAGAGGGTTTGATGCAATGGCTCGCAGCACCGGCGCCACCCGCACTGGACCCTGCGTTGCTACCAATGAGAACATCAGAATACACAGCAGGTTCAGCAACGGCACCATGATGGCAACCGCAACCGCTGTCAGTGACAGCCCTTCATCTCCTAGCAACATGCCACCTGCTGCAAGGCCCACGTAGGAGTTAAACCGGATAGCACCTTGGTATACAGAGGAAAAAACCGGCCCCTGCCAACGCCAGAAGAACTGCGCCGCGGCTAACAGCAGAGTCATCGCTATGAGCATAGAGCCAATCAGCAAGGCAGTGTCGCCATAAGCTGAGGCAGGCAAGCGCGCTTGACCCAGTTTGAAAACCAGCATGGCAGGAAAGAGCACGTAGTAGGTAAAACGCTCTGCCTGAGGCCAGAACTCAATTGACGGAAATGCCCAGCGCCTGAATAGGTGCCCGAATACAATCAGCGCAAAAACAGGCACCAGCGCCTGAACCATAACCGGCATACAGAATACTCCAGCATCAACAGCCCATAATAGACATCTACCCCAAACCGGGGAACCGTGCAGCATAACAGATGCCCAGAATCTCGTCTCCGGGCCGTGCCTCGCACAACCGCACATGCCGGCGGTCATCTCGCCTGGTAGTCAGAGCAAGCCAAGCCTGCCAAAATAATTCCTACCAAACCGTCATATTCTGCTTAAACGCCATAGCCAGTCTCAGGGAGAGCCCATGCCGTCCGATTCCAAGCCAACACTCACGCCCAAATCAGAACCCAGTTCAGAGCAGAGCAAAGCAACGCAAATCATTCATAATCGCCGCCACAAAGACAGCTTTGGCAGCCCTTATTCGCCGGTTTACAACACCACCACGTACCGCTTCCCCGATACCGCATCCATTCAAAATGTGGTCGAAGGCCGTGCGCCCGGCAATCTATACACTCGCTGGGGCAGCAACCCAACCATTCAGGAGCTTGAGCAGGGTTTGGCTGGTCTTGAAGAGGCAGAAGATGCGCTGGCATTTGCCTCTGGCATGGCGGCCATTTCAGCATCTTTGTTTGCCCATGGCGGTAACGGCATTGTCTGCGTAGGGGATTTATACGGGGGAACCCAGGAATTGCTAACCAGGCATTTCCAGCCTCTGGGCATTCCCGTTACCTTCCTGCTGCAACACGACTTCGAACAGCTAGCTAGCGCCCTGAACAAGCCCGGCATGCTGGTGTACTGCGAAACGCCGGCCAATCCAACTTTGGCCATACTGGATATCCAGAAACTGGCGGAACAGGCTCATGGTAGGGGCGCGCTTCTCGCCGTGGACAACACCTTTGCCTCACCAATAAATCAACGCCCCTTGACACTGGGTGCAGACTTGAGCATTCACAGCGCAAGCAAGTTTCTTGGCGGGCACAGTGACATCACCGCTGGGGCCGTGATGGCCTCGACAGAGCATATTAAGCCAATCGCTTTGTGGCGAAAAAATCTTGGCCAGATTCTAGCGCCAGAAACCGCCGCCCTGCTCTCTCGCAGCCTCAGAACCTTGCCTGTACGGGTACGACAGCACAATGAAAATGCCATGAACGTTGCCAGCGCAATGGCTGATCACCCCACGATCAAACGGGTACTCTACCCGGGCTTACCGAGTTTTCCCGGCCACGCGTTAGCTGCCCGACAAATGAATGGGTTCGGCGGAGTGCTGACAATAGAAATCGAGGGAAGCCTGGAACAAGCAGCCAAAGCGGCTGACAGCCTGCAAATTTTCCTGCTGGCCACCAGCCTGGGCGGCGTGGAAAGCCTGGTTTCCCAACCCTGTAACACCAGCCATCACAGTATCAGCCAAGAAGAACGGGAGCGCCATGGGATCACTGACGGCATGCTACGACTGTCTGTTGGGCTCGAAGATGCAGGCGACCTGATCGCCGACTTGAATCAGGCCTTGGGCCAGTTATAGATCGCCATTATTAAGGAAGTCGCGAAGGGCCGTCGCATTGTTGTGCTCTGTGTCCTTTGCGGCGAACACCAGCGTTATGCGCTTGTGTTTTTTCATGATCGCCTGCAGTTCTTCCAGATCCTCGGCAGCTCCCTTCTTTTTCAGTTCCTTCAGGAATCGCTGCTGAAACTCTTTCCATTTTTCAGGATCGTGACCAAACCACTTTCGCAGTTCGGTAGACGGGGCCAGCCCTTTCAGCCAGGTCTCAAGTTCTGCATCTTCCTTGGCGACACCTCGTGGCCATATTCTGTCGACCAGAATGCGGGGGCCATCGGATTTCGCGGCGTCCTCATAAGCTCTTTTGATTCGAATTTCCATCATCAGACCTCCGTGTTGTGGTTCAAAGAAACAAACACCGGTTAAAGAAGATCATCTGGGCATAATTGTTCTACCGAATTTTTGCCCAACAGTGCAAGGGTTAGCTCTACCTCATAACGGAAGTTTTGCAGCATTTTGGACACAGCCGCTTCGCCACCTGCCGCCAGCGCATACGCCCATGCACGGCCCACCAAACAGCCGTTTGCGCCCAGGCAAAGCGCCCGCACAATGTCCTGGCCAGACTGCACACCGCCATCAAACAAAATCTCGGTTTTCCCCGATACAGCCTCCACTATGGCCGGCAACGCCGAGATGGTTGAAGGTGCACCGTCCAGTTGGCGGCCACCATGGTTAGACACAACAATGCCATCAGCGCCAACATCTACCGCTGAGCGCGCATCGTCGGGGTCCATAATCCCTTTTATCACAAGCTTGCCGGACCAGTGCTGCCGGACCCATTCCAGATCTTTCCAGGTAACCGAGGCATCAAATTGCTGATCAACCCACGCTTTGAAATCTTCCGGATTACGACCTGAAGGAACGGCATCGGAGAGATTGCCAAACGTAAGGGGCTTGCCCCTAATAGCTACATCCCAAAGCCAGAGGGGATGAGAAAGCAAATCAGACAGCTTTTGGAGCTTCCCCCAGGGAGAAAGGCCGCCATTCATGCCATTGCGCACATCCCGATACCTTACGCCCAGCTTGGGGAGATCCACCGTAAAAACCAGCGTAGCGTATCCAGCTTTGTGTGCACGGGTAAGCAATGCTTCTGAGTACGCCCGATCCTTCAGAACATAAAGCTGAAACCAATTGGCCGAATCCGTGGCCTCGGCAACTTCCTCCAGCGAACAAATCGACACAGTGCTGAGGCAAAACGGCACATCATTTTTTTGCGCCGCCCTAGCCGCCTGCACTTCTCCTCGCCGCGCAAGCATGCCGGCAAGACCAACGGGTGCGAGAACCAATGGCAGTGAGACATCCTGGCCCAGTATTCGAGCCGCGGCAGACGCGCTGGAAACATCACGCATAACCCGCTGGCGAAAGTGCAGGTGCTGGAAATCCCCGGTGTTCTCTCTAAGCGTCTGCTCGGAAAAAGCACCGCCATCAAAGTAGTCAAACATCATTCGGGGCAACCGAGCTCTGGCAAGTTTGCGATTATCCGTTGTATTTGCAGGTGTAATCATGGCGTTGCGAATTCTCCGGTGTCATCGGCGTAGCTATGGCGCACTTTGAGCATAGTAGCAAGTACGGCTGACCTGAAGCGCGATAAGAGGTCGCGTTACTGATTCGCACATACCCGGTCATGTTGTGAGTCATTCATCAACCCGATTAATTGATAGATGCAAAGGCAGCTGCGCCAAACCTCTGCTAGTTCTTCTATAACAAAAGAGGGGGTCAGATCATGAAAACAATCACTGTTCAGCTCTACCGCTACAACCCGGAAACCGACAACGCACCCTATGTGCAGGACGTGGAAGTGGATTTGAGCTACCGCAACCGTATGGTTCTGGATGTTCTTGAACACCTGAAAACCAGGGATTCCACACTTTCCTTTCGCCGCTCATGCCGCGAAGGGGTTTGCGGCTCCGATGGTTTAAACATTAACGGTCGCAACGGGCTCGGCTGTATCACCCGGGTATCGGATGCGCTTGGCAAGTCGTCCAAACTGGTCATCCGACCACTGCCCGGAATGCCGGTTATTCGTGATTTGGTAGTCGATCAAACGCTTTTTTTCAAGCAGTATGAAAGTATTCAGCCGTGGTTAATCAATGATACCCCTCGGCCGGCCATTGAGCGCCTTCAAAGCCCGGAAGATCGGGCAAAACTCGATGGCTTGTATGAGTGCATTCTGTGCGCCTGCTGCTCCTCTGCTTGCCCATCCTGGTGGTGGAACCCCGAAAAGTATGTGGGGCCTGCAGGCCTGCTACAGGCCCATCGCTTTTTGCTCGACTCCAGGGACACAGCAACTGCGGAAAGGCTGGCAAAGCTAGAAGATCCGTTCAGCGTGTTCCGCTGCCGAGGGATCGGAAACTGTGCTGCCTATTGCCCGAAAGGCCTCAACCCGATGAAAGAAATTGGCCGGATCAAGGCAATGCTCTTTCGACACCAGGTCTAAACCGGCCATTAACGCAGGCTGGCACAACCTAGCCGAGGCTCTGTCCGAGCACGGCAAGCACGAAGCAGTTGATTAACTGGCTTCGGTTGGGTTATCCACGTCCGGCTCTTTACCTAAAAACAGCTCTTCTAGATTCAAAAGACCGTCTTGGATAAGATTGAAGCCCTCGTCGATTTCCCCGCCAAGGGTCTCATTCATCAAGCCCAGAGCCGCAATTTGATCCCGGGCTTCCGCATAGCCTTTCTCGATACCAGCGCGGGCCTGCTCCATCAAGCCGGCAAGTTTCTCTGCGTTCGCACCGCCATCTGCCTCCTGCTGCAGACGATTTTGCACAAATCCAAGAATCACGCCGGCAACATCGGAAGCAGTAGGTGGTTGAGCCTGAGCCGCGTACTTGTCAGCCCCAGAGACAGGCTTATTTTGGCCGCCCATTGCTTCCTGCAACCGCTGCTCCATGCGCGTGCGCATGACATTAATGGCGTCTGCGGGTGTGCGGATAGAAGCCTGCTTGTCGACACGTGCCTCTTGGGCTACCCGGCCAACAGGCCTAGCTTCAGATAGGCCTGTATTCACTCGACCGATTACATCCGGCCCACGACCAATGATTGGCGCTACCATAGCCTTTACCTCCTGAAGGGTCTTATGTGTAACGGTTATCGGCCATTACCGGCTTGGCGTTAATATCGATTGGTTATAAAAGTATCAAACAGCCAATGATTCGTTATTACTTCTTTATCCAGTGTTCATCCACTCGGATGTACTGCCCCGAAGGCGTTTTTTCAACGGCTTTCTGGCCCGCTACTGTCTCTACCTTGGTGACAGCAATGCCGTGTTTTTCGGCAATTTTGTTGTAAGCCTCGCGCCGGGCATCGTTGATTGCACTCACAATCTCCTGAGCCTTTGAGCCTGAGTTTACACTCGCCAGATAACCAGTCGGCGTTTCACCAACAAGACCTTGGCTTTTTGCAGATTCGAGGGCGTTCTTCGCTGCATCCAAGCTCATCGCCATTGCAGGCAAAGCTAGGCAGAACGCTAAAACAAGGGCACTGAGTCGCGCAACTAATGTCATGGTTAACTCCTTAATAATCCGCTATGTAAAAACCCCAAGGCAATCAGAACAAGCCCTTTTCGCTGAACAGTTCGTCCACATCTTTATCGACCTTCACGTAAATCTCATGCTGAATTTTTACGTTTAAGTTCACGGTAATCGGCTCCTTCGGCGCAGCCACCTGAACGGTCGGGGTACAAGCTACCAGTAAGCTACCCATCATCAGGCAACCACACAGGGCGGACACGCGCCGGGGAAACCTGGAACCAAATTGCGTCATATCGGTGTACTCCTTTGTTACCCGCTACTCTAACAGGTCGTCTGACTCACTCTCACGCTTGCGCAGTAATTTCTTAACTCTTTCTGAGACAGCATCACTTACCCTGCCACTTAACTGCAGGCTGGTAAGCAACGCGGGGATATTCTCTTCCAGATTGATGTTCAGCACTATCGGTTGGCCTTTGCCAACTTTGGGGCTGTTACCTTTAAGCTGCAGCTTCAACAACAGGGTGCCGTCCTCGTCATAATCGATGCCGCTATCCAATACCGAATAACGGAAATCCTCCAGTGCCTGCGCAACCAACTTCATCGCCTCACTTTGGCTGGCAAGCGCCTTCAGCCGCTCGGCAGTCAGTTGCAATCGCCCACCAGGTTTAAGCGCATCAATACGGCCCCGCTCCACCCGTATCCCGTTAGCTGGGTCAAACAACACAGGCACTGTCCCACTGAGAATACCGCTACCCGCCAGCCCTTCTGTTGGGTATAGCTGCAAAAGGCGAGCAAGGCTGAGTTGGCTTAACTCAAACGGAATGGTCACTGGCGCCAGGGCTAAATCCCAGCGTCCCGGCTGGATTTTCACCTCACCGTCCAAAGCGCCTGAACTGGCCTTCTTTAGAGTTAATTCCCCTGCAAACAGCCGCGCCAGAGGTGTCTCATAGCTCCCGGCCAGAAGCACTGGCCCGACGGGTAGCCCGGGATTCACTTCCTCTACGGTCAGCTCCGGTGTTGCCACGTTTATACGATCATTTTTAACGAAGAATTCAGCAGCGCCGTTCATTCTGTTCCAGGCGGTGCGATCATAGGTGCCACTCAAGTCTGTGAACACCAGTCTTCCAGCTAAGTGCATGGCCTCGCTTTTCGGTTGTTCATAAGTCGCATTAGCGCTAACTGTGCCGCCGGACACCGTAAGCAGCTCCGGCCAAGCGGTGAAAATATCGGTTAGCGCTTCGGCTTCTTGCTCGCCACTCACCCGCATCTTGCCATCAAACCGGAGAAGCCCCTGGTACGGCGCATTCAAATCAAGATTCGCCGTGGTCCCGGCTTTTGCCTTAAGCAAACCCGTAATATCCGTGCGAGCCAGATTGCTGCTCACCCTGCCATTAAACCGCCAGGGTTGCGGCCGCAACTGTGGATGTTTGACCTGTTTTGCCTTTAACCCAAGCGGCCCGCTAAGGCTTAGCTTATTCAGTTCGCCCTGTTCCAACTGGTAGTGTGCGTTAAGGGTCGTTTTAGCAAGATCAGCAAAAAGGCCCTTCAGCTGAGCCCCATTCGCAGGTGCCGCCATTCCAGAAAGTGGCTCAAGACGTTCCACGTCGAGAGCCGTAGGCTCACCGAATTCTAAAGCCGCAGTGGTGGTATCCAACCAGCCTGTCAGTGCGATCTGTGCTTGGGGCTTGGTCAATAACCAACCCGCCACCTCCAACTCTGGCAAGGCTGCGCCTAATTGGGTTTTGCCCAACTGCACCCGCCATGGGGCTGTGGTGGTCACGCCAAGGTTGGAACTCACAGAAATGTTTGCGCCGCCACGGCTGCTCAGCTCCACGTTCAACGGTAACAACGTTTGTTCCGCGCCTGTTTTAACCACTGGAAATATAGGCTCTATCGCCTTACCCGGTCGGACGGACAGAGACAACAAATCTGGTCGCATTAGTTCCGGCACTTTTTTGATCCATGCGGCAGGATGGCTCAGTTCCAGATCGGCCTGCAGGGTTTCGGGCTTCCACTGGCCCTGCTCGGCGTCCAGAGCAATCTCTACATTGCCGCTGATCTTTCCCAGCCCGGGCGCCGGCCAAGGCTGAGGCACTCGCGCCTTAACGTTTACACGCCCAGTTACCTGCTTTAGAAAACGCTCATTGCCAGGGCCCTGAAGCTGCCAGCTAGCGTTTACTGAACCTGTCTCTGGCTGCTCCGGCCACTGCTCAGCGGGGATGGCTTGCCAGGTTTGCAGCCAGGCAATTAACCAATCGGTTTGGGGTAAATCGGGCATTTCAACAGAGCCGTTCCAGAACACCAAGCCGGCCTCGTTCCGGTTGCTATAGTGCGACTTGGCGGATAGGTACCGTGTGCCGTCAATCGTGAGCTTTGCAGAAAACCTTAGGTCATCTTCCAAGGAGCCATCAAGGGCTGCTAACACGCCCACCTGGTGACCTTCATGATCAAGCTGCACATTGGCATTGATGGGCAATTGTTCACTGGTAATCGACAGGCTTCCGGCCAGAGGGCAGCGCCCTGTCTTACAGGGTAGAGTCGCTTCGAACTGCGTAACACTAACTTTCGAAGGCAGCCAGGTGGGTAATTCTGGCGGCCACTGGGTTGGTTGTCGGGGCTGCGCCTCTGGCTGCTCTCCTGGCTTTGCATGCCAGTCCAGCCCAAGATACCCAACTGTTAGAGCTGTTAGCTGCGGCTGCCATCCTTCTCCCCATTCCGGCCAGCGCCAACTCAAAGCCAGCTCCCTGGCCTTCACGGCGATATCCCGCGTCGGCTGCGATTGGTTAGCGCTTAGCTCGCGCACAGATACCCCACTGAACGAGAGGTCTAGCCCATACCACTCAAGCGATTCAATACCATTGTGTTGCAGTGTCTCTTTCCAGAAGTAGCGTACCGCCAGAGCGCTCAACAATATGGATAGTAACCACATCGTGAACAAACCCCAAGCAAGTGGTTTCCAGGCAATGCGCATTACTCGCTGTCCCTGACTTTATGTGGGCATTCAACGCAGCCAAGCGACAGTCACCAAAAGGCAACAAAGACGCCCGCAGGCGCCTATTTACTTACTCTGAACCGAACTTTTCGTGCTCACCCAAGTTCGTGGTTTCATTCTGCGCTTTGGATTTTGCTATTTCGAAGAACTTCACCATCTTGCTGTTGTCGCTGTTCCAGAACTCGCCTTTATGGACTTTGACTTCCAGCAGACCGACGTTGGGGTCGTCTTTGCCTTCGGGGAACCATGATGCCACAAACGGATTCCAAAATTTATCAATAAGCTTCTTATCTCGGGTTACCTGCCCCACCCCTGTTAGCGAAACATAGGTGTGATCATGAGGGTCACTGAACGATACGCATACGTCGTTATCCTCCTCAAGCTCAAATATTTTTTCCGAATTCAGGTCACTAAAAAACCACAGAGTACCGTCGTATTCGTCCTGCACCAGGTACATTGGCCGTGCCCGTAGCTCGCGACCGTGCAACGTAGTTAACATGCCAGCCTTGATACCCTTAATGAGCTTCCAGACTTTCTCTTTATGTTCCTGTGTGGACATTCTCTTTCTCCTTTTGACTCAAACCGAAATACCCTACTCGACCTCACACTATTCGACCCGTGCTCTCAATCGCTTCAAGATCGCTTTCAGCGCTGATTTTAAGCGACTGATTGCGCAAAACTCACTCACGCGCACGGGTCCACGTCAAACCACCTTATTTAGTATTAGTGGCGTCTTTTGCTTTGTCGCCCATTTCTTCGGCGCTGTCACTTGCCTTGTCGCCCATGTCTTCGGCACCGTCACTTGCTTTGTCACCCATGTCTTCGGCACCCTCACTCACTTTGTGCCAAGCAGACGCAGTAGCTTCCTTGGTGCTTTCCCACGCACTTTCGCTGGTATCTTTCGTATTTTCCCAAGCTTGGCTAAGAGCCTTCTTGGTCTGGTTCCACCATCCCTCGTTGTATTCGGGTAGCTTCTTCAAAGCGTCTTGGGAGGCTTCCATGTGCACTTCATAATCAATGTCGTCAAAGGCATCTCCGCCCTCTTCCTGAACAACGCTCAAGGTAAATGTTCCGCGCTCGGCTACCACTTCGCGGCCGCCCAAGCCCGGGATTGAGCCAGTTTCGATAATCAAGGAATGAACCGACATGTCGTCGCTTAAGAGAACGTCCTCAACTTCACCAACTTCCTCTCCATTGGCGTCGTAGACGTCAGCATCCGAGAGTGCCTCGACCGAATACAAGCCTTCCGTCGCCGCTGCAGAAAAGCTCAAAGCCATACCACCGACCAACAAAGGAGCGCCAAATTTCCGGATTAGTTGGGTACGCATTGTATTCTCCTTTTGCTTTGCTTTAGATGGATTCCATTTTCTTTAGCACAGCACTTAACTCTAAATTATGCAATCACAACCCTCTAGTCGTGGTCAATCAGGTTTTTCTCATGGGGAGCAAGGAATTACCGCTAATTAACCTATATTATCGTTCAACAGAAAGAATTGGACCTACATCTCCACATAATTGAGCCACATCGCGTCTATAGTTACATCTAGTTACGTCTCGGAAACAATGCTGAGTTGACCTAAACCCGGTGAGAGCGGCCGATAACACGGGCTAACAGTATATGAACGACGCCACGAACCAGCGCGACCCGCGACAAATCCTTACCACTTGCCCCAGCCACAGATGGCTTCATCAAGTTTTGATTTTATGGCCGCTATGTGCGCAAGCGTACAGAGCGACCCCGAGCAATCAAATACATTTATTTACAAAGTAATGCGCAAGGTGCGTGCAGGTTAGCGATCTGGGACTCTGGAAAACGGCGGTATTCAGTAGAAAAAGTCCAAAGATCAGCTTTAGCAAGCGAAGGGCTTTGAACAACAGCAATACAGCCCTGTCTATGAGGAGAAAACCATGATGGATTCGACTTCAAACCAGCACGACGGCCCAGAGTCGGTTGGGAACGATGGGCGCAAGCACGCCGAGGAAGCTAAGGATTGGGCTCGCTCTGCCCTCGATGACCAAAAGCGCGCTACAGCTGACGAAATGGGAGGGATGGCGCAAGCGGCGCACCGGGCCGCAGAGCAGCTCGAAAGCGAGGATCGAGGCGTCGCAGCGAATTACGTACACACCGCAGCCGACGCTCTCGACCGATTTTCCGGAACGCTGCGCGATGGGGATATTGACTCATTAATGCGCCAAACCCGGAACTTCGCTCGCCGGCAACCACTTCTATTCTTCGGGGGCTCTATCGCCGTAGGCTTTATGGTGGGTCGCTTTTTCAATAGTTCGGCAACCAGGAGCGAGCCTTTCGATCATTCGGCAACCGCAAGTCAGCCCGCTTCCCAACGTGGCAGTTATAGCCCGACAGCACAACACGAAGTCACGCCAGATTCTACGACAACAAGTGGCACAGGTAGCGTTACGTCGTCGCCAACCACACCACCCCCCGGAACAGGAGGTCTAACAGATGGATAACAACTCGAACGAAGGGAACGCCAATAAGCATGTCCCGGGAAGCGAAGCATCTGCATTTGATCGTGAGGGTCATGCCCCAGGCAGCCGCCCGCTTACGAGCTTGTTTTCGGACCTTGCGCGAGATGCCTCGCGGCTAGTGAGCAAAGAAGCCGAACTGGCAAAGGCAGAGGTCTCTGAGAACACGTCTCAGGCGGTCTCGGGCGTGGTGTTTATCGTCGTATCCGCCGCCGTGCTATTGGCAGGGCTGGTTATTCTCCTGGAGGGGGTGACCTACATTGTCGCTCAATTTCTACCGCCGGATCTTGTGCCCTGGCTAGCAGCTATCATTGTCGGCGGGGTTGTCACTTTGATCGGAATAATCCTGCTGGCCAAAGGTAGAAGCAACCTTAAAGCGAAGAATCTAATACCAGACCGTACCATTGACTCTGTCCAGCGCGACGGTGAACTAGCACGGGAGCATACGAGATGAGCACACGAGACCCAAAAAAGATCCAGAGTGAGGTTAGCGACGCGAGGCACGACCTGGATCGAACGCTTGATGCCATCCAGAATCGCTTTACACCCGGCTATGCAATAGACCAGGCCTTCCAGTATCTTCGCGGCGGCGCGGGTGGTTTCGCCGGAAACTTTAGTAATAAAGTACAAAATAACCCCATACCGATAACGCTGCTTGGCGTCGGCCTGGCCTGGCTAATTGCTTCAGACGCGCGACCGGAACCGGCCCCGAACTCACACGGAAGTTCCGTAGGCGAAACCTTCGGCAAGGCCGGTGATAAGGCCAGAAGCGCGGGAGAGAAGGTGAAAGGCGCCGGAGACAAATTTAGGGATAAAGCCAGTGACGTGCGCCACCGCGCTGGAAGCGCAGCAAGTGGAGCGCGGGACAAAATGGAGCAGCTAGGCGAGGACGGTCGTTATCAAGCTCAACGAGCGCGCGCCAAAGCGGATCACCTCATGCATGAGCACCCTCTGGCCATCGGCGCTTTGGGACTTGCGCTTGGCGTCGCCTTTGCAGCATCCCTACCGTCCACGCGACAGGAAGATGCCACCATGGGCCAGTTGCGCGACGACAGCGTGCGCAAAGCCAAAGAAGTCGGCAGTGATTATGCCGAGCGGGCAAAGCCCGTAGCTGAGGCGGCCGAAGCCGCAGCCGAGGAAGAATCCAAAAGGCAGGGTCTGCACCCTGAAAAGAGTACAACCTCTAACGCTGATAAGGGACAGCCCGGGAGCAGTTTCCTGTAAAACGGAACTGACATACAGACAGGCAAAGCGCACGCCCGAAGCCCCGGGCGGCGCTCGTTGCGCTGATTGGCTTCAGATGAGGTTATAGAGGAACACGATCGCGATACCCGCCGGCGTTACAAACTTCAGTATCATCATAAAGACTTTAAAGGCACTGCCTTGTAGGCCGATATCCTCGGCCAGCCCTTCACGCCGGATGGCCCAGCCTGCAAACAGTGCAATGGCGAGCCCGCCCAATGGCATCATTACGTTAGAGACCAGAAAGTCGAGCAAGTCGAACACGGTTTTGCCTTCGAAGAAGCTGATGAAGCCCAGTGGGTGCACATCGCCCCACAGGTTGAACGACAGCACCGTGCCGATGCCGATAAACCAGGCCGCAAGCCCGCCGCCCACAGCACTTTTGATACGGCTTGCGCCCTTGTGCTCTTCAAGCCATTCCACAACAGGCTCCAGCATGGAGATAGCGGAGGTGATCGCCGCCACCAGTAGCAACGCAAAGAAGACGGCACCAAAAATAATACCGCCGCCCATCTGACCAAAAGCCAGCGGCAGAGTCACAAAAATCAGCCCCGGCCCTGCGCCTGGCTCCAGGCCGTTAGCAAACACCAGAGGGAAGATCGCGAGCCCGGCAAGCAAAGCCACACCGGTATCCAGCACTGCTATAGTCATGGCAGTTTTGGCGATGTTGATGTTCTTAGGCAGGTAGGAGCCGTAGGCCATCAGTACACCGATACCGATACTGAGCGTGAAAGCAGCATGGCCAAGAGCAACTAACACACCCTCCGTAGTAAGTCGGCTAAAATCCGGTGAGAACATAAAACTGACCGCGCGGCCAAAGCTGCCGCTGTTCATGGCATAAATCACCATCACGACAAGCAACAGGAAGAGCAACGGCATCAGCAGATTGACTGCTTTCTCAAGACCCGAGCGGATGCCCCGGCCAACAATAAACGTAACGATGGCCATAAAAACCGTGTGCCAGAGCAGCAATTCCCAAGGGTTCGCCAACAGGTTATTAAACTGTCCGCCTATAGCGTCTGCACCCGCACCCGCGAACGTTCCAATCGCCGCTTTGCCGATGTACACAAGTGCCCAGCCACCGATTACGGCGTAGAAAGAAAGCACAAGAAAAGACGCGACCACGCCGTTCCAGCCGATAATCCGCCAGCCTTTCGAAGTACCCTCGGTTTTTGTAAGAGTTCGCATGGTTGCAACGGGGCTTTGCCCACCCCGGCGGCCAATCATGATTTCGGCAATCAGAACCGGCACACCAATAAGGAAAATGAAGGCGAGATAAACCAGTACGAACGCGCCACCACCGTGTTCGCCGGTGATGTATGGGAATTTCCAGATATTGCCGAGCCCAACGGCTGAACCAACCGCAGCCAATACAAAAGCCATTTTGGAAGTCCAGAGGCTACTGGTCTGCTGGTGGGGATGAACAGTCTCACTCATTGCGTTCTCCGAATAATTGTTTTTGTCGGATCGTCATAATGTAAAGCCTCTGTGAAAGAGGCTTTGCTTGCGTGCTGTTTCTGGGATAACCCGGTTACATAACGCTGCGTATCGCGTTGGCAACTGTTGGCAACACCAGATCGTTCAAACCAGCCACATTCACTCGACTACTTTCCAACATGTAAATGCCGTGCTCTTCTCTTAACCGACGAACTTGTTCTGGTGTTATACCCAAGAACGAGAACATGCCCCGTTGCCGGGCAATAAAGCTAAAGTCACCCGCGGGCGCCAGCGCATCGGCGAAGGCATGGCGCAGGCCAAGAATGCGTTCACACATACCACCCAATTCGCCCTGCCATTGGGCGCGCAAGGCGCCATCACCCAGAATGGTTTCGACAATGGCGGCACCGTGGGCCGGGGGCATGGAATAGTGGGATCGCACAACACTCAGCAGTTGGCTGGTTGCTGCCTTATTAATCGCCTCAGTAGCGGAGATCAACATCAAAGCACCTGTGCGCTCCCGGTACAGACCGAAGTTCTTGGAACAGGAAGCCGCAACCACCATTTCCGGCACTTGGCTTGCCAGATAGCGCAGGCCAGCTGCGTCCTCTTCCAGCCCATCACCCAAACCCTGGTAGGCCATATCCACAAAAGGCAAAAGGCCCTTGCGCTGGATCAGCTCGGTAACCGCCTTCCACTGATCAAACGTGAGGTCAGCGCCGGATGGGTTATGACAGCATCCGTGGAGCAGCACTACATCCCCTGCCTCAGCAATTTCCAAGCTATTTAGCATGGCGGCAAAATCTACCGTTAAAGTCTCGGAATTGAGATAGGGATATTCGCGAATGTTCAGGCCGGCACCACCGAGTAATGGCATGTGGTTCGCCCAGGTAGGTGTGCTAACCCAAACCTTGGTATCCGGCTGGCATAGCCGGAAAAACTCGGCGGCCATGCGCAACGCGCCGCAGCCGCCCGGCGTTTGAATCACTGAGGTACGGCCCTCGCGAATCAGACTGTTACCGTCACCAAGAATGAGACGCGCCATGGATTCGTTGAAGCCTGCGGAGCCAGCCGGCCCTACATAGCTCTTAGTCGTCTCGCCTTCAAGCAAGCGCCGCTCGGCTTCGTGTACCGCCGCCATGATGGGCGTGTTGCCTGTGTCGTCCTTGTATACGCCAACGCCCAGATCGACCTTTTCGGGCCGGGCATCGTCACGGAACATCTGCATCAATTGCAGGATTGGATCTTGAGGTAACTGTTTGAGCGCCTCAAACATGGTCTGCCTCCTTGTTGTCTGCTTGTTGGGTGCGAATCAGAGTCGGGCGGCCTGTATCCAGGGCCTTGGTCAGTTGCTCCTGCTTCTCCTGCACGGCTTCAGCAGCCCGCTCGCGCACCGGGCCATAGCCACGCACCTCACTCGCCAGCTCCGCCAGTTGCAGGAAGGTGTCGTAATTGCTGCTGTCCAGCTCACCAACAATGCGCTGCACTAGTTGCTGGTAGTCTTTCAATTGCGCCCGGTCCATCTTTCTGTCGGCGGAATAGCTGAACGGATCGATAGCTGTGCCACGCAAAACCCGGAACTTGGCCAGCAGCTTGAACGCCCGGAACATCCAGGGGCCAAATTGGCGTTTCCTGGGCCGGCCTTGGGCGTCGGTGCCCCGGTTCATAATCGGTGGCGCCAAGTGGAAGTGAACCTTGAAGTCGCCTTCGAAGGTGTTGTTCACCTCCTTCATGAAGTCGGTTTCTGCGAACAGGCGGGCCACTTCGTACTCATCCTTAAAGGCCATAAACCGATATAGCTGCTGGGCAACGGCGCGGGTAAGCAACTGATTCGTTTCGCCCAGTGTTTCCTCTGCCTCGCGCACTTGCTTTACCATTGCGGTATAGCGATTAGCCCAACGACGATTCTGATAATTCACCAAATGCTTGTGGCGTGTGTTGATCAGTTCATCCAGGCTTGGCTCCGTTTTCACTTCCTCTACTTTGGTTTCACCTGTGTTCAGCAGATCGGTGATCGCTTTCACATCTACGGCGGCAACACGGCCCCAGCCAAAGGCTTCCTTGTTGCGTTCAATAGCCACACCATTGAGTTCAATGGCTTTCATTAGTGCAGCCTGCGACAGTGGCAACAGCCCCCGCTGCCAGGCAAAGCCCAGCATCATCACGTTGGAAAACACCGTATCGCCCAGCAGCTTTTCGGCAATGTCGTTGGCGTCAAACCGCGCGAAATTATCATCCCCAACGGCATTACGGATCAGATTCAAGCGCTTATCTGCCTGCATATCCGCATCCCGGAACAGCACATAATCTGCCGTAGGCAGCTCAGCTTCGTTGGCCACCACACGGGTGTAATCCGGACGCAGAACGCTCAAGGCTTTTTGTGAAGAAGCCACAACCAAATCACAGGCGATCACGGCATCGGCTTGGCCGTTACTGATACGTACCTGGTGCAGTTTGTCGGGAGACGGCGCCATGCGTACATAACTCAGCACCGTACCGCCCTTCTGGGCAAAGCCGGTGAAATCCAGCACTGAAGTACCACGGGCTTCCAGGTGAGCTGCCATGGTGATGAGCTGGCCCACAGTCACCACGCCTGTGCCACCGACACCGCCTACCAGCACATCGTAAGAGCCCGCCAGCTGGGGCAGAACCGGCTCTGAAATATCCTTAAGCTTGCCCGTGAGCACAGAACCTGTGTCCATACCTCGGGATTTGCGCAGCTGGCCGCCTTCGATGGTGACAAAACTTGGGCAGAAGCCATTCACGCAGGAGTAATCCTTGTTGCAAGACGACTGGTCAATCTTGCGCTTGCGGCCCAGCTCCGTTTGACGTGGCACCACAGAAAGACAGTTCGACTGCACCGAACAATCGCCACAACCTTCACACACGTGATGGTTGATAAACGCCCGCTTGGCTGGATCTGGGTACAGATTACGCTTACGCCGGCGGCGCTTCTCTGCTGCACAGGTCTGATCGAAGATCAGAATGGTACAGCCGGGAATATCGCGCAGCTCCCTCTGTACGTTATCCAGCTCTGTGCGGTCGTGGAAGGTGACGTCGCTCGGGAACAACTGCTTGTGATCATCGTACTTTTCCGGCTCATCACTGAGCACTACCACCCGTTTAACGCCTTCGGCAGCCATCTGTTGTGCGATCATCGGCACGGTAATCTGACCATCCACCGGTTGGCCGCCAGTCATGGCCACCGCGTCGTTGAACAGAATTTTGTAGGTGATGTTGATTCCAGCTGCAATCGCCTGGCGAATAGCCATGGAGCCTGAGTGAAAATACGTGCCCTCACCTAAGTTCTGAAACACGTGTTGATTACCTGTGTAACGGCTCTTGCCGATCCAGTTAACCCCTTCACCGCCCATTTGAATAAGCGATTCTGTGTTACGGCCCATCCACGAGGCCATAAAGTGGCAACCAATCCCGGCCAACGCTTTACTGCCCTCGGGCACATGGGTGGAGGTGTTATGGGGGCAACCTGAACAGAAATACGGCAGACGCTTAACTCCACCAGGGTCCTGGGCGTTGGTCATGTTGTTGATGGCCGCTAGGCTATCGCTGAAATCGTCACCGAAGAAACGGCCAAGACGGGCCGCCAGAAAGCCGGCGACTAGTTTGGGGCTTAACTCACCAACATAGGGAATCAGCGGGCGGCCCACTTCATCATGTTTACCGGTGATCAGAACCTCACCTGGGCGATCCGGCTCCGACATGGCTTCTTTGATCTGGCTTTCGATAATGCCCCGCTTTTCCTCAATAACCAGCACTTCTTCCTTGTGGTGAACAAAGTTGAGAATGCCGCGGAGTTCGAGCGGCCAGACCATACCAATTTTATAAATATCCAACCCCATTTCACGGGCACGGACTTCATCAATGCCCAGCAAATCCAGCGCTTCCAGCAGGTCTAAATGGCCTTTGCCGGTGGTAACAATGCCAAAACGCGCCTTCGGTTCATTAAACAGGCAGCGATCAATGGGATTGGCCCGGGCAAAGGCTTGTACCGCTGCCAATTTGTCCTCAATCCGGGTTTCCAGCTGTGGGCCTGGCAGGTCTGGCCAGCGATAGTGAAGCCCGGTTTCTGGTGGGGTAAAATCGTCCGGGGTTACAAAATCTGGTAGTGGCGGAAGCTCTATAGAAGCGGCGCTCTCCACGGTTTCGGAAACCGCTTTGAACCCGACCCAACAACCACTGTAGCGAGACAGCGCAATGCCCCAGAGGCCGAACTCCAGATACTCGGCCAGGTTGGCCGGGTTGATCGTGGGCATGAAGAAGCTCATGAACGCCACATCAGACTGGTGCGGCATAGAGGAAGACACACAACCGTGGTCATCACCGGCAACAACCAAAACACCACCGTGGGGGGAGCTGCCATAGGTGGTGCCGTGCTTCAGCGCATCCCCGGCGCGGTCAACGCCTGGGCCCTTGCCGTACCAGATGCCAAACACGCCATCCACCTGGCGATCGTCATCCGTCTCCACCTGCTGGGTGCCCAGCATGATGGTTGCAGCAAGATCCTCGTTAACTGCGGGTACAAAATCGATATGGTTTTTATCAAGCAATGTTTGGGCTTGCCAAAGCGCCTGGTCGTAAGCACCCAAGGGCGAACCACGGTAGCCACTCACCATCCCGGCTGTGTTGAGCCCCAGTTTGCGATCCAGAGCTGCTTGCATCAAAGGTATGCGAACCAAAGCCTGGGAACCCGTCATAAATACCCGGCCGGATTCCCGCAGGTAACGGTCCTCGAGCTTGTAGTTGTCTAACTCTGGACTGGCCGTCTGAGTCGCGTCGGCTTGATAATTATCAGAATGAGAAGTGTCGGTGGACATAAGCTCCCTCCTTTTTGTCGATTTTATGACCAAAAGTCTAGAGGGAAGTTCGCCAAAGGTGCTTGCTTATTGGAAGTTTATTTTTTCAGTTTGCGAAAGATCCTTTGTTAAATGACAATGTCACAAAAGATCCTTTGACAAAAATCAGGTGTTACCAAATGAAACAGGCTGAGATGGACAAGATCGACCAACGTATCTTAGCAATACTGCAACAGGACGGGCGGCTCAGTAACCAACAACTGGCGGAACAGATTAACTTGTCGCCAGCCGCCTGCTGGCGGCGCGTAAGAGCGCTTGAGGAAACCGGCATTATCAAAGGCTACAGCGCACACGTGGCGCCAGAGAAAGTCGGCCAGGGGCTGTGTGTGCTGGTGAATTTGTCGCTGCAAAGACACACCATCGACAGCACGGCAGAGATAGAACAACAAGTGAGTAGCTTCCCGGAAGTACTTCAATGCTTCGCGGTGACAGGTAACGCCGATTTTGTATTGCGGGTAGTGGTGGCGGACATGGCTGGGTATGACCGTTTTTTGAACGAAAAAATATTCACCTTGCGGGGCATCGCGCAGGTTCACTCCAACTTCGCACTGCGGGAAATCAAGAACACCCAAACAATACCCATAGAAAATTCGGAGTAACTCGGCGATTAACTAAAGAGAAGCAACTCGCTGACTTTGAAGGCGAAACAATAGAACTGCCACCAGCACCACAAAGATGCCTGAAAGCCCAAACGAAAGACCAAAACCGCCTAAACCCAGAATGGCACCAAACAACAACGGCGCCAGAAAGTGAATCGCCCGATTGGCCATCAGGCGCATACCCAGGGCACCGGATCTTTGTTCCCGTTCGACACTCTCGGCAAGAACCACCATCGACAAGGGCTGCGTGAGTCCTCCGCCAAGCCCCACAAGAATAGATAACAGCGCAATAGCGGGCACATTACCGGCGAACCCCATACATGCCAAACCCACAGAGATAGTGCCAAGCGCCAGGATAGTCGCTTTTTCGCGCCCACCAACGGCGCCAATAATCCGGGGAATGAACGGGCGTATTACCATGGAAGTAGCCGACCTCAGGCTGACCAGCACGCCAATCATCACCGCGCTCATTTCCAGGCTATCAAGATACACCGGCAAATAACTGCCAAAAACGCCCAAGGCAAACATGCCCGCAACAGTAATCGCAATAGACACCTGAACGCCGGTATTGCGGCGGATCAGTAACGCCTGAGCACGAAACCCGGTTTGTTTGCCGGTAACGGCCAGGCCCCGAGTCGCATCACCGGTCAGTGCAAGGCCAGCCAAGCCGCCCAACAAAGAAATACCGGCCATCACCAAAAACAGGTTATTGACGCCATCCGCCCAATGAATCCAGGCACCTGCCAGCAAAGGGCCAATCACCTGCCCGCCAGACAACCAGGTGGAATACCAGCCAAAATAACCTTCCAGCTTAGGGCCGGTTGCCAGCGAGGAGATAATCGTCTGCGCCGACAACACCATCTGAAGATGCGCCAACCCAATTAAAAGCTGGCCGCCAATAAGCCCGTAGTAGCCGGGCAAAATCTGCATAAGCAGCAGGCCCACAGTCATTACCAGCGCACCCGCCACCAAGGTGACCCGGCCACCACGGCGAGCGACAACGCCACCCAAAGGAATAGCCAGCAAAAAGGGAAGCAGATACTGAGAGCTCAGAATAACACCCAGCATGAGGGGAGACGCCCCGAGCTCAAGGCCGTAAACCGGTACGGTCACCAGCAGCATTGAGTAAACAATGAAGCAGAATGTGAGTGATACACACACTGCAACAAAATTCTGGCCGGCTTCATCAGCCGGCTGTTTCAGGAGGTTTTGCAGCGTTGGTTTTTTAATAGATCACCGGGTAAGCCATCATAAGATCACCATGCCGCAGGTTTCAGTCATCAGAAATCAACTGTCAGCCCCAGATTCAGGCGGCGCCCGTCTAATACGACGCCGTAGGTTTCGTTAGTAACCTTCTTGTCGCCAATATTGTACACGCCAGCCTTCACCCGTGCGCTCTCATTCAACCGATAGGTCAGGCCAGCATCCACAAAGCCGTAGCCAGGCGTGCCGTCGTCCATTCCTCTGCGGCCGAGAGAATCACTGGTTTCACCACGAATGTTGCCATCCAGCCAAAGGTTAAGCAGAGCCGTCGTTTGCCAATCCAGACCCGCATTCAGCATATGCTTGGGGATTTTGTTTAGTGGCTCGCCCTTGTAGTCACCGGATTTCTGTTCGGAATCGGTAAAAGTATAACTGGAACTGAAGCCCACCGTTTCGGTGATGCCGTAATCAAAGGTGAGTTCCACGCCTCGCATCATGGCTTTATCAATGTTTTCGCGCTTGCTCAGGAACAGGTAATCGTTGCCCTCGTAGGTGCAATTCCAGGTTGAGGGATCATCGGAATCACCGCCGGAATCACAGAAGCGATCTTCAGCGATTTTATCCTTGAAGTCAGTATGGAACAGCATAACACTGGCAT
>JBQCZX010000010.1:41168-42449 GCA_052089485.1 Marinobacter sp. | reverse complement strand
ATGCTTTTTATACGCAGTCGCAATGCTCTCCCAGGCACTGATCTGGCCTTTGCGCCGGGAGTGTGATTGCAAGCGTCAGTACTTGCTCGCAAGCCAGTAGCATTTTGAATAAAACTGGAATATATGAGGAAAAAACCTATGAAACTTATGCACTCTGTAGCAATTCTTTGTTTGGCAATGTCACCCGCATTGGTTTCGGCTGAACCCGAGTCCGGTGACGGCCTCTTCGCTTTGACTGGCTCCGGCTCAAGTGATAAGAAGTTCGATAGTAACACCGCTGCTGTCAGCTTTGACGTAGGCAAGTTTTTCTCCGACAGCCTAGCCGCTGGCTTGCGCCAGAGCTTTGGTTTTGCGGATTCGGAAAATAATTCGAGTTGGTCCGGCGCCTCACGGGGCTTTGTCGACTACCACTTTGACGGAGGTAACTGGCAGCCCTTCGTTGGTGCCAACCTCGGTGGTATCTATGGTGATGAGGTGGATGAAACGTTCTTCGCAGGCCCTGAGGTCGGCTTGAAGTACTATGTTAGGGACAAAACCTACATCACCGTTCAGATGGAATACCAGGTGTTCTTTGACAGTGCCAGCGATGCCGACGACAACTTTGATGATGGCGCCTTCGCATACAGCGCAGGTGTCGGCTACAACTTCTGATCGATAACCAAACCCGTTCCCTTGAAATTTCCGGGAGCGCTGGGGGAGATCGGGGCCTTAGTTAGTGCCCCGATTTCACCAATTCATCAGCTGCCATCTGGTAATGGCAAACACGCTAGACCTCAGCCGGCAGGCGTCCAAAGACCTTGCAACTGGCCTAGTAGTGAAGAACCAACCCCTTGATCTCCCAAGAAACCCATCACAATCGGCACAAACTGCTGGATCATAGCGGCGTCCATGCCCAGCGCTGAGAAGGCTGACTGCACTTTGCTCATGGACGAAATATTGGAAAGCAGACCGCCGCCCAGGCCGCTGTTTCCCCCTAACAGGCTGGAGAGGCCCGAGGCTTTGCTAGTAACAGCGCTCATGGTGTCGGTGCCAAGCTCACTCTTCGCCAGCTGCAGCAATGCACCTGTACCGCCAACCGCCTGAGTTTTGGTGACACCGAGTTGGCCCTCAAGTTGACCGAGCAGTTGCTGGGCTTCACCACTGACCTCCTTTGTTGAGGACAGTGCTTGCGTCCCGCTGGAAATAGAGTCATTTAGACTGAAGGCACCAGCGGTAGGTGCTAAAAGATAGATGCTTGAAACAAAAAGGAACTGCTTGAGAATAGTGCTCATTGTCACGTCC
>JBQCZX010000010.1:0-41158 GCA_052089485.1 Marinobacter sp. | reverse complement strand
AGAAACCGAGACAGGTTTATTTTGAGAGGAAAGTGGAAGATGTTTTTTTAGGCCCGAAACTTCAGCCTCTTAACTTGGAGACCACGATGAAAAAGATACAGATCGATATCGTTTCAGACATTGCCTGCCCATGGTGCGCTATCGGCTATGCTCGCTTGGAGCAAGCCATGGCGAAGTTAGCGTCGGAGTATGAGTTCGCTGTTGAATGGCATGCGTTTGAATTGAATCCGGATCACAGCGGCAAGGGTAAACCGATTCTGCCGGCACTAGCCCAAAAGTACGGGCGGAGCGAGGAAGAGATGCGATCGAATCAGAGCCAGATGATGACGATCGCGAAGGGGCTGGGCGTTAACTTTGAAAAATTACAGGAGCGATTAACCTGCAATACCTTTGATGCCCATCGGTTGGTCAAATGGGCTGGCGAGCAGGACAACCAAACTGGTATGAAAAAAGCGTTGTTTGAGGCCTATTTCGGCAGAGCGGAGGATGTCTCCGACCACGGTGTGCTCGTCAGATGCGTTGAAGCTTTGGGGTTGGATCCAACAAAAGCCACAGAGGTCCTAGATTCGGATCAGTACGCTCGTGCTGTGCGAGAAGACGAAGCCACTTATCAGAAGGCGGGTGTCACGGCCGTGCCGGCGTTCATTATCAACAACAAGTACCTTATCTCCGGTGCTCAGGAACCCGATGCCCTGGTGCAGGCAGTGCAGGAGGCCGGAGCATATTGAAAGGTATTTTATTTTCTAGGAAATAAGAATTATCGGGCCTGGTTTGGCCCCAGCGGATGCTGTTATTACAAATCATAAAGAAGCGTAAGGGATACCGTGTTCCGCCTGATTACTTTTGGTAACATCCAAGTTTTTGGGAGCGCTGAACCTATCCTGCCCGCAGTATTTGGAACGGAATGGAGATCGGTGTTTTGAATACGGCAAGGCGCGAGCTCACACCTATAGTGACCCGGATTTTATGAAGCGACATCCCGCATTAGTGGTGATTCTATTGGCGTTGATCGGTTTGGGGTTTAGTGCCGCCCTCAGTCGTGGCTTGTACCTCGAGGAGAAAGAGAGCATCACTGAAGAGTTTCGTGCGGATGTTGCCCTGCTTGCCGAAGCTTTTGAGCGCGAGGTGCTGCTGAATCTTGAAATCCTGTTCGCCTTAAAGACCTCTGTGGGTGTGATGCGGGAGGTGGATGCAGAGCTTTTTGGCAAGCTGACACGGCCGATACTTGAGCGCTCTCCGGCCATTCAGGCGTTTGCCTGGGCCCCGCTTGTCAGACAGGGAGAGCGGGCCGGGTTCGAGCAACGGCAACAGAGTTGGTATCCCGGGTTTGTGTTGGCTGGGGTGCCGGCAATGCCTGGTGCTATGTCAGCACAGGAGCTGCCTTGGGTGGTTCCTGTGCAGTTCATCGAGCCGATAGCGGACAATCGGTCTGCTATCGGTTTTGACTTGTCGAGCGAGAATAGGCGGCGAGCAGCTCTGTTGGACGCAAGGCGATCCGGACGAATGGTCGCGACGGCTGCCATCGAGTTGGTGCAGGAGCAGCACAATCAGAAAGGCTTACTGGTTTTTGCGCCTTTGTACAGAGGAGCCTCTGAGACCACTCCGGTGGATCGAGCGGTGCGCCATTATGGCTTTCTGAACGGCGTGTTTCGGATAGGTAACTTGGTGAACAAGTCGATTCCGGCGGCGATTGACAGCAACATCCTGATTCGGATTGTGGATCGCACCGGCGGGGGCCAGGATGTGATATACAGCACTGGCCTCTCCAGCGATGCACATTGGCTGAAAAGCTTGGTTTACGAAGTGCCTCTTGCGCCCGTAGCGGGCCGAAATTGGGTGGTTCAAGCCATGCCTGCGATGACATTTGTGAGTGACAGGCGAGGTTATCTACCGGCACTTGTTCTTGGGTTCGGTTTCTCTTTTATCGCATTGCTGGTGTTCTATGCCGTGCGAAGCCTGCGGCAGAATGCCGAACTGAACGCAGCCAAGAGCGAGTTGGAAAAAATTTCCTTGACCGATGCCTTAACAGAGCTTCCCAATCGCCGGCATTTTGATCTTTATCTTGAGAAGGAGTGGTCGAGGGCTTTACGCCAACGTCAGTCGATTGCGATGGTAATGGTAGATATTGATTACTTTAAAGCATTTAACGATGCTTACGGCCATCCGGGCGGTGATCAATGTCTTAGGCAGGTTGCGCAAGTATTGGCGAAAGTGGTGCGGCGGCCCACTGATCTGGTCGCTCGTTATGGCGGTGAGGAATTTGCTTTGGTGCTGCCGAACACCGAGGATGCCGTCGCGGTCGTTGAATCCTGTAGGGTTGCCATTCAGGCACTTGGTATTGTTCATGAATTCTCAGGTGTGGCGCCGGTGGTCACTATTAGTGCAGGTGTTTGCAACTTGGTTCCGACCAAGAGAATATCACCTGAATTGCTGATCCGGAGTGCAGATAAAGCACTTTACGAAGCTAAGAGAGCCGGGCGCAATCAAGTATTGGAGGCAGGCTAAACCTTGCAGGAACATTAAAAAACCGAGACAGATCTTTTTTGACTATCACGCCGGCCGCCCCAAAAACCGCTTTACTGTTAAGCCTTGAAACAGGATGGAAAATACCACCACTACGTAGGCCATTGGCAAAATCAGATCCCGCTCCGGTCCTGCGGGTAGCGCCAGTGCCAATGCAACGGAGATGCCGCCTTTCAGGCCGCCCCATGTTAAAGCCAGAATAGAGCTTGAGGTATGTTCCTGGAACGGTTTCAACGCCATCACCGGAACACCCACCGCCACCAGTCGCGCCAGCAGCACCAACGGAATCGCTGCAAGTCCGGCCAGCAATATCGGCAATTCAAAGGTAACAATCAGAACTTCCAGGCCAATCAGCAAAAACAGGACCGCGTTCAGCACCTCATCAATCAACTCCCAGAACCTGTCCAGGTTTCGTGCGGTTTTTTCCGACATCGCATACTGTCGACCATGGTTGCCGATCATCAGTCCTGCGACCACCACTGCCAGAGGGCCGGACATATGCAACCGACTGGCGAGCGCGTAGCCGCCCGCCACCAAGGCAATGGTAACCAGAATTTCGACCTGGTAATTGTCGAGCCCGCGCAGTAGTTGATACCCCACCCACCCAAGTGCAAAGCCCAGCACCAATCCACCCACAGCCTCCTCCAGAAACAGCAGGCCGATACCCTGGAACGTAGCTTCTCTATCCCCCTGTGCAATGCCCAGAATGGCAATAAACATGACCACCGCGACGCCATCATTGAACAGAGACTCGCCGGCAATTTTGGTGGACAACGTTTTGGGTGTATTCACCGATTTGAGAATGGCCAACACCGCCACAGGGTCGGTGGGTGCCACCACAGCGCCGAAGAGCAAGCAGTATATAAACGGCAGAGGAATTGCGAGCCAGCCCAGCACCAGCCACATGGCACACCCCACCAAGAATGTTGTGACCACTACCCCCAGGGTCGCCAGCAGTGCCACCAGCCATTTCTGGTCGACCAGATCGTCGAGATTTACATGCAGGGCACCGGCAAACAGCAAAAAGCACAAGAAGCCGTTCAGTAATGTTTCACCCAGATCAACCTGCCCAATCAACTGCTCTGCCCAGCGGGTCAGATCCTGCCCGCCCAGGTGGTTAATGCCGACCAGAACCAACGAAAACGCTAGCGAAAACGCCATCACGGCAATACTCGTTGGCAGGCCAATAAACCGGGCATTGATATAGCTGAACAATGCGGAGAGGCCCAGCAGGATGGCGACGATTTCAAATAGTGTCATGTGTTCCTTTGCTTAGTTGGCGTGACCTGAGCTCTTCAGTCCGGAGAAGCATGCCAGGGCAAGCCTAGCCGTTCGCTCCGCTCTAGCTCCGCGATCACCTGGGCTCCGAGCAACAGGATGATGGAAGCAATTTCCAGACTGATCAGCACCACGATAATGGTGGCCAGGGAGCCATAAATGACATTAACGAAGGATATATTGAGAAAGTAGTAGATCAACAGCAAGCGGGTCGCTTCCCAAAGAATGGCCGCAACCAGGCCACCCACCAGAGCTCTCTGGGGAGAGATGCGCACAATGGGCAAAACCTTGTAGATGGCACTGAACAGGATAAAGACGCCAATAAAACTGATCAGGTACAGAATCAGCCCTGGGGGTTCATACAGGGCGTTGACGAGGCTGAACAGCAGGGTTAGAGCCAGCAGGCCGGCGCCCAGTATCAGGATGAACGCGTAGGGCAACACGGCAGACACCCAAAAGCTGCGACGAGGGTTGTCCGGCCGGTGAAAGATGATCGCAATGGAATCTTCCAGCATACGGAAAGCGAAAGAGCTGAAGAACAACATTGCCGGCAGGCCGACAATACCGATGATGTCCCTGGACTCCATAAAAGCCCGAACCGCATCCAGTAGCAAGCTGGCATGGGCCGGGGCAAAATGCTGGGCCTGCACTGCCATAACTTCTAGCAATTGCTCTTCGTTCACCACATGGGTGAGCAATACCGTCAGCAGGGCAAGCATCGGCACGGCCGATAGCAGTACGTTATAGCCAACCCCGCCCGCCAGCAGTACCCCGTGGTTGCTCAGAAAATTGCGTAAAACCCGGTGGGCGAATTGCAGAAACCGCCGCGCCGGGCCTGCAGGTGACTGCTGGCTGTTGGTTGTGCTTGTCATGGATTCATTATGCTTGTCATGGGTTAATCCTGACACAGTTTGTGAAATTTTCCTTCACCTAAAAAATCATTCTCGATACTTTCGCCTTGAAGCCGAGTCGTTGATAATGTTGGGTTCGAAAGGGAGCCAGGCAATTGATCACTCTCGACCACATCACAGCTCAGCGAATTGTAGACCGGGCCATGCAGGTTATTGGCCACTCGGTAAATGTAATGACCCCAGACGGCGTTATCATCGCCTCTGGCGACCCACTTCGAGTGGGCGAGATTCACCAAGCCGCCTGTTATGTGGCGCTGCAGGCAGAGCCCTTAGCGGTTGATGCCTGTAATGCGGAGCATTTTCCCGGAGTTCGGCATGGGGTTAACGTTCCGATTACGGTTGGCCATCAGGTTGTTGCCGTTGTTGGTATTTCCGGAGAACCTGCCAAGGTCCTGCAGTTTGCAGATCTGGTGAAGGTCACGGCCGAGCTCATGCTCGAGCAAACCGCTCTGCTTGAGCTGGGCCAGCATCGCCGCCGGCAAATAGAAGATACGCTGTTAGCGTTGATCAATGGCCGCAATGTTCCGCAGAGCTGGTTGGATCGAATTGACGTCGATCTGGCTCAGCCGCATCTTGCGTTGGTCATTGAGCCGGCGCAATTACCGGGCCCAGATGACTTCGTCATTTTGTTGATGCGACAGCTGGAGTTCAGCGACAAAGACCTGCTGTTGGCGCAGGTAGCCCCGCAACGGCTCCTTGTACTCGCGCCAGTAAAACTACCGGGTTCCGGAGCACTTCGCTCGATGACAGAACAGGCTTTGTCTCACTTGCAAGCCAGCCTGGCTACAACCGCTCACATGGACGTGGTGATAGCTGCCGGGCAATATATTGAGAGCAACCTACAAGGGTGCTACGAATCGGCCCTCGCAACGATGGCCCATGGCAGGCGCGAGTCGCCACAAAAAAATGTTCATTGTTATTCGGATGATCCGGTAATCGTTTTATGGGAGAGCCTGCACCCCAACTGGCAACAGCAGGAACTACAGCACCCGCTGCAAACTTTGCGGGCGCACCCTCGTCATCTTCTGTATGTGCGCACCCTGCAAGCGTTTTTCGACGCCAATGGCGATGTAAAACAATGTGCGGAGGCTCTGCATTTACACCGCAATACCGTTCGCTATCGCTTGAAGGGCATTGAGCAGCTCACCGGGCTGTCTCCGTTCCGGCTCGCCGAGCTTTTCCATCTGTACCTGGCACTAAAGTCTGACAATCTTCCGATAAAGCACTGACTTGTGCGCTTGCATAAAAAGTGACAGGTTATTTTGTAAATGTTGGGTCGTTTGTCTAAAGACGGGTGGTCGTTCAGCTTCTAAACTCTGGGATTGAGTCAGGTTCCCTTGCTGGGACAATAATCGTTAAGGCGATGCCGGAGATTTTCTATGTATATGGTTTCGATTTTAATTGCTCTTATTGCGTTCATTGTGTTCGCAACGAGTAAATTACGCCTCAACCCGTTTATCACGCTGTTGCTGGCTTCGTCATTCTGAACAGCCTGAAGCGTTCTATGGCAAGAACCTTGAGCGTATCCCCCGTAGCCATGACGTTGCCACGGCGTATCGCTCACATACAGGCGCGACACTGTTTATGGGGTTGGTAACAATTAGTGCGGTGTGGCTGGTATCAATGGTGGCGCTGTAAACGCACCCAACGACACGTAAAAACAACAACTGATAAGGACTCACAGCATGCGCATACTTATTGCTCCGGATTCGTTTAAAGAGTGTCTAACAGCGGAAGCTGTCGCCAGTGCCATCGCTGCCGGTTGGTTGCGAGGCGCACCCGCTGACCAGGTGGTGCAAATCCCGCTGGCAGATGGCGGAGAGGGCACCACAGCCACACTTGTGGCGGCAATGTGCGGCACTCTTCACCAGGCAACCGTGGCGGGGCCTTCCGGAGCCCCTGTCAGCGCCAGTTACGGGCTTATAGAGGATGGGAAAACAGCCATTGTTGAAGTTGCTGAGGCCAGTGGCTTGGATTGTGTGGATGAGTCTGACCGCAACGCGATGACAGCATCCAGTTATGGCACCGGTGAGCTCATTATGGCTGCCCTGAAACACCAACCAGAAACGCTCATTGTGTGTCTCGGTGGCAGTGCCACCACTGATGGTGGTGCCGGCCTGCTGCAGGCGCTGGGCGCGCAATTGCTGGACGACAACGGCAACCCCATACCACCCGGTGGTGAAGGGCTAAAGCACATCAGCCACTTTGATCTTGCTAAAGCGAAGACCAACTTGGCAGGCGTAAAGATTGTGGTGGCATGCGATGTCACCAACCTTTTACTCGGCGATTTGGGCGCTGCGGCGGTATTTGGGCCGCAAAAAGGTTCCTCGCCCGACGATGTCAAAGTGCTCGACAACAATCTTGGCAGATTTGCCCGGTGCGTGGAGAAAAGTGGTCACGACATAAGTAGCTTTCCGGGAAGTGGCGCAGCTGGCGGTATTGGCGGCGCTGTCGCCGGCATCCTCGGTGGGTTCTTAAAGCCTGGTATTGAATTGGTGATGTCGGCTGTGGATATGGAAACGCACATGCAGGCCGCCGATCTGGTGATCACGGCCGAAGGCGCTATCGACGGGCAAAGCGCGTCGGGCAAAACGCCTACGGGCGTTGCCAGGCTGGCACAACGCTATCAGGTGCCTGTGATTGGCCTTGCTGGCAAGCTGGGGGGTGACAATATGGCAGCCGTTCATGAAGCAGGCATTACGGCGGTCTTCTCGATTGCCCCGGGGCCAATCAGTAAAAATGACGCTATCGCTAACGCTGCGTACTATCTTGAGAATACTGCAGAACAGTTGGCCAGGCTTGTTTCAGTTCCGGCCAAGTGAAACGTTAATACACTTAGACCTCGCGCTATTATCGCAGTATGACTATACTTATTTGATGAGTGAAAACGAGGTAGCGTGATGAAATTATTAAAAGAAACATGGACTAAGACGCTGAATATGGCGCTGGTGTTAGGTGTAACGGCTGCGGCCAGTGTGGTTCAGGCCGGTACGCTTGAAGATCGGATAGAAGACGAAAAGTCGATCCGCATAGGATTTGCCGCAGCACCGCCTTGGGCCTACGCTGGGGACGATGGCTCTGCCAAAGGTTTTGTTAATGGTATCGCCATCGACGTACTCAAGCGCATGGGCTACACCAACATCGAACCTGTTCTGACCGACTGGTCCAGCCTGATTCCCAGCCTTAAAGCGCGTCGCGTAGACATAGTTACGGGCGGTATGTACATCATAAAGAAACGCTGTGAAAACATGGATTTCTCGAATCCAATTGGTGCTTTCGGTGACACCTTTGTGGTGCCCAAGGGCAACCCTAAAAATCTTGAAACCTACCAGGATCTGATTGACCAGAATCTGACCATGGTTGCGCCCTCCGGTTACAATACATTGAAGGATGCCGAAGATGCTGGTGTTCCCAGCGGCAACGTCAGGGAAGTGCCCGGCACTACAGAAGCCTTGGCGTCATTGCGCACAGGCCGTACCGACGCAGTTCCCATTAACGTGCTGGAAGCCAAGCACGCCGCCGATATGGACGAAAAGTTCGATATCTCAGACCCCGAAGTTTTCGTGGGCCGTGAAAAGCAGGTTGTGGGTGTTGGTTTCCGCCCTGAAGACAGTGAATTTCGCGAGGCGTTCAACAAAGCCCTGGAAGACTACATGGGCTCTGATGAAATGATGGCAACCGTTACGCCCGATGAATACATCAAGGCGTTTTTGCCTGCTGGGCAGACCACCGAGGCGGCTTGTAAGTCTAACTAAGTTTTTGCTCTAGTTGGCGTCTAAAACAGCACTCAGGAACTGCTGAGTGCGCTCCTTCCGGGGATCGCCTAGCAGCATTTCTGGCGATCCCTGCTCTTCAATCTGGCCGTCGAAGAAGAAGCAGATCCGATCTGAAATCTCCCGGGCAAAGCCGATCTGGTGCGTCACCATCAGCATTGTCAGGTTGTGTTGATCAACCAGGCTGCGGATGACGCTGGTTACTTCGCTGATGACTTCAGGGTCCAGTGCGGACGTGACCTCGTCAAACAGCATCACCTTTGGGCGCATGGCTAGCGCGCGGGCGATTGCAACCCGTTGTTGTTGTCCACCAGACAGCCGCGAGGGATGCTGATCGCGTTTCTCTGCCATACCGACCAGGTCCAGAAGTTCCAGCGCACGCTCCTCGGCCTCTTCTTTTGACAGGCCCAGAACCTGTATCGGGCCTTCCATGCAGTTACCAAGCGCTGTCATGTGAGGGAACAGGTTGAAATGCTGGAAGCACATGCCGATCTTGGAGCGTATTTTGCGCAGATGGGCTGGATTGGCAGGGACAAGGCGACCGTTTTTCTCCATATGGGTTAGTGGTTCACCGTCTACATAGATCACGCCACTGTCGATTGTTTCCAGTGTCATCAGCATCCGCAGAACGGTCGTTTTTCCCGAGCCCGAGGGGCCGATGATGGTGACCATCTCGCCTTCTGCGACGTCTAGATTGAGGCCGTCGAGCACGGTCAACTGACCATATTGTTTGGTCACGTTCTGAAACCGAACCATGGGCACATTGTCGCCCTCCAGCTTCAGCGGATAGCGGCTCATGTCGTGTTTCATCTAGTCAGTCCCATTTTGCGGCGCAATGCCTTGTCGAATCGCCGGATAAGCCAGGCGGTTGGCAGTGATATGGCCAGAAAAATAAGGCCGACGAGTGTGTAAGGTTCCAGATAGCGGAAGTTATCGGCACCAATTGAATTGGCTGTGTGCATTAGCTCAGCAACTCCGATTACGGACAGCATAGGCGTATCTTTTAAGATGCCAACCAGGTAATTGCCCATGCCTGCAAGCGCAGGCGGAAGAGCTTGCGGGATGATGATGCGGCGATAGGTTTGGGCGGTCGACAGGTTGATTGCGCGAGCGGCCTCCCACTGACCTTTGGGCACGTTTTCGATACCGCCCCGATACACTTCCGAGAGGTAGGCAGCGTAATGCAAGCCGATGGCGATGAGGCCCGCCGTCCAGGGTGATAACCGCAGGCCGAATTGGGGGCCAACGTAGTAGATAAAGAAGATCTGCAGCAGCAAAGGTGTCGAGCGAACAAATTCCACCAGTTCGCGCACGACAAAAGTCAGAGTGCGCGAATGTGTGCGTTGCGCCAGAGCAAAGACCAGTCCCAATACCACCGCCACCAAATAGCCGCCACCCGCTGCCAGCAGTGTGTTGCCCGCTGCGACGATCAGGCGAGGCAGAATTTCCCAAGTAAAGTCCAGTTTCCAATCAAGCATGGGTTAAGTCCGTCCGATTTTGCGAGCCATGACCCGTTCCAGCCATCGCATGACGGGTGTCACCATAAATCGCGCAAAAATATAGTAAACGATAAGCGCTGTGCCAAATGCTTGGGCAGACAAGTAGGTGTTGTTGTTGATCTGGCGCGTCTCAAACATCAGGTCAGCGACTGAGATCAGCGCAACCAAGGCGGTGCCTTTCAGGATCTCGATCATCAGGTTGCCCCAAGGCGGCAGTATGGTGACCAGTGCTTGCGGAAAAATAATCCGGCGCATGCGTTTTGCGGGAGACATGTTCAGTGCTAGTGCGGCTTCCCACTGACCCCGGGGAACCGATTGAACCGCGCCTCGAACCAACTCGGCGCCGTACGCCCCATAACAAAGACCTACAGTGAGAAAGCCAGCGGTAAACTTTTCCAAGCTGACCCCGAAGAGCGGCAGAACAAAATAAAACCAATAAAGCTGTACCAGAAGTGACGTGCCGCGAAAAAGCTCAATGTAGACGGTGGCGACGGCACGCACGGTTTTCGAGTGTGCCATCTTCATTATGCCCGAGATAAGCGCTGCGACAATCGCCACCAGAACCGCTAGTCCGAACTGCCCCAATGTGATCAGCGTACCGTCTATGAAACGGCCACTGTAGGTTATAAGGAAATCGAGGTAGGGCATCGTTATGTTTGGCCTCTGGCTCGTTGCGGGTCGGCTATTCTACATAGATTCGACCCTAAAAGTTATTGCTCTAACGGCTCTAATCAAATACCCAACTTGCGCCGACTGTCCTGATCCTGCTCTGGCCTCAATAAAGTCAGTAACGCGAAGATGCCCCCTCCTTTTTCCTTGAGTTCAGGCACCCTCTGTAGTCTAGTTTAGAGACTGGATCGCGGCGCTAAATTAGAAAATACAGTTAACAGGTTTAAGGACACGTTATGGCAAAGCCCACCGAAGCCCGACAGCGCGCGATCCTTGCGCGGCTGGATAAGTTCAGCCACTTTACCGATAACAGCATTGGGATTCCGTTCACCCGGTTTCAGATTGGGGCCGAGGCTGTTATCGGCTTAGTGCCAGTGGTGGGAGACCTGGCCGGTTTGTTGCTGTCCGGATATGTGCTGGTGGAGGCTCAGCGGGCTGGAGCCGGTATGGATGTGAAGCGGCGCATGTTGCGTAACATGGGTATCGATTTTGTTGGTGGTTTGGTGCCAGTGGTGGGGGATGCCTTTGATGCCATCTATAAGGCCAATACTCGTAATACTCGGTTGCTGAGAAGCTATCTGGAGGAGCAGCTCGCTGTGGAGCCGCCTCCGCCACCCTTTCCCTGGAAGATGTTGATCGGGCTATCCGTTCTGTTTGGGGTTATTACCGCTGGCCTGGTGTTCATTTTCTGACAAGCAAATTTAGCATTAGCTCAGCGCAAGCTGTCGACGTTGTCCACCACTGCGGCGTAAAGATCTCGCGTTGAAGCCAGTGCACCGTCATGGACTTCTTGCGCGGAAAGCACCTTGCCATTTGCCGCTTCCAGAGAACGGGTTGCCGTTGTACTGGCGACTACGGTTGGTGAATATCCCAGGTTGAAACCACCGTGCGCCGTGGAGTTGATGCACATGTGAGTCATGAAGCCCGCGAGAATGATATTTTTAACGCCGTTTGCTTTGAGCTGATCATCCAGGTCAGTTTGTACAAACGAGTTTGGAAAATTTTTGGTAATAACCGGCTCGCCGTCGTTCGGCGCAACAGCGTCAGCAATGGCGCCAATGTGAGCACTAACGTCGTAGGGGGAGCCCGGGCCGGCATCGTGGCGAATATGAAACACTGGAATGCCTTTGGCGCGAGCCAGGTCCAGAAGCTTGCGGCCCTCTTCCAGAGCTTCGTCACCACCTTCAAGCTTCATGACGCCTTCAAGGTAGGTGTTCTGGTAGTCGATCATGATCAGAGCGGATTCGGAAAGGCTTGATGGCGCGAAGCTAAGGCCGTTCAGCTCTCTGAGCGTTGTTGATGCAGCTGTCATGTTTGTTCTCCAGCGTCCCGCGGTTGGTTTTGATAAAAAAGCATAGCGCGTGTGCACTTTCGCAGTATATACGACGAAAAAATTGTTCCTATGGGTCTTTGGCACTATTCCTAATAAAGACCCTTTTCAGACTTCCTCATGACTTTCATTTCAGCACCACAAGCCTGTATCGTTCGGGAACAAATCATAATAGGCCCTGTCCCAACGGTTTCCAATCAGGATACACAGATGACCACTACTTCCGAATCGCGCACCCGAACGAGAAACTGCAAACGAGCTTCATCGCTCGCATTCATTCTAGGGGCCTCCGCCCTCAGCCTCGCCTTACCGGCAACCGCAGCCGCTAATGAAACACCTAAGTACGGGGCGGAACTGGAGGGATTCGAATACCCGTATTCGGTCGAACGGTTTAACTTTTCCTCCCAGCAACAGGACTTGCAGATGGCTTATCTGGACTTTCCTGCCGAGTCCCCCTAATGGCCGCACGGTTGTCCTGCTTCACGGCAAGAACTTCTGTGCCGGTACGTGGGAAGATTCTATCGAACGGCTTACCAGCGAAAGCTATCGAGTGATCGCCCCGGACCAGATCGGGTTCTGTAAATCGAGCAAGGCCCGCTCTTACCAGTTCAGCTTCCACCAATTGGCATCCAACACCCACGCCTTGCTGGAAAGCCTCGACCTGGATCAGGTAATGGTGATGGGCCATTCAATGGGCGGAATGGTATCAACGCGCTTTGCCTTGATGTACCCGGAATTTACGGAGCAGTTGGTGATGGTGAATCTGATTGGTCTGGAGGATTGGCAAACCAAAGGCGTGCCTTATAGCACCGTAGATGAGGTCTACGCGTCAGAGCAGAAAAAGAACGCCGAGGGGATACGGCGATACCAGCAGTCCACTTATTACGTCGGCCACTGGGAGCCGGCTTATGACCGCTGGGTTAATATGCTGGCGGGTATGTACGCCGGTGAAGACGGCGACCTGGTGGCGAGGAACCAGGCACTGACCGCTGACATGGTATTTACCCAGCCGGTTGTTCACGAGTTCGGCGATCTTCAGGTGCCGACACTTCTGCTCATCGGCAAGAAGGACAATACGGCGATTGGCAAAGGCCGGGCTTCCGACGATGTAAAAAAGACGCTCGGACGCTATGATGTGCTGGGTGAACAGGCAGCGGCAGCCATTCCGGATGCAACACTGGTTGAGTTCTCTGACCTGGGCCACTCGCCCCATATTCAGGAGTCAGATCGTTTTCACGATGCGCTGTTCAAGGGCTTGTCTGGGGATTAAATGGATTTCTGGCTGAACCACTGCCCCATAATTCAACGTATTGCCCACACAGCCAATACAAAAAGGGACGTGTTCAACCATGACATCTCCAGGCCAAGACGCCGGGTTCCTGCCCACAACCGAGGCGCAACAGCAATCGGCTCGGTTGCGCAGGACAACTGCTCTGACTAACGGCGATGCCGACCATAAGCGCGAAGAAATAGCCCGCTATTTCACCAACACCTTTGATACCTACACCAGACTCTTCGATTGCCTGGCGGATGATAAAGGTTTCTACCAAAAGTCGATTCCGATTCGGCACCCGCTGATTTTTTATCTGGGTCATACCGCAACGTTTTTCGTCAACAAACTGATGCTCGCGAAGCTTCTGCCTGAACGGATTGATTCCCGCATGGAATCCGTTTTTGCGGTGGGCGTGGATGAAATGAGCTGGGACGATCTGAACGAAGAGCATTACGACTGGCCGCGTGATGACGAGGTCATGGCTTACCGCTGACCTTGCCCATCAGCTGGGAAGGCCTCTGGTGGCCAATGGTTTGATGTTGTGGGTAACGTCTGGCAGTGGACGGAGACCCCTATCTACCCTTACGTCAGCTTCAAAGTGCACCCTCTGTACGACGATTTCACCACGCCCACCCTTGATGGGCTGCATAACCTGATCAAAGGTGGCTCTTGGATCTCCTGTGGTAACGAAGCGCGGCTGGCGGCTCGCTACGCGTTCAGACGTCACTTTTTCCAGCACGCAGGTTTTCGCTACATTGCGTCTGACGCCGAGGCGGCTCAACCCAATGCCTATTACGAAAGCGACCGGTTACTGACCGAATACGCAGAGTTTCATTTCGGCGACACCTGGTTTGGTGTGGAGAACTTCCCCAAGGCAATGGCAGAAATTGCGCTCAAGGCGCTGAAATGGCCGAACAGAGTTCGATCCGCTACGCCCTCGCCGAAGAAGGCGAACTTGTCAGCTACCATACCCGCACACTCCGGGAGCTGGGGCTGGAAGCCGGCGTCGGCAGGGTGTTTTTCCATCAGGGGGATGCCTGCAACCTGAAACCTCAGTTTAATGGTTACGACTTGGTACTGGCGGCCAATCTGATTGACCGGCTCTACAGGCCAGGACGCTTCCTGGATAGCATTCATGAGCGAATCAATGAGGGAGGGCTGCTGATTATTGCCTCGCCTTACACCTGGCTGGAAGAACATACCCCGAAAGCAGAGTGGATTGGCGGCTTCAAAAAAGACGGTGAAAATCACACCACGCTGGACGGCTTGAAAGACACTCTTTCCCGTCACTTCCGGTTAGTGCAGGAGCCAGAAAAGTGCCATTCGTGATTCGCGAAACCCAGCACAAGTTCCAGCACACGCTGTCTGAGGTAACGATCTGGGAGCGTTTGCCGCGCTGACCCATGAAGACTAAGGGGTGATCCCAATAACGGCAAACGGTACTCAAGTACCATTGCCCAACGCAGCCCATTGACCAAGACTGGAAAGACATTCAACCAGAAGCTCGCGCTATGTCCAGTCTCTTGCGCACCCAATCCGCTCCACCCGCCTGTTTTTGCGGGTGCCTTTCATATAACTGACTAAAAGAGACCTGCTCATGAAGCTCGCAACAGTATCTCAGCCATTCGGACTGGACCAGCTCAGCGTAACCGAGAGCAATGAGCCCGGCGAGCCGGGCCCAGGCGAACTCCGGGTGCGGATTCACGCGAACTCACTGAACTTTCACGACTACGCAGTGGTTGTGGGTGCGATCCCAACCGAAAATAACCGTATTCCAATGGCTGATGGTGCGGGCGTAGTGGAAGCGGTTGGTGCAGGCGTGAGCGAGTTTTCAGTAGGCGACCATGTGGTTTCAACCTTCTTTCCCCATTGGATCGACGGCCCAGCACCGATTGACAACTTCAGCACCACGCCGGGCGACGGCGTCGATGGCTATGCCCGGGAGCAGGTGATTGGCCCAGCTCAAGGCTTTACCCATGCCCCGAAGGGCTATAGCCACGCAGAAGCCGCTACGCTCACCACCGCCGGGCTTACCGCATGGCGGGCACTGGTGGTCAACGGCAACCTGAAAGCCGGCGATACTGTGCTTACTCTGGGCACGGGTGGCGTCTCCATTTTTGCGGTGCAATTTGCCAAAATGATGGGTGCGCGGGTGATTGCCACCTCATCATCCGATGCAAAGCTGGAACGCCTGGAGGCGCTGGGCGCCGACGAAACCATCAACTACAAAACCACACCAGCCTGGGGCCAGCGGGTGCTGGAACTGACCAACGGCCAGGGCGCGGATCACGTTATCGAAGTGGGCGGCCCCGGCACCCTGCCGGAATCCATTGACGCGGTGCGTATTGGCGGCCATATCTCGCTGATTGGTATTCTTACCGGTGTCGCAGGCGATGTTCCGACTCTGAAATTGTTGTCGAAGCAGGCGCGCCTGGAAGGCCTGATCGTCGGCAGCAGGGCGCAGCAGCAAGAAATGATTCGTGCCATTGAGGCCAATGACCTGCACCCGGTAATCGACCGCTCGTTCAGCCTTGAGGAAATTGCGGACGCCTTCCGCTATGAAGAGTCAGGCGCGCACTTTGGCAAGATCTGCCTGGAATTCTAGGAACCTGCATTGAATTCATTGATGTAGCGACGGAGATTCATCGCTTACCCAGAAATCTGGGCGGATCTATCGCTTGATGTTGCATCCAGCGATAGATCGTCGGGCGTGACACGCCGTAACAGCGTGCGACTTCCGACACGTTCCAGCGGTATTCTTTCAGGCGCGCCAGCAATGGGTTATTTTCGGCGTTCTGTTCCGGGTTTACGCCTGGAGCAGCCGTCGCGTGGTCACTCAGGCACTCTTCTGGGAGATCGCTAACGGTAATCTGGCCGTTGTCACAGGTGGCTTCGGCAAACGACAGTGCGTTGACCAGCTGACGAATATTGCCCGGCCATTTGCAGGCAAGAAGCGCGCTCATCGCATCGGCCCGAATACGGACATCACTGAGGTGGCCCTGCTCCACCAGGTTCGCGAGTACCCGGTTAATCACATGCTGGCGATCGGCCCGCTCGCTGAGGGATGGCAAGCGCAAGGTCGCACCATTCAATCGGTAATAAAGGTCAGCACGAAAATCGCCACGCTCAATCAGTTGGGCGAGATCCTGATGGGTGGCAGCAATCACACGGCAATTCACTTTCACCGGGCTGTCGGCACCAACCGGAAGAATTTCACCTTCAGCCAGAACCCGCAGTAACCGAGTCTGTAACTGCAACGGCATATCTCCGATTTCGTCCAGAAATAAGGTACCGCCATCCGCCTGCTGGATCATGCCCCGCACACCCTTGGAGCGCGCACCGGTAAAGGCACCGGCCACATAGCCAAACAGCTCACTCTCGATCAGTGATTCGGGAATCGCCGCACAGTTGACCGCCACAAACCCATGCCGGGAGCGGTGGCTGGAGGTGTGTATTGCCCTGGCGAGCACTTCCTTGCCGGTGCCGGTTTCACCCAGAATCAGTAGGCCGACATCTTTGTTCCTCAAGCGTTTCGAAAGGCCAAGAGTACGCCGCATCACTGGGTCGTCTGCGGCCAGTGCATCCAGCTGTGCCACAGCTTCTTCGGCAGCAATTAACTCTGAGGGCGACGATGCCGGTCGTCTAGCCCTGGGCTGCACCAGTGCAGCAAAAAAGGTACTGCCACTGACGCAGTGACGAAACGCTTTTACCTGATCATCGTTGTCGTAAGGAATGCTCCATATGTCCCGCAACTCACACTCAAACAGGCTGGTAAGGCTGGGCCGTTCACTCATGTCGGGGCCGGTTTCGTCCTTCGCCTCTGGGCGGCCTATGAGTGAACGGCCTGCGGTATTGGCGGCTTCCACACAGCCATCGTCGTCAATGGCAAACAAATATTGACCGTTGACCTGAACAAACTCGCGCGATGCATCGCACCGGAAAACCATCTGATTCCGATAGCGACGGAGAAAGTAGGCGTCCTCAATCATGCGGGCATAGAGCTGGGTCAGGTGTAATGCGAACGTCTGGCTACTGTGAGGGTCGGGGGAGTCCAGAGCTGAGATATCCAGCACAGCCAGGAGCTTACCCATTGGATCAAGAATGGGCGCTGAGGTGCAGGTGAGGCTGATATGAGTCGCATCGAAATGATCAACCCGATGACACGTCAGTGCCTGCTTCTCCTCGATACACGTGCCCACAGCACAGGTGCCTGCGTACTGCTCACTCCAATCGGCGCCCAGGTACAAACCGGCTTTTCGCAAACGCTGGTCGTAACGGCGATCACCCAGATACTGTACGGTGATGCCCCTATGGTCAGTCAGTAGCAGCACGTAACCAAGGCTGGTAATGTGCATGTACAGTTGCTCGACACCGGCTCTGGCCACGTTAAGGAACTCGTCCACCGAACCCTGATGTTCTCTCAGGGTTTGCTGAGTCACAATGCGAGCACTGCGCGGCCGGCTAGGGTCCAGTCCGTACTCGTCAATACATCGCTTCCACGAACGCCCGATCAGTTCCGACTCTGGTGACGAAGTGGAACCGGAGTCGTCATCTGCATAACTTATAATCGCGTCTATATGACGCCGCCGTGCCTGTTGCACCGTCATTCCAAGCTCCTGCATCGCTCTGAGTTTGTTGTTGTCATCCACGAGAGATACTGCTTCATCGTTCTGACACCCTATACCCGCCAGCTCGACTCCAACATCCTTCTTTAGTGCCTGCCTGACTGTTACACCTGTCACGAGGTTACAGGCCGAACTATTACAGCTGTAACGCAAAAACTCTGCCCGAAAGCCCTTCAGCCATCATTGCACCGATCACTTAAACGGCTTTTATTTCAGCCTGTTATTCAGACTCAAAACACTGATCGTATGAAGTGGCACACCATCTGCTGTATTACCAGTGAAAGCTTCATTCCTGCACTGGGCGCCTTTGGCACCCAGCCAATAAAAACAATGCAATCTGGAGAATCATGATGACCGAAACACAGAACGCTCCCACCCAGCGAGTCCAGCAATGGCTCGACGGGTTCAGCGAAATCCTGCAATCGAACGACCCTGGCCGGGCGGCCGACCTTTTTGAGGCAGACGGCTTCTGGCGCGACCTCGTAGCCATGACCTGGAACATAAAAACGCTGGAAGGCCCGGACGGAATCCGCGACATGCTGGAACAGACTGCAGAGCGTGCCTGCCCCAGTAACTGGAAGGTCGCGGAAGACGCGACTGAACAGGACGGCGTCACCGAAGCCTGGATCACTTTCGAGACAAAAGACGCGTTGTGTAAAGGCCATATTCGCCTGCGTAATGGCGCGGCCTGGACCTTACTGACAACTATTCAGGAGCTGAAAGAGTTCCCGGAGAAGAAAAACTTCCTGCGACCAAAAGGCGCTCAACACGGTGCGACCAAATCTCGGAGAACCTGGCTTGAGGCAAAACAGGAGGAAGAGCAAGAATTGGGTTACAGCCGCCAGCCTTATTGCGTGATCATCGGTGGTGGGCAAGGCGGTATTGGCCTAGCTGCGCGCCTTCGACAGCTGGATGTGCCGACGATTGTTATCGAGCGCAACCCGAAGGCCGGCGACTCCTGGCGCAATCGTTACAAGTCCCTTTGTCTGCACGATCCGGTCTGGTACGACCACATGCCCTACCTGCCGTTCCCGGACCACTGGCCGGTTTTCGCGCCGAAAGACAAAATTGGCGACTGGCTGGAAATGTACACTAAGATTATGGAACTGAATTACTGGAGCTCAACCGAATGCACCGGCGCCCGTTTCGACGAGGCCAGCAAGGAGTGGGTGGTTGATGTGGTTCGGGAAGATGAGAAGGTCACCCTTCGCCCGCAGCAACTGGTTCTGGCGACCGGCATGTCCGGCATCCCCAACGTGCCTGACATTCCCGGGATGGACAGCTTTGAAGGCGAACAGCACCACTCCAGCAAACACCCCGGTGGCGCTGCCTTTAAGGGCAAGAAATGCGTGGTGCTCGGCGGCAACAATTCTTCCCACGACATCTGCGCGGCACTGTGGGAAAACGACGCTGACGTGACCATGATTCAGCGTTCATCCACCCACATCATCAAATCCGACACCCTGATGGATCTGGTGCTGGGCGGCCTCTATTCCGAGGAGGCCGTACAAGGCGGTATGACCACCGAAAAAGCCGATCTCACGTTTGCATCTGTGCCCTTCAAGATCATGCCGAGCATGCACATACCGGTATACGAGGAGGTCGCCAAGCAGGATGCGGACTTCTACCATCGCCTGGAAAAGGCCGGCTTCCTGCTGGACTTCGGTGAAGACGGCTCAGGGCTGTTCATGAAATACCTGCGCCGCGGCTCTGGCTATTACATTGATGTAGGTGCTTCGGAACTGGTCGCCCAAGGCGACATCAAGCTTAAAAGCGGCGTCGGTATCGAGCGCGTCAACCCACACTCCGTGACGCTGACGGACGGCACGGAACTGCCTGCAGACCTGATCGTCTACGCGACCGGTTACGGCTCCATGAATGGCTGGGCAGCACGGATCATTTCTCAGGACGTTGCCGACAAGGTCGGTAAATGCTGGGGCATGGGCTCCGATACGGTCAAAGATCCCGGTCCGTGGGAAGGTGAGCTGCGTAACATGTGGAAGCCTACTCAACAGGAAGCACTCTGGTTCCATGGTGGCAACTTGCATCAGTCACGCCATTACTCTCTGTATCTTGCACTTCAACTAAAAGCCAGGAAAGAGGGGCTCGATACGCCTGTTTATGGCATGGAAAACGTTAACCACCTCTGCTGAGCGTCGTGGGAAGGCTGGCTTCGGCCAGCCTTCCCAGTTTCAGTAAATCATTTCCGCGCTTTGGCCTTCGATCTACAGAATGTTCAACCGAGGTTGTGGTGGATAATACCGACCCGCTTTAGGGCGTTGCCTGTTATATGGTGGAGCGTAGGATAAAGCAATAAACCGGTGAAAAAGCGAGGAATTAAAATGGCTCGTTTAAAAGGTAAGTTTGCTGTTATAACCGGTGCTGCACAGTGTTTGGTTGGCGGTGCCATCGGTTACACAGATTCCAGGTTCGCGGTGCGCGGGCTGACGGCCCAGTGACAGAGTTTTCTCCCTACGCGGCCTATCAACAGGCATTAGTCTCTGGTTTTAAAGACGACTCAGCTCAACTTGAGGCAGCTCTGTGTTTGCAGCGCTGCTTTGAGCAGTTGCAGGCGGGTGAGCCGGATACTCAGGGGGTGTATCTCTGGGGGCCGGTGGGCCGAGGGAAAACCTGGTTGATGGACCGGTTTCACCAGGCGTTAACCGTGCCTGCAAGAAGGCAGCATTTTCACCACTTTATGCGCTGGGTACACCGGCGTTTATTTCAGCTAACCGGGCAGGAGAGTCCGCTTAGCCTTCTTGCAAAGGAGCTGGCGGCTGAGGCCCGGGTGCTGTGCTTGGATGAGCTGTTTGTCAGCGATATCGGCGATGCCATGCTGTTAAGCGGTTTGTTTCAGCAACTATTTGCCAAGGGCTTGGTGCTAGTGTGCACGTCTAACCAGCCACCCGATGACCTGTACGAAGGCGGCTTTAATCGTGAGCGCCTGCTGCCGGCTATTGCGGCCATCAAACAACACGTGCAAGTAGTCAGTGTGGACGGTGGCCAGGACCACCGGCTGCACCCCGGGGAGTGCCAGCAACGCTATTGGGTGAACGATCCGCGGGCTCTGGAGACCGCATTTACCGAATTGCTCAACGATGGCGAACAGGCTAACAGGGACCCTTTGCTGCTTGGGCATCGAGAAATCAAGGTAGTGCAACGCAGCCAGAAAACGTTGTGGTGTCGCTATGATGACTTATGTGAACAAAAGCTGGCCGCACAGGATTTTATCGAGCTATGCGATCATTTCTCCCATGTGTTTTTAAGCGAGGTGCCGCGACTTACAGCTGGCGGTCAGCAAGCTGCCATTGCTCGCGGCACAGAAGATGGCGTAACTCAGGTGGCAGCAGGAGATCGGCAGCTGCAAGCGCTGTCTCATCAGGACGACGGCGTACGTCGCTTTATTGCGCTGGTTGATGAGTGCTACGACCGCGGCATTCCACTATACCTGTGTGCCGCAGTGCCCCTGAATGACCTCTACGACAAGGGGGCACTGGTTTTCCCATTTCGTCGCACGCTCAGTCGCTTGCAGGAAATGCAATTGCAGCGATTTGGCCAGTGAGCAGAGCTGGCCTGTCTGAGCGCCTCGCCATTAGTTAATTCTGCACATAAGCTCCGGGAGCCGGCTCGATCACCGGCAGTAAGCCGTCTTCTGCGGTGCGGGCTTTTACCTCGCCACCACCAAACTGCTCAGCCCACGCTACCCAATCAGGCCACCAGGAGCCTTCGAACGGTTTAGCGCCGTCTAGCCAGGCATCCGGTTCCAAACTGCTGTCATCGTTGAAGCGGTAGCCATACTTTTTTCGATACGGCGGATTGATGATGCCCGCGATATGGCCCGAGCCGCCGAGAACAAAGCGTACCGGGCCGCCGAGGCAGCGGGATCCCTCATAACAGGAGATCCAGGGTGCGATATGGTCTTCGATGGCTGATGCAAAGTAACTGGGTACTTTGACCTTCCCCAAATCAATCGGCGTGCCCGCCAGTTCGATACCGCCGGGCTCACGCAGCCGGTTGTGCATGTACATGTTGCGCAGGTAGAAACTGTGCATGGCCGCGGGCATGCGGGTGGCGTCTGAGTTCCAGTACAGTAGATCGAAGGGTGCGGTATCTCGCCCCAGCAGGTAGTTGTTAACGAAGAACGACCATATCAGGCCGTTGGCCCTCAGCATGTTGAAGGCGGTCGCCATGGACGCACCTTCGAGATAGCCCTGCTTGTTCATGGCTTTCTCGAGCTTGCTGACCGCGTCCTCGTCAATAAACACTTCCAGATCGCCAACCTCAGAGAAGTCCATCAGGCTGTTGAGAAACGTTGCGCTCTTAACACGGTCGTCTTCGCGGGCGGCCAGCCAGGCCAGAGTGCAGCCAAGAAGAGTGCCGCCAATGCAGTAGCCGACGGTATTGAGCTCGCGCTCACCGGTGGCTTGTTCAATGGCGTCCATGGCAGCGATGGGGCCTTCCAGCATATAGTCTTCAAAGCTCTTATGGGCCAGCTCCGACCCTGGATTAATCCAAGAGATCACGAATACTGTGTGGCCTTGTTCTACCCAATAGCGAATGAACGATTTTTTCTCGCCCAGATCGAGGATGTAGTACTTGTTGATCCACGGAGGAATCACTAGCAGAGGCCGACGGTGGACGGTATCGGTGGTAGGCCGGTACTGAATCAACTGCATCAACTCGTTCTGGTAAATGACGTCGCCTGGGGTGTTGGCCAGGTTATCACCGACGGCAAAGGCGTCAGGGTCGGACATGCGAAACGGCATGGGGCCTGTACCCTCATCCAGATCACGCAGCAGGTTGGCCAGACCACGCAGCAGGTTTGTGCCACGGGTGCGGATTGTTGTCCGCAGCACTTCGGGGTTGCTGAGAATAAAGTTGCTTGGGGCTAGCGCGTCGGTCATCTGGCCGGTAAAAAAACGTACTTTGCGACGGGTGTGCTTATCCATGCCGCGCACATCGTCGATGGTGTCCATAATCCAGCGATTCGATAACAAATACGCTTGTTTGATGACGTTGAACGCCATGACCTCATTCCAGCTTTGGTCGCGGAAACGCCCGTCGCCTGATTCCGGTTCTATCACGTCCAAGGGCTTGTTGCGCAGGGTGCTGGAGAGGAGGCCCCAGCAGAATCTGGAGCTGTCCCTGAAAAGGCGCATCTGCGCAAGGATGACGGTATCCGGCTGGGTTGCGAGCTTACCAGTCAGGGAAGCAAAGGGTTTAGTCATACTTTTGACGCTGACGGCGTTGGGGGGGCTGCCACGCAGCCTGCGCATAATCGAGCGCTTCATCAGGTTGCCGCCATGCACGCTTGCACGCATCAAGGATTGGGGCACGACATTGGGCTCGGATTCAGGAGAGGGCGTAATTTTAATTGGTTTTTCAGACATTGACACAGACTCCATTCCGCGGCCATCAGGGCCGCGGATCTGCTAGAAACGACGGACGCACGTGTTCGGTGCGTCTACCGCGGCGTGATATTACATATACACGCCGCCATTAACGTTAATCTGCTGGCCGGTGATGTAGTCTCCTTCCGCTGCCAGGAACACGACGGCCCGGGCGATTTCCTCGGGTTGGCCAAAGCGGCCCATTGGCACTCGTGCAACGATCTGTTCGCGGATGTTCTCCGGTACTTGGGCAAGCATTTCTGTCTCGGTAAAGCCGGGTGCAATGGCATTGACGGTGATGTTGTGCTTGGCCACTTCCAGCGCCATGGTTTTGGTGAAGGCAATGATGCCACCCTTGCTCGCCGCATAGTTCGCCTGACCGAAATTGCCGGCCTGCCCAACAAAGGAGGTGATATTGATGATGCGGCCGTACTTCTGCTCCAGCATGACATTCAATACTTCGGAACAGGTTGCGTAGACGCTACCAAGGTTGGTATCGAGAACGTCGTTCCAGTCATCGTCGGTGAGTTTTCTCATGGATTTGTCGCGGGTGATGCCGGCGTTGTTCACCAGAATGTCGATGCGCCCCCACTTTTTACGAACTTCCTGTACCAGATTGCGTGCCGCTGGCATCTTGGAAAGATCTGCCTGGATGGCAATTGCCCGTACTCCGGTCGCCTCAATTTCCTTGAGGGTTTCGTCAGCATCGGCTTGACGCGAGCGGTAGTTAATAGCGACGTCTGCTCCGCGTTGAGCAAGTTGAAGTGCGATATGTCTGCCGATGCCACGAGAGCCACCGGTAACAATGGCAACCTTGCCTTTGAGGTCTTGCATGACACTCTCCTGTTAGCGGGCGGTCTTTTGACGCGCCCTGCAGAGTTATTGTTAGCGATCGAGTGCCTTTTGTTGACTACGCCTAGTCGCTGCGAGTGACACTCTTAGCTTTAAGCTAGCAGAGCGCCTGAGAGGCCACAAGAAATCAGAGGGCAACCACTCAAGCTGCGCGGATGAATTCCCGTAACCTTGGGGAAATATCCTCTCGCCACCGGCTGCCGTTGAACACACCGTAATGACCAACATCCGGTTGCAGGTGGTGCAGGCGGCGAGACTCCGGCACATTGACACACAGATCATGAGCGGCTCGCGTCTGACCTGGGCTGGAAATATCGTCGTTCTCGCCTTCGATCGTCATCAGGGCGGTGTCGTGGATGGCCGCGGGGTTCACCAGCCGCCCACGGTGTTTGAAGCAGCCGCGGGCCAAATGAAACTCCTGGAAAACCCGCTGGATGGTATCCAGATAATAGGTGGCCGGCAGATCCATCACCGCCAGGTACTCATCATAGAACTCGCGGTGGCGGCTGACCTTGTCGGTTTTGTCGTCACGAATAGATCGGAACAATCCGCGATAGGCATCAACGTGTCGGTCGAGGTTCATGTTCACAAATCCCGTCAGCTGCAGGAATCCGGGGTAAACCTTGCGCAAGGCACCTGGGTAGGGCGCGGGTACGGGATGAACCAGATTGCGCTTGAACCACGCAAGCTTGTGCTTGGTGGCCAGTTTGCAGGGCTCGGTTGGATCGATGCGGCCGTCTATTGGGCCACTCATCAGCGCCAATGAGCGGGGAGCCGCCGGGTGTCCATCCTCGGCCATGATCGCGGTCGCGGCAAGCACTGGCACCACTGGCTGGCAGACCGCCAATACGTGGGTGTCTGGCCCCAGGTGGTCGATGAAATCGATGACGTAATCGATATAATCATCGAGGCCAAAATCGCCTTCGGACAGCGGAACATTGCAGGCGTCACGCCAGTCCGTGATGTACACATCGTGATCTGGCAGCATGGCCTCCACCGTGCCACGTAGCAATGATGCAAAATGCCCGGATAGCGGTGCAACGATCAACAGTTTCGGGTCATTAGGTCGATCCACACTGCGCTGGAAATGTTTGAGCTGCGCAAAAGATTTGCGTTTTACAATAGCTTCGCAGACCTCAACCTCCTGGCCATCGCAGATGGTCGTTCGCAGATCGAAGGCCGGCTTTGGGTACCGGCGCGTGAGGTCACCAAACACACCGTAAGCTGACGCAATACTGCGTGCACCGGGAACGTGGGATAAAGGGCTCAGCGGGTGTCGGAGCAGAGTGCTCTGGGCGGCGGTCAGCATGCGAACGGGCTTCAGCGCTGCGCGGCTCAACTCGTGTGCAAAATACATCATGGCGTTATCCTGAATGGGCGCTGGGTTGCGGCATTGTTGAGCAAATCCCTTGTCTCATGCACCACTTGTTGGTTATTTACTGGGCGTCGCACTGAGGCTGCGCCTATGCCTCGATGATTCTTGGGGGCACAATAATTGAAAGACTAACATGTTTTCCTTTTCGGAGGTTTTCTCGTTATGCAAACCGCTAATGTGATTTGGGGGCTTATTTTCAGCTCTATTGGTGTCGGCTATTTCATCTATGGGAGAAAACAGTCGAATCTGGTCGCGCGGTACTGTGGTGTCGCTTTGATTCTTTACCCATATCTGGTAACGAACACACTTGCCCTTGTGGCGGTAGGTGTTGTACTTATGTTCACCCCCAAATTCGTTGAGCTCTGAGTTATATGACCACGTATTTTATTCAGGCTTTTATTTACCTTTTGGCTGCCGTGATCGCAGTGCCGCTGGCAAAACGCTTAGGCTTGGGCTCCGTGCTGGGCTACCTCGTTGCCGGCGTGGTAATCGGGCCTGTTACGGGTCTTGTGGGGCAGGAAGCCGACACCATTCAGCATTTTGCAGAATTCGGTGTGGTGATGATGTTGTTCCTAGTTGGCATGGAACTCGATCCCAAGTCGCTCTGGACGCACAAAGGGCGCCTTTTGGGGCTTGGTGGCCTTCAGGTAACGCTGACGGCTGCAGCTGGAATGGCTGTGGGCTGGTGGCTTGGACTTCAGTGGCAGACGGCGCTCACCATAGGTCTGATTTTCGCGTTGTCGTCCACCGCGATAGTTCTGCAAACCCTGGATGAGAAAGGCTTGTCGAAGACGGAAGGCGGGCGCAATACGTTTGCCGTTTTGCTATTTCAGGATATCGCTGTTATTCCGATGCTTGCCCTCATCCCGCTGTTGGCGTTGCCGGGACTGAAAGGTGGTTCCGATGCCGTGCCTGGTGACGACTCGGGCCTGAGCCTGGTTGCTGGCCTGCCTGGGTGGGGGCATGCACTGGTCGTTGTGGGCTCAATCGCTGCAGTGATTGTGGGCGGCTATTATCTGAGCCGTCCTTTATTTCGTTATGTGGTGGCCTCCAGATTGCGAGAGATTTTTACTGCGACGGCGTTGATGCTGGTTATTGGTATTGCCGCACTCATGAGTGTGGTAAATCTCTCTCCGGCGCTGGGAGCCTTTCTGGCTGGAGTGGTACTAGGTAACAGCGAATTCCGCCATGAGCTGAAAGCCAGCATTGAGCCGTTCAAGGGGCTGTTGCTGGGCCTGTTCTTTATTACCGTTGGTGCGGGAATCAACTTCGAGATACTGGTCGCCCAGTGGCACACTGTTGTCGCTTTGGTGTTGGCAGTTATTGTGGTCAAGGCGCTGATCCTGCTTGTCCTTGCAATGAAGTTCGGGGTTCGTGGCAGCAACGGTTGGCTGTTTACCCTTGGGCTGGCGCAGGCGGGTGAGTTCGGTTTTGTACTGCTTACTTACAGTGTTCAAAACCGGGTAATACCAGCGGATATCGCCCAGATGCTCTCGCTGGTGGTGGCACTGTCTATGTTTCTCACGCCTGTGTTGTTTATCGTTTATGACCGTATCGTGCTACCCCGTTACCGTCGGTCGAGGAACGATGAGCGGGAAGCGGACACCATTGATGAGCATGCACCAGTGATCGTGGCCGGAGTGGGGCGGTTCGGGCAGGTTATCTGTCGTTTACTGCGGGCCAACGACATTCCGATCGTGGCGCTCGATCACGAGTTTGAACAGATTGAAAATCTTCGTAAGATCAATATTAAGAGCTTCTTCGGTGATGCCAGCCGCCCCGGTTTGCTGGAAACGGCGGGTATTGAGCAGGCCCGCATGCTGGTGGTGGCGATTGATGACCGGGAGCGCACCGTAGGGATGGTGAAGCATGTTAAAAAGTTCTTTCCGGGTGTTTGGGTTTTGGCGCGAGCATTCGATCGTGGTCATGGTTATCAGCTTCGAGAAGCGGGTGCTGACGATGTGGTCAGTGAGACCTATCACTCTGCCCTGGAACTCGGCGCCCACGCTCTGACAGCCGGAGGTGTTCATCCGATGCGGGCACGGCAGATGACCTGGGCATTTGTCGACCATGAGCGGGCCCATGAAGACGAGCTATTCGAAGCCTGGAAGGGGATTGAAGAAGGCATCAATTTCAGTCCCCGCTATGGCGAGTTGTTCATGAAGCTGGAAGAGGCGCTAAACAGTGCTATGCACCGGGAATGGGAAGAACCAAAGCCTGAGGATGTGCCCGTTTGGACGCCGCCTCCCAAATAAATGATGCTGCCTGACGTCCCCCTGATCAGTCTGCTTGATTACTGCGCCTTAGGAGAATCAGCAGCGCCAAAGCGGCCAGAGTGCCTACAAATAAGGAGAAGATAATCCCGGTTGCCTTAAGGCTGATCACGCTGGCCATCAAACCAATGCCGATCACAGGTACCGAGATGGCGATGTAGGCCACAACAAAGAAAGTTGAGATGACTGCTGCGCGCTCCGCTGGCGGGCTGGCTGCGGCAATAGCCCCCATGCCGGCGCGAAAGGCGATGCCCTGACCCATGCCAGCGATTACCGCTCCCGCCATGAACAGAACCAGCGACTGTGTATGAATGCCAAATGCTACCGGCGTCACGCCAGCAACGAGGGTAGCGCAGCCGATCGGTAAGCGCAGGCGCAGCGGCAGTTTATCTTGTAGAAATTGACCGAGCGTTGAGGCAATAAAGATACAGCCTGCGACAACACCGATCAGCAGCCGATTATCGTAACCCAGCACATTGCCCATCATCGCCGGCGCAATTGAGGTGAAAAAACCACACACCGCAAAACCCGCAAAACCTGCGATAGCAGCTGGCACAAACACGCCGCGAACGTCTGGTGGCACATTCAAGCGCTGCACTGACAGCTTCGGATGGGGTGGTTTTTTTACGGTTTCCGGTGCCAACCAAACGCAGGCGAAAGCCAGTGCGGCAAGCCCGATGTGTATAAGGTAAGTCAACACCAGTGGTGTCGGCAGATATTGCGACAGTGCGCCTGCCAGCATGGGGCCAAGGCCCAGCCCGCCCATATTCGCGGCGGTCGCAACAAACGTGGCCCGCTCACGCCAGTGTGGCGGTGCCAGTTCCAGCACGGCAACGGTCGCGGTGCCGGTAAAAATACCGGCGGAGAGGCCGGATAACACCCGGCCGGCAAGAATCATTGCCAACCCGTCTGTTTGCCAAAAAAACACATCACTGATAATCGAACACAGCAAGCCCCCAAGCAGTAATGGCTTGCGGCCCAACTGATCAGACCATCGCCCCGTTATCACCAGTGCGGCAATGACCCCAAACGCGTAAGCCGCGAAGATGATGGTGATCATTAACTGGGAAAACCCAAAGGCATCCTGGTAAATCGGGTAGAGCGGCGTCGGCATGGTGGTGCCGATCATTACAACGCTGAATGAAAAGGCTACGCCGAGGAAAACCAACAATGCGGACAACGAGTTGGGGCTGGATTGGTGTGGTGATTTCTGCATTCTGGGTCAGTCAGTTCCGGCCGATGGATCCACGCGACGATAAAAGGCCTCCAGCATGCTGTACGCACCAAAAGCGAACAGCCCGGCTGCTACGAAGGCCATAAGCCACATTCCGAAGGGCTGTGCGCGAAATGTGCCGAATACTTCGGCGATGCCGCCAGCTTCGTCAGGGTTTACATTATAAGCCGCAACGATAAAAAAAGTGCCAACGACCATAAACACCAAGCCGCGAATCATCAACCCGAACCGGCATATGGGATAGGCCCAACGCTGGGTGCGAGCTGGCATATCAAAGTTGTCAGCAAATTGCGCTTTTGCGCCTTTGATGCCGTGGGCGATTCCGACGCCGATCATGACAAGGCCGACGGCCCCGACTAGCCAGCGCCCAAAGGGCTGGCTCATAAGCCAGCTGGCAGTGCCTTCGGAGCCGCCACCCTTGGAACCGCTACTGCCCAGAGTAATGATCAGTTTTATGGCAAATACCGCGAGAAGCATATGTGTCACAGCACTCACCGCCAAGGCTGCGCGAATAACGAGGCCCTTGGGGCCATTTCCATGGTGGTCGGTGTCCGTGATGGCTTGGATGCTGCGCCATAACGCGTAGCCCACGAGCCCCAGTGCCAGTCCGCCTAATAGAACTTCGCCCATAGGCGCGCTCAGCAGCTGTGTTAGGGCCCCTTTACTTCCGGTGGTCTGGCCGCCCTGGCCAATGGCCGCTAGTGCCGCAAGGCCTCCTACCAACAGGTAAACGATGCCGCGGGCCGCGTAACCAACTCGTGCAAAAAGCGTAAGGGCGTCTTTAGTTAACATCGACGATAACCATTTTGTGGTTGAATTGAGCTTGCTCATTTTGATTCGCACGCTCTTAGTAATGTGAGCTAATAATACCCATAAGTACATGCTCGTAGAACAATAACCAATCTTCAGTCGCCGCAGCAATAAGCCTGCTCTGCTGTTATATTGGAGGGCAGATTGATTTTGCCCTCCAATAGTAAGGTAACTTGTTAAAACTCTCATGAAATTCCCGATATTTACCGTCACCCTTGTTCTGGCCTCGCTGGGGTTTGTTCTTTGGGATCAGACCCGCGAACAGTCGCAACCTGCCGATGCAAGCCGGTTCACTAATCTGGGAGCAAATCCGGTTGACCTTAGTACAACCGTGGATTGGATCATTACGCAGGTGCCTTCCCTTTGCGAGAAAGCTACCGGTCAGCCCAAAGGCTCCGAGGCCTCTGCAAACTGCGTTAAGCAGGGAGAGGCTCGCACATCGACTTGCCGTCGAGGGGTGTATGACCGATTTCCGAGCGTTGTAGCCTCGGATGCGGTTTTTCAGGATATTTCGATCACGTTGATAGATTGTCTTGTGCCGGACGCCCTAGGTTAGCACCACCGGCACTCGGTGATATCAACCCACCGGTGCTACTTCCCGCTCTGGCGGCTGATCCGGCACCAACTCAATCGTTTGTACTGAGTCGAGCAGGGTTTGTAACGCGATTCTCAGCTCCCAAGTTGCGAGCAACCGGCCAGGGCAGATGTGCTTTCCAGCCCCGTACACAATGTTCACTGCCGCATTCCCTTCTGGATCAAACTGATCAGAGTTTGCATAGCTCGCTGCAGGTAGGGGTGGCAGAGTATTTCTTAAACCCGCTATATAACGAATCCCGCAAGCATGCTAAAAGATGGCCGTATCGGTGGCGGCCCTCTTTAAGAGTAATCTGCCCCTCTCTCAGTTCAGCAGGATTTCAGCATGTCAGATAAATTTTTCTTTAAGGGCCGGCAAGATGCGCGCCAGCACCACACGGCCTATGGCGGTTTCCAAACCAATGCCAGTCAAAAAAGCGGCAGTAAAAAGCACCCATTGAAGCTTTTGGTAACCAGTGAAGCGCGCAAGCAGGAAGTTGAAACGCTGGTTGCAGACGCTCAGCTGCATGCGGATATCACGCTTGATACTAACGAGGGCGGGGTTGAGTCTATTACCGAGCTTACGGCTATTCTGAATAAGGGCGGCACAATTACGCAGGCAAAAACGCCGTCCAGAAACGATCCCTGCAGTTGCGGCAGCGGTCTCAAATTCAAGAAGTGCTGCGTCTAACACCTCGTATCCATTGTCAGTACCCAGAGAGAATTTTCCATGCTTATTTGTGGTGTTGAACTGAGCGGCAGTGATGCCGTGGTGTGTTTGTTGAACCTGGATATGGGGCAGTTTAGCCTGCCGGAAAGCAAGATTCGCAAGATCACCTTGAAGAAGAACCACACCCGTGAAGATCTACAGCAGTTTCAGGCGTCTTTTGCGGCGTTTTTGGCAGAACACGACGTAAAAAAGGTGGCGATTAAAGAGCGCATGCCCAAAGGCAAGTTTGCTGGGGGTGCCATTAGCTTCAAAATGGAAGCGGCTATTCAATTGATGTCTGGTAAAGATGTTGAGGTTAGCTTGCTGCCGCCTGCGACCATAAAATCGACGCTTGCCTCACATCCGTTGCCTATTCCGTTCACAGAGACCGGTTTGAAGGTGTTTCAGGAAACGGCGTTTGTTGCAGCTTACGTGGGGCATCTGGCGAAATAGCAGTGGGTGCTGCTCATCGCCAGATGAACCAGGCTTTTACTGTGCGGTTGTTACGTACTTCAAGATCTCAACCACTTGCTCAGGTGTTTGCGCCCATCCCATGGCGGATGCATCTACTTCCTTCAGTGGGTGGATAATATCGTCGTTGTGCAGAGTGACATAAGGCGTACCCATGGCGGCACAGAAGCCGGCATCAAAGGCCGCGTTCCATTGCTTGTACTTGTCACCGAAACGAATCACTGCCAGGTCGCATTGCTCCAGCAGCGTTTTGGTACGAATGCCGTTCACCTTGGATGACTGGTGATCGCGCCAGAATCCCACGTCTGGTTTACCCAGCATGTCGCCTGCCGCATCGCTGGCTTCGTGGTTGGTGACCGGTGCGGTGAATTCCACCGGCAACCCAGCGGCTTCTGCCCCAGTCTGAATCTGCTCACGCCAGTCAGTATGGATTTCGCCAGAGAGATAAACGGTCCAAATCATGGAGTTCTCCTAAGTATCGTTGATTAGGGATGTTTGAATCTGCAAGACCCTACCATAGCTGGCTGACTTTCAGAATCTCAGCCCGGTTATATGCTTTCGTTTGCCGCCGCTTTCGACAATTCGGCTCGTGTCTTCAATCGTCCCTCTCTGCGAATCTGTGCATTCTCAAAACGTCGCTTTTGCTGGCTTGTTTTCGGTATCGCTGCAGGGACATCTCTTGGCTTGTCGTTTTCGTCTAACGCGACGAATGTGAAGAAGGCAGACAGAATATGTCGGGTCTCGCCGGTGTAACTGTTTTCGGCTTCAACCCGCGCGCCGATCTCCATCGAGGAGCCCCAACTGCGATTCAGCGCTAGGCTGAACAGTAAGGTATCGTTGCCTTTTGCGGGCGCGCGGAAGAGAATGGAATCCACTGCTGCAGTCACGCATACGTGAGCCGAATGGCGTTCGGCAACCACCAGAGACAGACGATCGCATTTTGCCATAATCATGCCCCCGAACTCGGTGTCGTGGGCGTTCATGTCATTGGGGAATACTTTGTAAACGTGCTTCTCAATGGCAGACGCGGATACGGGTTTGGACGGCTTCTGGGGCATAACATTCTTCTCTGCTTTGGCTTTACGCTATGGTTGCTATCAAAGGTTCTATTAAGGGTACTACATCTTTGAAAACTCGGGGCAGAGCTTGTATTTCGCCAGTTTGCGCCAATCATATATAACCAGAGAACAATCTTTGACCAGATGTGAGGAGTTAAATGGACTTTAAGGATTATTACGCCGTGCTCGGTGTGAGTGAGTCTGCCTCCCCCGAGGACATCAAAAAGTCCTATCGGAAGCTCGCCCGGAAGTACCACCCGGATGTGAGCAAAGAGGACGACGCCGACGAGAAGTTCAAAGACCTTGGCGAGGCTTACGAGGTGCTGAAAGACCCGGAGAAGCGTGGCGAGTATGACCAACTGCGTAAACACGGCACCCAATCGGATGGTTCTTTCCAGGCGCCTCCGGGTTGGCAGAGTTCCTCCGGATTTGGTGGTGGTGGTTACACCGACGCGGATTCCCGCCAATTCAGTGATTTTTTTGAACAAATGTTCGGCGGTGGCAATAGTGCCGGTCGTGGCGCTGGCGGAGGCTTTCGACAGAATATGCGTAGGCGAGGTGAAGATGTTCATGCCCGCTTGTCGTTGTTTTTGGAAGAAGTTTTCCATGGCTCCGATAAGCAGGTTTCCTTCACCGTGCACGAGGCTGACGGCCAGGGTCGTATTGTGGCACGCCAGAAAAACCTGAAAGTAAAAATCCCAGCCGGAATGCGCGAAGGGCAGCACTTGCGCCTGAAAGGCCAGGGCTCACCTGGTATGGGTGGTAGTGAACCAGGCGACTTGTTGATTGAAGTTGAACTGGCACCCCATCCGTTGTTTAGTGTTGAAGGCAAAGATGTTGTCGTGACTATTCCGATAACGCCTTGGGAGGCAGCACTGGGTGCAACAATTACCGTGCCCACAGTGGGCTCAAAGGTGAACGTGAAAGTGCCCAAGGGCACTTCGTCGGGCCGCAAACTGCGCCTCAAGGGCAAAGGGCTGCCGGGCAAGCACCCGGGCGACCAGATGGTCATCCTGCAGATAGCTGTGCCGGAGCAACATTCCGAAGAGGCCGAAAAACTCTATGAGCAGCTCGCCGAAGCCGAGAAAGCGTTCGATCCACGCAGCAAGCTCCATCTGTGAAGGGGAGAGTAAAGGATGAGTGAGAAAGACAGCATTCTGACCGTTGAAGTGATGGATTCTGATGGCAGTACCTTCACCCTTCACGAAGTGTGCCTGCGAGGTGAGTGTCACGCGGAGTTTGTGATTAAGCTGGTGAGCTACGGCATTATTGCGCCCGTGGAGCCGGCAACCGAGACTCGCCAATGGCTGTTCGATGTGGCCGCGCTTGCCCGGCTGCATAAGGCCCTGCGTTTGCAGCGAGACCTGAAGATGAATCTGCCCGGGCTGGCCATGTCTTTGGAACTTCTCGATGAGGTTCAGGAGATGAGAAAGGAAATGGAGCAAGTTAAGCGCCAGCTACAGCAATTGACGGGAGAGTGATACGTCCCCGTTTTACTGGTTTGCGTCGAGCACCTTGATCTCGGCGTAAATCTTCTCCGCCTCTTCCATCAAGGTGCCGTGACTCCTTAAATCCCCATTGCGCTGCGCATGCAACGCTTTTTCCAGTTTGTCTTCATACGCTTTCTGCAGCTTTTTTCTCGGATCACCCTTCAAAAATTCCAACATCATTTCGCCTCGATTCACGTTGTATTCAGGATTTTACGCTTTTTCTGACTGAAAGTTCACAGACCAGTTGCACTCTCTGCTGGACAAATGCGCTTAATGGGATTAAATTCCCATTTATCGAATTGGGAATTTAATCCCAAATTAAAAGGCGGCATAACCGAACCATGTCGACCGTTAACGGCTCAGGAGAAAAGCAATGAAGCGGAACAAGCTCTACTCAGTGATTAAAATGGCCATTGCAGGCACGGTAATTGGGTCGTTGGCTGCCTGTGGCGGCGGATCCGGTGGCAGCAGCAACGACAACAACAATGTCGGCTCTACCGGTGGCAGCGTTGGCCCGGTGTCAGGGTTTGGTAGTGTGTACGTTAATGGCACGCACTTTGGGGTGAACAATGCCTCGTACACCGGCAACGATGGTGTGGAGCGGTACTCCCAATTGGAAAAGGGAATGATCGTTAAGGTAACTGGCTCCTGGGGGAAAGATGGCGAGGGTGAAGCCAGATCTATTTACTATGATGACACGCTTCGCGGGCCTGTTGAGGCAGTGTCTTGGAACGCAACCACAAAAGCCGGCAAAATTACTATTGCTGGGCTGGATGTGGCAATAAACGGTCGTACAGTGTTTAAAGGTGCTACACCAGAACAGTTACAGGCCAGCGTAGACAGTACTGCCGACGATTACCGCGTTCGTATCAGTGGCTATCGTCTGGCCGATGGCACCTTTCAGGCAACCTTTGTGGGCGCGAAAGAAATCGGCAGTGGCTGGGTTGGCGAATGGAACAAAGTGGAAGTAGAGGGTGTTGTTTCTGATCTTGATGCGGAAGCACAGACCTTCAAAATAGACGGACTTATGATTGATTTCCAGTCAGCAGAGTTTGACGACGGTGTTCGGGATAATCTGGAAAATGGCGTGGTTGTGGAAGCTGAGGGAAAGCTTGAAGGCGGTAAGTTAATTGCCGAGGAAATCGAGTTCGAAGACGACCTATTTGATAATAACGACGACGTTGAAATGTCCGGCACCGTAACCGGTGCTTATGATTCAGGCAGCGCGCAGTTCCAGCTTAATGGTTTTTCCATTCTGGTGAACGAAGATACGGATTTTGACGATGGCATTGCCTTGGACCGCCTCACCGAAGGGGCAGAGATCAAGATAGAGGGTGAATACCGAAACGGAACCATCGTTGCCGAAGAGATTGAGATGCGCGACGGCGATGCTGAACTGTCTGGCTATATCGAAAGCAAAGAGCGCGGCGGTGAAGTTCTTAATGTTAGCGGCGTGCGGGTCACACTGACCGACAGCACACTGATTGAAGACGAAGATATTGAAGATGCCCAGGAGTCTGTGAACATGCGCACTCAGGATCTTGAGAACCTGAACGTGGGTGATTATCTCGAAATTGAAGGCCGGGAAACGGCAGAAAATGGCGGAGGCCTGATCGCTTTCTACATTGAGCGGGATGACGGCGACGATCTGGAGCTGGAAGGTAAAATTAGTAGCCTTACCGATACCTCCGTCACCGTGATGGGGTTAGAGCTTCAGACTAATCTCGATCTGTCGGGCTTCCAAAAAGGCGACGAAGTTGAGATCGAATACAGGAAAGAAGGTAGTGAATACCGCATCAAGGAGATTCAAGCAGACGACTAAACGCGAGCATTGCTTATAGAGTCCGGGCCAGACTGACTGGTGATACAGAACGTCTGGCCCACTGCCTCCAATGGGAATACAATCCCAAATATGAAAGAAGCCCTGGTCAATCCACTTCACCAAGCCCTGTTCCGCATTCTGCGACCTCTTGCAAGGTTGCTGCTGCGTAACGGGATTCCCTATGGTGAGTTTTCCGAGTTGGTCAAACGGGCCTACGTAGAAGCCGCACTGGAGGATTTTCCAGGTGAACGGCGCAAGCCTACCGATTCTGGTGCCGCGGTAATGACGGGCCTGACGCGTAAGGAAGTTAAGCGTCAGCGAGAGATTCTTGCCGGGCAACACACGGGTAAATCCGAGATTTTGCATACCAATCGAGCCTCCCGAGTCGTTTCTGGCTGGGTGCACGATACTATTTTTCAGAATTCAGCTGGCGATCCAGCTATACTTGCCTTCGACGGGCCGCTGAGTTTTTGCGAATTGGCCAAGAAATACAGTGGTGATATGCCGCCGCGGTCCGTACTCGATGAGTTGCTAAGGGTTGGAGTGGTGTCTGTCGGTAAAGACACCGGCAAACTTACCCTGAAGCAAAGAGCCTATATACCCACCGGAGACAACAAGGAAATGCTCCAAATCTTCGGTGAGGACGTATCCGATCTTATAGCCACAGTGGATCATAACTTGATTCGTGGTGAAGGAGGCCAACAGCCGTTGTTTCAGCGCACACTGACCTACAATAACATTCCTCCCGAAGTGATGGAGGCTTGGCGCAAGCATGCTGCGAAGCAATCCCAGGCATTGCTGGAGCAATTGGATTCCTGGCTGGGGCCAAAAGATCGTGATGTGTCGGGTAGCCTGGTTAACAGTTCACCGCAGGAGTCGTTCAGAACCGGTGTCAGTGTTTTCTATTTTGAGGAATCACCATTTACAGAAACACACCCGCCCGGCTCTAAAAGAGAGAGATCATCATGAACTCTAGCAGCCAGCCCAAGTTTGTGTGTCGTTGGGAACCTGCCGAACTTGCAAGTACTATACTGTCTGCTCCCAGCCGTGATGTCGTGAGCCATTGGATTAGCGCCATGGCATTTCTCGACGTGAATCTGCATCCGGTTCAGTTGGCGGTGAACCACCAGAGTGAGCCCACCTTCAGTCAGCTTGTACAAGCTGTAAATTTGGGGTTTGCTCCGTCCGTGGTTCTTAACGAACTTCTGCGCAAAGATGTAGTGGAGCAGTTAGGTGGTGGCCACGTGCTGCTAAGGCGAAGCGCTTATGTGCATGATGTCCCCAGCTTTGAGGTCTCACCCAAGGTGAGACGCAAAACGCACAGGCCTGGCCGAAGTGTTGGAAGGCGAAAGAGCGATGCCGTCTGACATAAGTATCCCGGACGTCGCGGAGCAGCGGCGCTATCCGCAACGGAGAGCACAATGAAGTTTACACTCCACAAACGCCTATTTATCGCATTAGCGACCGCACTGACGTTTGGTTTGCTTTCAGCGTGCGACGGCGAAACCACGGTAGCGGATGGCGGAATTCGCGGCACAGGCTCTAGCGTTGGGCCAGTTTCGGGGTTTGGCAGCGTGTTTGTGAATGGGGTGGAGTTCTTTACTGACAGTATTCTGAACCGAAAGGTAATAAGCAATGACGGTCTTGATAATGAGGGCGACCTTCAAAAAGGGATGATTCTCCGGATCGAAGGCAAGTGGGAGAAAAATGGAACTGGCAAAGCCAAGTCCATGGAATATGACGACAGTCTGCGGGGTAAGGTTTCTGATTTGTCGGTTAACGCAGCAGGCAAACAGCTTGAATTCAAAATCCATAACCAGTTGGTGTTTGCAGATCTGCAAACTGTGCTTAAAGGGAAGTCATTTGCCGAGTTCGCCAATGGTGATTTTGTACGTGTCAGTGCCTGGCGGCAGGCGGATGACAGGTACCGGGCGAGCTACATCGGGGTTGATCCAAAAAGCTATGGTGACGATTCAGTTGAAGTAGAGGGGCCAGTGGATAGTGGATCGTTAACCGGCACTCAGTTCAGAATGAATGGCCTCACTATCGACTTTAGCAACGCAGATTTTAGCGATGGGCTTGCCGCTGAAAACTTAAGCGAGCAGAGCGCCTACTTTGAGGTTGAAGGCAACTTGGAGGGCGGAGTTCTTGCGGCCAGTAGCATTCAACGGGATGACTTCCGCCGTTACCAGAGGCGTGGCGAGGATATGGAGCTGGCGGGGCCAGTGTCTTCAGATTATGTCAGCCGCACACAGTCATTCGGGCTGAACGGCCTTACGATTAAAATAACGGATGATACAGATCTGGATGACATTACCATTGCTGACCTAAAAGCAGGCGTGCTGGTGCAGGTCGAAGGCAAGTTTGTTTCTCCAACAGACATTCTGGCAAGCGAAATTGAGGCTCGTGAGGGCGATGTCGAAGTTGAAGGTAATATCGACGGGTTGTGTAATAGCGAAGCGAACTGTTTTACAACGGGAGGTATTCGGATTCACGTTACACCACGAACCATCATCACAGACGATGAAAGTGATGAAAGGCTAACGATCGATGATTTGAGACCTGAGCTTGTTAGCCCGAAATTCGTATCGGTCGAAGTGTCCGGACTTGAGAAGAAGGATCAATTCAACGGAGTGTATGTTGAAGCGCTGCAAATTGAGCGTGAGTTGTCTGATGAAAAAGATGGCGAATACGAGGTTGAAGGAAAGCTCAATGGCGTAACGGACCCGGACATCAACGTACTTGATGTTTGGATTCGTACAACCCCTGACGTGTTTGAAGACGCCAGCCTTTATGAGCTGCAAGTGAGGCACAACGCAGGCGAAAAAATTGTTCTGGAGGTTGTGTACGAAGAAGTTCTCTCCGGTACTACTCGCTACAAAGCGACCAGCATCGAAGAGGACGACTGACAGATAATCCCTTTTATATGATCCCGGTGACCCTGAGGCTATGCTTGTTTAACCACAGACGCGCGCCCGTGCGTCGTTATATTCCTGCTTGAGCCGCGACACCAGAGCCTCAACGCTGACAACGTTATTAATCTGGCTGACCCCCTGGCCTGCTGACCACACGGTCTTCCAGGCTTTGGCTTCATCATCTACCGGTTTGAGCCTTTCACCGTAATTGACCTCGCCAGCCTGGTTTAGCTTGTCCATCGGGAAACCCGCCGCCTCCAGACTTTGTCGCATGAAATTGGCGGGTATACCGGAAACCGCCGGGGTGTGGATGATATCGCCGGATACCGACTCAATGATCATGTTGCGATAGGCGTCTTCAGCCTGTGATTCGGTGGTGTTGATGAAGCGGGTTCCCATATACGACAGGTCTGCACCAAGGGCTTGTGCAGCCAGCAGATCCTCGCCGTGGGAGAGGCCGCCGGCCAGCAGGATGATGCCATCAAATACTTCGCGAATTTCATGAACCAGAACAAACGGATTGAGGGTGCCCGCGTGGCCACCAGCGCCGGCTGAGACCGCAATAACGCCGTCTACCCCGGCCTCGGCTGCTTTGCGCGCGTGTTTCTGATTGGTGACATCGTGGAATACCATGCCACCATAACTGTGCACGGCTTCGACCACCTGGCTTGCAGCGCCAAGAGACGTGATGATGATGGGCACCTGATGCTTTACGCACAGCTCCAGATCGGCCTGCCAGCGCGGATTGGAGCGATGCACAATCAGGTTGACGGCGTAGGGCGCAATATTGGCTTCGGGGTTTTCTTCTTTCAGCTTCCCGAGACCCTCGGTCATCTGTACTAGCCACTCTTCAAACCCTTCACTCGTGCGCTGGTTCAGAGCGGGAAAACTGCCGACTATGCCTTCGCGGCAGCAGGCCAGTGCCATTTCGGGGCCGGAGATCAAGAACATGGGGGCTGCGACCAAGGGCAGGCTGAGGGAATCTGTGCGAAAAGCAGGAAGTGACATGAGATCTCCTTCATTTGTATTGGAAATTTTGTAGGATATAAAGGATCTTAGCCTGCCTGAGCGATCGTGGGAATGTTCGCTGGCTACGCAAACACCGAGTTACGTCTCGAGAAAAACAAAGGAGTACACAATGGGTGAAGCTAATCGTCGAAAAAAAACTGGCGCGCCGCCGGCCCGGAAAACCGGTTCCAAAAAGCCTTTGGCTATCGGATTAAGTGTGCTGGTTCTGGCCAGCATTATTTTGGGTGTTTACTTTCTTACGGCGGCCCCCAAGCCAACGTCTGGCGAGTTGCCAGTTGCCGCGTCTGATGCTGAGGCTTTTCCTGCGGAACTGGATCAGTACGGCGTTTCTGTGGGCGCGGACGATGCACCCGTTGTGGTGCGGGAGTTTGCGGATTTCCAATGCCCGGCCTGCGGCGCGTTCGCCAAGGCCAGCAAGCGGCTGAAGCAGGAGTATGTGGACGCGGGGAAAGTCCGGTTCGTGTATTTTGAGTTACCGTTGCGGCAGCACCAGAACGCGTTTCCTGCGGCCCAAGCGGCGCGCTGTGCCGGCGACCAAGGTGCGTACTGGGATATGCATGACCGCCTCTACGATTCACAATCAGAATGGAGTGGATCAAACGACCCCACAGCCACCTTTACTCGCTACGGCAACGATATAGGGCTGGAAGAGCGCCGCCTTAGCCGTTGTATGACCACAGAGCTGCACCGCGAGGCCGTTGAAGCAAGCCGTCGAGTGGCTATGCAGTTGCAAGTGACTAGCACACCAACCGTGCTGGTAGACAACATTCGCCTCACCCGCCCTGGCTGGGGGCAGCTATCTGCCATTGTGGAGCGAGAACTTTCTAAAGCCAGTAAATGATTTTTCCCTGTCGCTTCGGTCAGCCCTGACTTGAACAAAAGCCTGAGTGGGTTAAAATCTGCGCCCTCTCAGGCTTCGGCCTTCCAGATATACAAACCATGCTCCGGATTTACGATCCGGCCCGCAGGAGAATCCCTATGAGCAACAACGTTGTTGTCTGTGCACTTTATAAGTTCGCCGTCCTGAATGATTACAAAGCCCTTCGCCAACCATTGTTAGAAACAATGCTCGCCAACGACGTGCAGGGCACTTTGTTGCTGGCCCGGGAAGGCATTAACGGCACGATTGCCGGAAGCCGGCAGGGCATTGATGCGGTGCAGGCCTGGCTGACCAGCGATCAGCGGTTTGAAGGAATTGATTACAAGGAATCGTTCGTAGACATCCAGCCGTTCAAACGCACCAAAGTGAAGCTCAAGAAAGAGATTGTCACCATGG
>JBQCZX010000009.1:0-43209 GCA_052089485.1 Marinobacter sp. | reverse complement strand
AATCCTCTTCCTGGGGTGGTGGCTTGAGGAGCAGAGTGCCCCTTGTGAGGGCCTCATTCATTTCGGGTAAAATCCCGTTTACGGATATTTTCAAGAGTATAGAGCGCTTTGGGTGATATTGCTGATGGCACCACAATTCAAACTTTCAAGTTATTACCTTAACGTAAACGGAAGAGTCTGGGTAGCCACTATTAGAAATGGGTGTGCAAGGTCATCGAGGGGAGATTGTAGTTGAGCGCGACTCGCGGCGTTAAAACCGCGGAGTCGCTGAAGATCAGTCAGATTCTGGCTTAGGGCATCACTCGCTCAGGAATCGCAATATCCAAAGCTTTAATCTGATCAATAAGGTTTTGTCTATGTTTGCGGATGTCTCCGATCATTACACTCCTGTAGTTCTTAACTTCCTCCTCCGTGTAAGCTTCGAAGTCGGTGGGAGTGCTTCCTGCAGCGATCCCGCCGGGCTTTAACATCCAGTTCAGCAGTTCTGCCAACTGCTGGTTTGAAAGGCCGGATAAAGACGCGCCGGGAACTTGGATGAGAAATTCACGGCCCCCCTCCACTTTTAGATAGTTACCGACAAAGCCTGTCATCATTGGAACGTCGCGGACTGGAATGCCTTCGCCATGCTCCAAATGACACCCCATGCATTGCAACTTGTAATTGACAGACGGCGCATAGCCCGCAAGGTGCACAGGCGTTTGCGCCTCATGATTACCCGGTGCAGGTACTTGGCCCGGTCTGGGCGGGATGTCCCTTGCCTCTCCGGAAGGAGAGGCAAGGGACAGACTCGCGGCCAGTAAACAGACTAATGAGCGCATTTTCATGTTCCTCAGGACGCCACGCCTTTGATCATTGATACGGTGCAGTGGTACAAGTTGCTGCTCGTACCCAAGCACCAGTTGATGTCGTTGTTATTGAAGGGACGATACATCGGTTCCTCGCTGTCGTTGCGAGCACACGCACACTGTCCACAACTGTTTTTGCCGCAGCAATCATTGTAGGAAATGATGTAATCAATGCCATCCGCAGGGTTTCGACACGTGCCCATCCAGGTAATTTCAGAGGCTTCAGTTCCAGGTGGGCAAGTGGTAGCGCTACCGCCACAGCAGGCGCACAAAAAGCCGTCAACTGAGCAGTAACGCCAGTAGTCACAACTACGCGGGTCGCCGGGGTCACCAGCCGATGGTGACGTTCCAGCTGCATGCGCCTTACTGGTCCTGTCTATTGGCAGCAACGTAGGCGCTGCTGCACCGACCACCAGAAATGATCCGAATTTCGCAATAAACTGGCGTCTGCCAGTGGTGTTTGCCACTTGGCGCGATGAACGTTCAAAAAAGCGGTCAAGAAATTTCATGTTATTATTCTCCGTTATCAGGACGGCGTATGAACGCCAGGCGATTCAGTTTGTGTTTTTATGTATGCCTGTAAAGAAGGCGAACCTAAAAGCTCTGTTTCAAACAGGCTGTCCAGATGCTCTCTGGAGTTAACTAGGCCCTTGGATTTAAGAGTGCCCGCCTTGTCTATTAAAACGGCATAAGGCAGTTTGCCGATCTGAAATGTCATGCCCACTTCTGGACTCAATACATAACTTGCGTTCTTCAGGCCCTCTCTTGCTATCAAAGCATCATGCTCAGCCGTATCCCCGTCGCCTACATAAATGACATCTAGCTCGCTATTGGAATTGTCAATAGCCTTTATTGCAGGCAGCAGGGATTTACAGATAGGGCAGCTTGTTGAGAGGAAAAACAACAATGTCGCTCTTTCGCTGGCGTACCCGATGTTAACGGGTTTTCCTGAGCGATTTTCAGCGGTAATTTGCGGAGCTGGTTGGCCTACTGCTACGCCTTTGTCCATCATTAGTGCACCTGCCGGTGCAATACGTGCATGCAGCACTCCAATTTGCCGAATAAGGCCAAGGATTACAAAAGCAGTTGCGATAAGCAGCAACCAAAGCAAAACGTTTGAAACTATAAGTGCTTCCATTTTATTTTTCTCCGGACAGCTTGAGTAGTAGAGGGCGGTTTGCAAGCCAAAGGTCTGCGGTTAGATAAAGCAAGGTTATGACGGTGCCGGCAGCAATGCTGATAAAATTATCGTGCAGGCCCAATGTTCGTTCAAGCATTGGTAGCATGGCGGTGCCCGCTAGAACGGCCAGCCCTAGGTTGCGGAGTAGCAGACCCGGCTGCAGGGGTTGTCGCATAGCTGGGCCTGAACAGCCACAGTCTATGTCTGCACGCCCTCTGGCGAGATTAATGGCAATCGCCAAGGCATACACGCAAACCAGTAGCAAAGCCAGAATGCCGGCATACGGACGACTGACACTCCACATAAGTCCGGCTGCTGTAACCAGCTCTATTATTGGAAGTGCCATCGCAGCCGCAGGGACCGTTGCATCTGGAATCAACTCGTATTCACGAACTTGCCTGCGAAACCAATTAGGGTTTTTCAGTTTATGACCCGCAGCACTGGCCAAAATTACTCCTAGTGCCAACGCTGCAGATGTACTTATAATGGGATCTATCATTTTGCGGACTCCTAGTGATTAATTACCAGGGTGGGCGTCTTACTTAACCCGTCCATTGTTCCTTTATGTTCGCCCTTATTGAGGTCGAAGATTTCCAGACCGCCTTCAATGTTGACGCCCAGCAACAACGGGTTGTCATCTTTGGTTGCGCTCATGCTCCAGATGTAGCCTGGCGATTCGAGAGTATCGATTTTTTCGCCAGTTTCCAGATCAAACACCCAGATGGTTTGACTGGGGTCCTGCCAGTTCAGTGGTTTATGGTCGGGATGCATGAGCACATATAGGCGATTCAAAGCGGGCGACGCGGCCATCAATTGCCATCCGCCAGGTGCCCAACCCTGTTCCTTCTCTTCCTCGCTAACAAGTGACCATCTGGGCAATATTGCAGGTATCTTTCCGGACATATCCATGGGAACAACTTCCCCGAGAGTTGTCACGAAGTAAAATACCTCACCCACTTGTGTGGCCCGCTCAACTAGTTTTTCCTCATCAGGGTCAAAGAATTTGGTTTTTGCACGGTCTATTTCTTGGCCCTTGTCATCAAGGGTAATGGTCTGGAGTGTTCCATCTCCGCATATGGACGCAAACTGGCGATCACCCGACGGATAGCTAAGGATGCATCCATTTATTGAGATTTCGTTAACAACCTCTTGTTTGGTCACGTCAACCACAGTGATTGAAGTTGAAGGTGTGAAGTTATAGATGTACAAGAATTTGTCATCTGCACTCCTGTCGAAGCCGTAGCGTTCGGTCAGTATAAAAGCCCGTTTGCTGGGGATCTCCAACTCCCACTTGGGTTCCAGGTTGCGGCTATCCCATGCGGTCACCACATCCACACGCTCCCCACGAACATATCGGCTGTAGAAGAAGTCTGCGGTATATATTGTTTCCCGGTCCTCTGAAAGCACCATCGGGGCGCCTCCGCCAGTTGGCATAATGCCGAGGAACTCCTGTTCATCTGGATCCACAACTACCACGCGCCCGACAACTAAGTTGTCAAACTCGAAATCTACAATGTAACTTCTGTGGTCGTTGGGTGGCGGCAACGTTGTCTTGCCAACAACCTCATCCTTAGGGAGTTGTGCGCTGACGCACGTAGCAAAAAGACTCGATGCCAATATCAGGCTGCAAGCTGTTTTTTTTGATAAATGCATTACGTCAATCCTCACTAGTTATTGTTTATACTTGAAGTTTCAGTTTAGAAGTGCGTAAAGGTGCACTGGTAATTCTTCTGCTCACCCCCGGTGTTAAACATAGAGCGTTCATTTCTTAACGCTTACAATGCGGCCCTGAGTTACGCCTTTAAGGCCCTCGACCCCGAATTCGACACCGTAGCCGGATGATTTGTTGCCCCCAAACGGGACCATTGGATGAATGGCGCTGTGCTGATTAACCCACACCGAGCCTGCTTCGATGGCAAGCGCCAACTTTTCCGCTTCGGCCGCGTTATCTGACCAAAGGGAGGCGCCAAGCGCTGCATCGAGTCGGTTGGCGGATTCGATCGCGTCGTCAAGATTGCGGTAACGGATAATCGGCAAGGCTGGCCCGAATTGTTCTTCATCTACCAACCTCTGGCCATCTTCGATGTTGCCCACCAGCGTGAGCGGCAGAAAATAACCCTTGTCTGGCACCTCACCGAATTCTTTTACATCGCTGCCGTTAGCCTTGGCGTCGGCAACAAGTGTTTTTACTTTGTCATACTGCATTTTATTCTGGAGGGGGCCGATCAATACGTCTTCATTCAGCCCGTCGCCGATCTTGACCTGGCTCGCGATCGCACTGAGTTCTGACATGGTAGTTTCATAATCGTCCTCATGGACGTATAGGCGCTTGATGCAGGCGCACGTCTGACCAGCGTTGAGGAAGGCTCCCCAGAACAAATCTTCGGCTATCGCCTTGATATCTGTGCCAGGCAAAATAATTGCCGGGTCATTTCCACCAAGTTCCAGGGTAATAGGAGACAAGCTCTGGGCGGAAGCCTCGATAATCTTGCGACCAGTGCTCTCACTACCGGTAAACATGATTTTGCTGATATCGGGGTGGTTAGTCAGAGCCGCACCTACGCGACCATCGCCGGTTATGGTGTTGAGGACGCCTTCAGGCAGTACCTGGTTGATCAGCCGCACCATCTCAAGCGTGCCGATGGGCGTGTATTCCGATGGTTTCAGAACAACGGTATTGCCCATGCGGATTGCTGGAATAATTTGCCATATTGCAATCAGCAATGGCCAGTTCCAGGGCGCCACCGCAGCAACTACGCCGATTGGGATGCGGTGGAAAGTGTCGATACGCTCATCATCTTCATATACGACCTCTGGCGGTAACTCCAGACTGGCTGCAACCTGGGTCCAGCCAACGCAAGCTTCCAGCTCAAATCTCGATCCAGGCCCTGATAGAGGTTTGCCCTGCTCCCGGGTGACCAGCTCCGCAAGATACGCGGAGTTTGTTTCCAGGACTTTTGCAATTTCCATGATTACATCACGGCGCTCCTGATCACTTTTTCCTCCCCAGGCTTTCTGGGCGCTCAGGGCAGACTGGACAGCCTGGTTAACCTCTTGTTCGGAGCTTTCTGGCGCAAAGCCAATGGACTCTTCGGTCGCCGGGTTGAAGATTTCATAAGTGGATGCGGGCTCGACGGGAGCCCCAGCCACTGTGTTTTTGTAAGTTTGCATTTTTTCAGACCTTTTCGTGTAAGACGTCTGGCGTCTTTGAGCAAAGTTTAAAAGGCAATTACGCCCATGATTTGCGCGTAAGTGTTCAGACTGTCGTCATTTAACTGGCTACCGCCGTTACTTGCGCTATTCTCAGGCTTATAGAATCCGATGAGCGGGCTTATGAATATGTTTTGGGAGACCCCCCACTCAGCATAGAGGTCAATTTCGCGTCCATCCAATGCACCTGATCCATTGCCTGTGTCGTTGAAATCAAAAAACAGGGCACCGACTGTCACAGCTGGCAATGGGTTGGCCTTCAGTCCAACGTGAACAATATCGCTATCCGTACCAAAGGGACCTGCGTAGTTTGCGGCGACCTCGCCCTGGAACCATGTGCCGTATCCGCGATTGAATCCGAAAAAGAGCGGGTCATATTCTGCATCGTAGGCTGTGTAGCGAACGTTCACAGAGGGTGTCCAGGGTGTGTTGGTGAAGGTCCAGCCGGCTTCCGCATACCATGCGTTCGCGTCTTTACGGGTCGAATCCCCTTGGCTTTGAGATACGATTTCTGTGGAAAGGAATAGCTGATCTATGCCAGCAGAGCCTTGGTATCGAATGCTTGTGGTTTTCTGGCCATCCCTGCTGGTGAGGCCGAGCGGAATTGCGTAGTTATCATCAACATCCAGGCCGTTAAGATGGGTCAGGCCAAATGTCCCGAGGTCGGTAATGTATTCGATGTTGATGCCGGCAAGTTCGGTGCTTGCCTGGGCGTTATTGCCAGACTCAAGCCAGAACACATCAGAGCGCAGACCCTCTGAACCACCAATTTTAACGATTGCTGTTTTTTCGAATGCCTGTCGCGCTGCAAGCCAGTAAGCACCACCTCGGTTAAAATCAAGACCGCCGCCATTAAGCCCTTTACCAAGGTTTAAAGCATCGCCATTGATCAGGAAGCCGTCGCCAATCGAAAAGTTCTGGCTGCCCAAGGAGATTTCCAGACCGTCTTGACCGAGAGCGGGCAGGGCGTTACCGGACTTGAAGCCAATATAAAGATCCTCCAGATCGGTTTCGCGCTCATCGCCAGTCGTAAAGCCTGCCGCGTCGCCATCATCGAACGTCCCGGAGGTCACGGCATTTACCCCGGCATAAATTGTGCTGCCTGCGCCGCTATCGGTATGGCCCGACAGCCCGTACTTCACGTACCCCTCTTGCCAGCTAGCGCCTCGAGTATCAGTATCACCGACGTAATTTTCTTCACTTTTAAAAATACCAGCTACTATTTCGAGGTCAGCGTTCAGTGCATATCCTTCACTGCTGGATAGTTCAACCGCAGAAGCGGACTGTAATGCGACGCCAGATGCAGCAATGCCGAGCAGAGGGGCTATTATGCGTCTGTTTTTGTTCATCTTTTTGCCTTTTTTTTGGAGTTCAGTTGGCGGTAGTAGTTTGAGAGCTGGTGCTGAAAGCAATCTTCGACAAACTCTTATTGACATTTTTATCAGTTAAAATGCAATTCGGCTTTCTCGTTGGTGCCATAACATTTCGCTGTTGCGCCAACTGTGAATTGGCTGTTTAGTTGCGCTCTTGACTTTTAGCTATTCTTTGGTCAGTTTGATTAACCATCACGTTGCTTTAATAAAGCATAATAAAAGAGGGCGTGGCCGTGCGTTCATGTGCTTTGAAAACCAATGATTTCGATAAATGGATCAGTAGCATCAACGACGTTTGCGGGCCTTTCCTGGCGCGACAACTCAGTGATGAGTTTGTTGGTTCGGTTGAAAAAGTAGGCGGTTCGCTGGATATGTCCCGCGTTTTGATTCAGGGCGCGGACCTGTATCGGACGCCAAAGGAAATATCGGGCGACGGCGTCCCTGTGTTTTTTTGCGCGTTTCAAATTAGTGGGCATTCAATTTTTGAGCAGGCGGGTAAGCGCTCATCAGTCTCAGCCGGTGATATTGTTCTGATCGACTCCACACTGCCTTTCCGGTTCTCCTATCTGGAGCCAGTTCAGCAAATCTCTCTAATAGTGCCGCGACAAGTCATTGAGCGGGTATTGAACGTTGATAGAATTGAGTTGGGAGTGAAAATCCCTGCAGGCTCACACATTGCCCGATTCGCAAGGAAGCTAGTTCTGGAAGCGTCATTGCATCAAAATCTCGGTATGGAGGAGAGTGATGCAATCCTGTATTCGGTAGCCGCTCTGATCAAGTCCCCGGTACTGAAAAGCGTTCAAGGTTTGGACCCAAATGAAAAGGTCTTTATGGCCGCGGCGGAGTTTATCAAAGAAAATATTGGAGACCCGGAACTAAATGCCTCGCTGGTCGCAAAGTCTGTCGGGACATCGGTACGCAACTTGTATCGCGTTTTTTCATGCAAATCCATTACCCCTTCAGAGTACGTTAAGTTGCAGCGCCTTGAGATGTCCGCCGACTATATGAAGTCGCATAGTGGAAGCCTGAGCTTAACAGAGGTGACATACAGATACGGGTTTGGTAGTCCAAGTTACTTTTCTACTGCATTCAAGGGCCACTACGGAGTGAAGCCATCTGATTTTTTGAAAAAAGCTCACTATATTTAGTTCTGCAAATCTTACTCTTCAAGCATGAGCGCGTAACACGTGGACACACCAATTGTTATAGGAGCCGGTCCAGCAGGCATGCGGATCGCGCGCGCTCTCGCTCAAACCAGCGACGTGTTGATGCTGGATTCCGATCGAGATAGTCCTCAATCGACTGAGAGTCGACCGCAGTTGCTTGCTTCACTGAGTGAAAATTATACTCCGGGATCCCCTCCCATAAGCGCACATTTGCCGCCTCGTCTCCGTGTGTTGTCAGGACGAAAAGTGGTCCATATAGATCGAAGCAGGAGCTGCGTTACAGACAGTGCCGGCGACGTTCATGCGTACTCCAGGCTTTTTCTGGCACTCGGGGCCAGTCCGGTTATGCCTGTGTTGGAAGGCAGTGGCTTAAAGGGCGTGCAATTTCTTTATACCCGCTTTCAGCTTGATGCTCTTATTCAAGCCATGAGTTCGGAGGGGCGTCTGGCTGTCGTGGGTGGCGGGCTTCTGGCTGTTGAGCTTGCCGCTCTCGCGGTAAAGCGCACACCGGTCACGCTGATTGCTCGTAGTCGCTTGCTGCAGCGCTATCTCGACCAGGGTATTGGGCGGGAGGTCAGGTCCCTGCTTGAAAAACAGGGTGTTCAGGTCGTTGAATCGGGCATTGTGAAACGCCTGTACGGCGCTGGCCATGTTGCTGGAGTGGAGGTGGTGGGTGGTGTGAAGGTTGTAGCCCAACAGGTGGTTTTGGCTTGCGGGACAGCACCGAATATTGCCTTGGCACAAAAGGCCGGGCTAGCGTTCGATGAGGGAGTGTTGGTGGACGCGGGCATGCGTAGTGTCAGTGACACTCAAATCTATGCTGTGGGTGATTGCGCCCAGCCACCTTGGCCATTCGCACGGGGAAACATCGCACAGGCGTTGTATCTGGCTGATGTTGCTTTGGCGGCTGTCTCCGGTCAGTCATTGTCTGAGCGAGCTCCTGGGCGATATCAGGAATGTGAGCTAGGTGGTTGCTTTCAACTGATAATAGCTGAATCGCGTCTTCCCATCAGCCCTATGGTGCAGCAGAGGATCCGTCGTATCCGAACACGCGGCGCCCTCGCTGCTACTTTGCAGCAAAAACGTATAATAAGCGTCCAGGCACTGTTATCCGAGGTTCAGGCCAGACGCCTCATGGAGCACTGGCAGAGCGGAGCGCAACTATCCTGGTTAAGCTTGGCAACGCTGAGTCGATTCGTATGGCTGCCGCCAGCTCGACAGCAGGACCCCGTGGTATGCCGGTGTGCAAATGTTCGCCGTTCCACCATTCGTCTGGCAGCTTCTGAGCACGGGGGTGATTTGCGGCGTGTCTGTGAGGAAACGCAGGCAGGTGTACACTGCGGTGGTTGCCTGGGTGAAATTGCTATTCTCTGCGGTAAAACGGTTCCGGCCCATAATGTTGCAATTTGGACGATAGTTGCGGCGATGGTGCTTTTTACCGCGTTGCTTGCTGTTCTGCCTGCTTGGCATCTGCCTGATAGCGTTCTGGCTGGCGACTTTGGTGCCTATCGATTAATGACCAGCGCGATGGTTCGGCAAGTAAGCGGCTACAGTCTGTTCATTATGATTTTGATGACGCTTCTGGTTCGCAACCGTCGTAATCGCTACTGGTGGCATGTTGGCCTGGGTAGTTCTACATTGTTTCTGCTGCCTCTGCACTCTCTCGGCGGGCTGTCGGATGGCGTTGGTCTGAATGCCGGTCTTGCCTGGTTTATACCTCTCGCGGTCTTGAGCGGTGTCCTGCTTCAGCTTCGCCGACATATCAAGAGCCTCCGATTCGTTCATCTTGCAACAACGCTAGTGTTGCTGGCAGCGACGATGGTCCATGTGTTTTTTGTTTACCAATATTGATCCCAGGAAAATGAATGAAGGTTATGTGTCCGGGCAGGTATATTCTGATTACTTCCTTGGGGTCGGCGTTGCTTTTTATGGCGGCGCTATTGCTGGTTGGAGAATGGGAGCCAGCAGCCAACCCGGCACCACTTTCTCCCGGGCATAAGGGGCTTGAGTGCAGCGAGTGCCATGGTGCCCCCACTGATATCCACGTTTCCATGAACGCAATGTGTGAGGGATGCCATGCCAGCGTGCTTGATGAGCGGAGAGCACACTCGACTGCCTATTTGGACATAGTAGGGCGTCGTAATTTCCCCTGGCACGTTCGGCCAGACGCCTGTCTCGACTGTCACAATGGTCATGTCCGATCTGGTGATGGCCTCAATAGCGCCATGCCTGCAGATCATTGCATGCTCTGTCATGCTGATCTGGTTATCGAGGAAGGCTACCACGAGGGTTTGGGTTTCGATACCTGTGTGAGCTGTCATCAGTACCACGGAAAAACTTTGCGTTCCCCACGCAGTCGCTAGCGTTTGGTTGTTGGTTTGCCTGTGCGACGTTCGTGGTCAGCCGATAATTTGGGCTTCGTTTGACGCTCTGTTTTGATGATCTAATCTTGGGATCATGAAATCCTGATATCAGGATTTATGTGAAAAAACGCCACTATTTAAAATCTTCTCGCTCTGTTCTTCCCAGAATACTTCATAAAATTCAACAATCTGTTGGTTTTTATCTTCAAGAGTGAAGTTATCAAAAATCAATAGGCCGCTGTGGAATAAGGGAAAACAACTATCTAATTGGTTGACGCTTCAAGTGATAAGTGAAATTATTTGACCGTCGTCAAAAACCTATTGAAATTATTTGGCTCATAGTTTTCGGGCCACTAAAACAAGAGCGTGAGTGTTTGTATGACGGTATTCACCGCCCTGTGTGATCTGGGGCCCGCTGACGGATTGAGAGTTGCTGTAAAAGACTCCATAGACATTGCCGGTCTGAAGACCAGCCTTGGAAGCGCTGCGTGTGTGGAGGCTGCCCCGGCGACACAGAGTGCCGAAGTTGTCGATAATATCCTGCAAGCCGGGCACCGCGTCGTTGGCAAGGTAACTATGCATGAACTCGCGTTCGGCATGACAGGTGTCAATCACTACGCAGGTACCCCCCTGAATGTTCAATATCCCAATCTGATACCCGGCGGGTCCTCCAGCGGCTCGGCTTGCATTGTTGCAAGCGGTGATGCCGATTTTTCTTTGGGTACTGATACCGGTGGCTCCGTGAGGGTTCCCGCCGCCTGTTGTGGGACGTTTGGCTTCAAGCCAACGTTTGGGCGAGTGAGCCGCAAAGGTGTTTGGCCTGCGACAACCTCTCTGGATAGCTTAGGGCCTTTTGCCGCAACACTGCCGATGCTTGAAGTGGCCGAGCGCGCCATAGATCCAAGTTTTAATTTGATTGAAGGCTCAGATAGCGGAGCTCGCTTTGGCCTGGTTACAGGCAGTTCCGTCCGGCCCGCAATTTCAGATGCTCTTGACCGTTTTCTTCAGGCCAGTGGTGTTGAGTGGGGGCCGAGTCAGTTGCCGATGATGGAAGACGCCTTTCAGGCAGGCATGGCCATTATCAATGCCGAAACCGTGGAAGCGTCAAAAGAACTATTGGCCACCGGGAAGGTAGGTCAGGATGTGGCTGAGCGATTGCATGCAGCTGCACAAACTACGGAAAAGGACGTACTCCAAGCAGAAAAAGTCCGGGAAGCATTCTGCCAACAAGTCGACGATCAGCTTGGTTCATTTGATGTGCTGGTAATGCCCGCACTGCCAGATTATCCGCTTGAGCGGCGTGCTGCCCTCGCGGGCGCGGCTGATTTGCGCATTTCTGCTCTGGTCCGACCATTCAATCTTTCAGGCCATCCTTGCCTGGTGATTCCCTTTGAAGTTGAAAGTTGCCCGGTTGGCATACAGTTGGTTGGGCGCCGAGGTGCTGACGAGAAGGTGTTTCTTGCGGCCCGCGAATTGTTGCGGCACACCGCATCCTGAGTAAGCACTGATTTTTAGAGCGAAAGCGGAGAATAATGATATGCCAAGCTACCAAATTGATAAGACCCTCTGGGGTGGACAAGCTGAGTTCGATGGCCTGCTTGATGAAATTCGAGCCCGCCGGCAAGAGTTCGAGAATCAAAAATACATAACTCAGGATGTGGTCGAGTCGTTTAAAAAAATCGGCGTTTATCGTGCCATGGTGCCGAAAGAACTGGGCGGTGATGAGCGCAGTCCGGTCGAATTTCTGCAAATGGTCGAAGCGATCGCGGCTGCTGATGGCTCGGCTGGGTGGGTCGCAAGCTTTGGCATGAACCCGGCTTATCTTGCGGCTTTACCTCCTGAAACGATTGACAAGGTTTGGTCTGAAACAGCTGACATTGTATTTGCCGGTGGGATATTCCCAACACAACCTGCGAAGAAGGTCGATGGTGGTTTTATTCTCAATGGCCGCTGGAAGTTTGGCAGCGGAAGCATGGGGGCGTCTCTGATTGGTGTAGGCATACAGCCAGACGACGGAGAGTCGCTGCCGCGCATGGCCGTTATGCCGGCCGAGAAGGTGAAAATAGATTTCAATTGGGATGTGGTCGGTATGGTAGGAACGGGTAGCCACGACCTGGTTGTTGAAGATGTGTTTGTGCCTGAAGAGTGGACGTTTGTTCGTGGGGGCAAACCAAACATTGACTCGGATTTCTTCAGGTACCCATCGCTAGCGTTCGCCGCTCAGGTTCTGGCTGTGACCACGGCTGGGTTGGCACGAGAAGCTCTCGATATTGTTCAGTCAATGGCTGCGGGGCGTAAATCCATAACTGGCGCGCCAAATTTGGGAGAGCGTGAGTACGTACAGATAGAAATTGCCAAGGCTGAGGCTAAGCTTCGCTCCAGTCGCGCGTTTTTCTACGATGCAACTCAGGATGCCTGGGACACTATTAAACAAGGCGGAACGCCCTCTCGTGATCAGGTAAGCCTGGTACGCCTTGCGACATCTCACCTTACCCATGAGTGTGCTGACGCGATTCGCGAGGTTTACAAGGTTACAGGCATGACGGGTGCCTATAACGACCACCCTCTCTCCCGGATCGTGCGGGACTCCATGTTGTGCACGCAGCACGCTTTCATGGGCATGATCACGTTCAAAAATGCCGGAGCCATGTTTTTCGGCCACGACCCATTACCGGGTTATCTCTAATCTCTTAAACGAAGGAAGCGAATCATGAGTGATAAAAAACCTATGCGTGTTCTTTTTTGTATGGGCATCAACCAGAACTTTATGGGCGCACCGCGTGAAGAGCAACTTGAAGTGTGGGCAGCGTTCGGCGAAATGTGGAATGGCATCCACGATATGAACGGTGTTGAAGTGATTGGCAACATGGACGATGACCAGAGCATGGTCGGTCCGTCAGACGGTTACCCCTGGACCACCTACTTGCTTGCTGATGTGATCGATTACGACACAGTTGTCGCCTGCTGCAATCTTTTCCGCTCTACCCAGGTTGGTGACGGTCCAGCCAAGCTGTGGCGCTATGTGAAAGTTGAGGCTCGAATGGGCCGCGAATTAATTGTTCAGCGTGCCTGAGAGTAGTGCTATGAAAGAGCTTGAGCTACTAAGCCGTCGTGTCAGCGAGCTGGAAGCTGCCAGGGACGTAAGTGCATGCCTGCATGAATACATGCAGTTGTGCGACTACCTGGATGAAGGCTTCGACCTGGAACCTTTGATGGCGCTGTTCACTGAGGACGTCGTCTGGGAAGGCCGTGGGAAGCGCTATGCGGGTACGTTTGGTCGCCGTGAAGGCCGCGAAGCCCTGAGAGCTATGTTCGCGAAGTATACGGAGCCTCCCGCCCACTTCGCGCTTAATGTGCATTTCCTGACCTCTGAAAAGGTTGTTGTTCAAAGCGAAACCACTGCGGAAGGCACCTGGGTTCTATTGCAGACCTCCACATTTAGCGATGATCGATCCCAGCTTAGTTGCGCTCTGCTGAATGTGAAATTTCGCAAAGAAAACGAAGGTTGGAAGATTGCTCATTTTTGCACCACCAGTCGCTTTAATAGACCGGTTCAAACAGCCTGGGATAACCCGCAACCATTACCTGTTCCCGAGGAGTGACTGGCCTGAATCAGTGTTTACAGGCTTCTTGGAGTTACAACAAATATAGAGAGTATGACCATGAGTGAACTGATTGAAGCAAAAAACGTCAGCCAGAGTGCGGCGGAAATGGTAGAGGAGGGCCGGGTTCACAAGGCTCTCTACTCGGACCCTGAAATCTTTGAGGAAGAACTGGATAAGGTTTTTAACAACACTTGGGTGTGGGTGGGCCATGAAAGTGAGGTTCCGGAGGCAGGCTCTTACAAGACTGCCTGGATTGGCCGCCAATCCGTCATTGTCAGCCGTGACAGGAAAATGAATCTGCACGTTCTTCAGAACCGTTGTCGCCACCGCGGGGCCACTGTGTGTGAGGGGCGCAAGGGCAAAGCCAAGAGCTTTACCTGCCCATACCACGGTTGGGGATACGGCCTAGATGGTGCATTGCGAGCGATTCCCAAACCGGAGCAGTACGAGGGCGTTATTGATAAAGCCGATCTGCCTCTGGAGAGTTTGCGTGCAGAAACATACAACGGCCTTATCTTTGCTACGTTCCGTGATGACATTGAGCCGCTTGAGGACTACCTGGGTGGCGCCAAAAAGTGGATCGACCTCTTTATGAAACAGGGAGGCGGTTACCCGGTGAAGGTTCTGGGCGAGCATCGTTTCAATTTCCCCGGTAACTGGAAAATCCAGTTGGAAAACACAACCGATGCCTATCATTTTCCGGTCATTCATAAATCGTTTATTACTTCTTTAGATGACGCGACTCAGGATATTTTTGATTTTCTTGACGGCGAGGGTTTCGTAGAGGATCTCGGTAACGGTCACAGTGTCATGGTTATGATTCCCGACCTGGTGGACCTGGGAGAAAATATTGACCAAGAGGTGCCGGAGCGCTTTCAGGACCTTGCGGAGGGTCTGCGTGCTGAAGGGCGATCAGAAGATGAGATCAAGAAATTGGTACGTGCTGCACACGGCACAGGGTTTAATTTGAATCTATTCCCTAACGTTGCGTGTTCCATGTCCTTCTTCCGTGTTCTGCGCCCGGTATCCGTGGGTGAGACTGAGATTCAGCACGTTGCACTTGGAGGAGAAGGTGCTCCCGCACCCTTTAATAACCGCCGCATGCGTGTGCATGAGCATTTCCAGGGCCCCATGGGCTTTGGCACGCCGGATGATGGTGAGGCATGGGAGCGTGTACACAAAGGCGCCCAGTCTGGCAAAGATGGCTGGATTCTGGTTAACCGCGGCCTGAATGACTTGCACACATCTGAAGATGGCAACGTGGCGGGCTCCGTGTGTTCCGAGACCGGTATGCGTGGTGCTTACCGTCAGTACAAGAAAATGATGGCTGCGGGGGAAGAGAAATGATGGCCGACAATGTTCAATTAGTTAATGACGTAACGTCTTTTATTTGGCGTGAAGCAGACATTCTGGACCATAAGGACTACCAAACATGGCTGGACCTATGGACTCAGGGCGGTCTGTATATCGTGCCCGCTGAGTTTGACGCAGATGAGGATTATGAAAACACACTGAACCTTGCACTGGACGATGCCAACATGCGCCGTATGCGTGTCGCCCGTCTGGACAATGGAGAAAGTGTGTCCGCCCGTTCCACTGGGAATACGGTGCGCATGGTTTCGCGCGTACGCGTTCTGGAGTCCACAGATCACCTGGTAACAGCTCGCTGTGCAATGACCCTTAACGAAATGCGTCACGGGAAGCTTGTCACGTATCCGGCCGATGTGGAGTACCAACTGCAGCCCGCCGATGGCGGCTATCGCCTGCATCGCAAAGTCGTTCGACTTATGCACTCGGATAGTTTCCTCCGTACCGTCAGCTTTATTTTCTGAGGACAGTATATGGCTACCCCAACAAATACTCAGATCGCTATGGTCACCGGCGCCGCGCAGGGGCTTGGCTACAGCATTTCAGCCAGCCTGCTGGATGCGGGCTACAGAGTGGTTTTGACAGATGTGAATGAGAGTGCTGCTAAAGAAGCTGCTCACAAGCTTGATCCGAGCCAAGAACGGGTGCTTCCGATCGGGCTTGATATCTCTCAAAAGGAGCACTTCTCTACAGCTCTGGCTTCTGTTCTGGAACGTTGGGGTACGCTTCATGTGCTCGTTAATAACGCGGGTGTGACCAAGGCAACACCGGTTATGGAAATAGATCCGCAGGAATTTAATGATGTGGTCAATATCAACTTGGGAGGTACCTTCTCCGGTTGTCAGGTCATCGGCCAATACATGGCGGACCAAGGATACGGGCGCATTATCAATATGGCGTCCCTGGCGGGTCAGAATGGCGGTACCTCCACCGGCGCGCATTATGCGGCGTCCAAGGGCGGCATCATTACGCTGACTAAGGTGTTTGCAAAAGAGTTGGCCGGTCGTGGTGTGACAGTTAACGCGGTTTCGCCAGGCCCGATCGATTCTCCAATGGTAAGGGCCCTCGTGCCGGAAGAGCGTTTGCCTGGATTGCTGGGTGCTATCCCGGTGGGCCAGTTGGGCGAGGCTGGTTTCATTGGTGATATGGTTGTCCAGCTGGCACGACCGGAGGCGGCCTCTGTAACGGGAGCCACATGGGATGCCAATGGCGGCTTGTTCATGCGCTGAGTGGAGGAGTTATGACTGCAAATACCGAAAACAAGCTGATCAAAGCGAAAGTTTTGCGCCGCGACGAGCAGACAAACGAGATCGCTTCGTTCGAACTGGCGTCTATCGACGGCAGCGCATTACCGGACTTTGAGGCAGGGTCGCATATTGATGTGGTGTTGGGCCCTGATCTGATTCGTCAGTATTCATTATGTAGCAAGCCGAGTGAGACCGCCTATCGCTTAGGTATCCTTAATGACCCCAACTCCCGCGGTGGGTCCCGTCAGATTCATGCGGAGATGCACGTGGGAGCCGAGGTGGAGATCAGTGAGCCCCGCAACCATTTCCCGCTGGAGATGAAAGCGGGGCATAGTCTGCTGATAGGTGGTGGAATTGGTATTACACCAATGATTGCCATGGCGTATGCGCTGAAAACGGCTGGCAAGTCGTTTGAGCTGCATTACTGCACTCGAAGCCAAGAAAAAGCGGCATTTTTGCACGAGATGCAGGAGGCATTTGGTGACCAGCTAATCACTCATTTTGATGATGCCGGCGAGGCCGATCGCATCAACCCCAAAGAGCTTATTTCTGCTCAGCCAGATGCCCATTTATATGTTTGTGGCCCGGGTGGTTTTATGGACTGGGTCATTGCGCAGGCAAAGGAGGCTGGCCTCTCTTCTGAACAGATCCACTTTGAATACTTCAATGCTGATGTCGATATCAGCGGAAGTGCCTTTGAGGTTTACGCCCAGGCCAGTGATGTAACGGTGCAAGTAGGTCCCGATCAAAGCATTGCCGCTGCGCTTGCGGAAGCTGGTGTCCGGATACAGATGTCTTGCGAAGAAGGTGTGTGTGGAACTTGTATTTGTGACGTCATTGAGGGGGCACCGGACCACCGAGACCATTTTTTAACGGATGAGGAGAAAGAAGATAACGATCAGATCACGGTTTGTTGCTCGCGATCCAAGACTGGTCGGTTGGTGATTGACGCCTAAGCGGACTTCGTATTTTCTCGTTGCCCCGATGTCGGGGCTAGCTAAAGACATAGCGTAACGTTAACAAGACCAAACAGGATACTACAAAAATGCAAATGATCCTTCGTATTGCGACCGTTTTAACACTTGCACTTTTTGCAACTGTTTCACACGCAGAGACTCGTCTAACGATGTCGTCCTGGCTGCCCTCCGGGCACCCGCTTGTAAAGGATGTTATGAAGCCGTGGGCCGCCAGCGTAGAAGAGGCGACAGAAGGCCGGGTAAAAGTGATGATGTTGCCATCGTCTTTGGGGCACCCAAAAGCACACTATGATATTGCCCGGGATGGACAGGCGGATATTACCTACAGTGCTCATGGCTACACACCGGGACGCTTCAAACTTTATAAAATGGTTGAGTTTCCATTTGGTGGCAACAGCGCCGAAGCGGCCTCGATTGCTTACTGGCGCGTCTACAATGAGCACCTGAAACAAGCCAACGAGCACAGGGGAGTCAAGTTGCTTGGTTTGTTCACTCACGGCCCTGGGCATATTCACAACAGCAAGCGCCGTGTCAGTAGTCCTAGCGACTTGGAAGGACTCAAGCTTCGCGTAGGTGGTGGCATTATGAACGACATTATTTCTGATTTGGGCGCGGTCACTATCCAAAAGCCCTCTTCTAGCATTTATCAGCTGATGTCCAATGGCGTTGCCGACGGAACTCTGTTCCCACTGGAATCTGTTGCGGCCTTTAATATCCAGGACAGAGCGACACACACCACACTCGTCCCGGGTGGGCTATACAACTTCAGTTTCTTTCTCGTGATGAATGAAGATCGATTCAACAACTTGTCTGAGGAAGATCAAAAGGCCATTGAGTCTGTATCGGGTGAGGCCGTTGCAAAGCTTGCCGGGCAAGTCTGGGATGCTGAGGATGCTAAAGGTCTGGCTGTCATGAAAGAGAACGGCAACGACATTATTGAAGCTGACGAAGCTTTCGTGAATGCCATTGCTGAAGCCAGTGCTCCATTGGAAGCCGAATGGCTCGAAACCGCGAAGAAAATGGGTGTTGACGGCGAGGCAGCGATCAAGGCTTTCCGAGAAGAAAGCCATCGTCTGGACCCTATTGAAACACCCTGAGGTTGAACGATGAACCCGATCCAAGCACAGAGAAATGGGTGGCTGGCGCGCGTGCAGCGCGCGTCAGACATTCTTCTAAGCAGCGTTTCGGCAGTCGCCATGTTTACGATGATGGCGCTAACCTTGGTTGATGTGTTGGGGCGCTACCTATTCTCGGCGCCAGTAACTGGCGCCTACGAAATAACAGAATTGCTCCTTGCGGCGGTGATTTTTCTGGGCTTGCCCCTGGTCACCGCTGATGACCAGCATATTGCAGTGGACCTTCTTGATAGCGTGATGGGTGAGCGGTCCCAAGCCATACAATCCTGGTTTCTTGATGTTACCAAGATTGCTGCCTTCGGCATTTTCTCCTGGATACTGTGGGATAAGGCTTTCAAAGTCATGCGCTATCACGATACCACTGCAGTGCTTGATATCCCCTACTACTGGCTAGGTTTTTTGATGGCCATAACAACCACGTTTGCGACCCTGATACTGAGTGCTCAGTTTCTTATCAAACTCGCCCGCAAGACTCGAAAAGGAGAGCAGTGATGGAAGCAAGCCTGATTGGCTTTGCAGCACTGATGGTATTGATATTGGCCAGGGTACCTTTGGGTATTGCCATGGCAGTTGTTGGTGTCGTCGGATTTGCTTTGGTGCAACAGACCATATATGGAAACCCTCGGGCGTGGTCGGCAGCGTTGGATATGGCGGGCAGTACTGCATTCGATACTGGCATGTCTTACGGCTTGTCTATCATTCCCCTGTTCCTGTTGATGGGGAATCTGATCACAGAGTCGGGCATGTCCAAGCAGCTTTACAGGGCAGCTAATGCGTTTTTGGGACACTTCAGGGGCGGCTTGGCGCTTGCCACAGTGGTCTCATGCGGTGCCTTCTCGGCAGTGTGTGGTAGTTCAATGGCCACGGCAGCAACCATGTCAAAGGTTGCGATGCCATCTATGCGCGAATACAAGTATGCAGATAGCTTGGCTACGGGCTCTATCGCTGCCGGCGGAACCTTGGGCATTCTTATCCCGCCCAGTGTCATTCTTGTGATTTATGGACTGATGACCGAGACAGATATTGGCAAGTTATTCATAGCGGGGCTGCTTCCAGGCTTGGTTGGTGTGATTTTATACATGCTTGCTGTCGTGGTAACGGTGCGCCTGAAACCGGAAACTGGCCCGGCAGGCCCTCGCTCTACTTGGAAAGAACGGCTCATCTCGATGAAAGGCGTATGGGGGATTAACCTTATATTTATCATTGTGATGGGCGGGATTTATTTTGGTGTTTTTACCCCCACCGAAGCAGCAGGCATTGGCGCTTCGGGTGCCTTTTTTATCGCCTTATTCAGCGGGAAGATGAATTTCACAATGCTGAAACGATCCCTGGTGGGGGCGGCCAGAACAACCGCTATGTTGTTTTTCTTGGTTATTGGCGCCGTTATCTTCTCCAATTTTATCAATTTGAGTGGCATGCCGCTGATACTGAAAGATTGGGTTATTGGCTCAGGGTTTAGCCCATTCGTCGTTATTCTAACACTAGTAGCGATTTATTTATTGCTGGGGTGTGTTCTTGAAAGTATGTCGATGATTCTTTTGACCGTGCCTGTTTTCTATCCAATTGTCGAAGCCATGGGATTTGATTTAATTTGGTTCGGAATACTGGTGGTTGTAGTCACCGAGATCAGTCTTATTACACCGCCTGTTGGCATGAATGTATTCGTATTACGTAGTGTTGTGCCGGACGTAAAGTTGGCGACCATATTTCGTGGTGTAACACCCTTCTGGATGGCAGATGTGGTGCGCGCGATATTAATTATAACAATACCATCTCTATCGCTGATTCTGCCAAGCGCAGTCGGCTAAAAAGCAAACAAAAGACAACAAAGCAACCGTGAGGTTAATCTGATGAAAAAAGGTGTGATGCGCCCCGGGCACGTACAAATTCGGGTATTGGACTTGGATGAAGCTGTAAAACATTACACAGATCTTTTAGGTCTGATTGAAATGGACCGTGACGATCAGGGCCGTGTTTATCTCAAGGCATGGACAGAAGTGGACAAGTTTTCCGTCATATTGCGTGAGGCATCCGAGCCCGGCATGGACTTTATGGGCTTCAAATGCCTGAGCGAAGAGGTTGTGGACAACCTACGGAGTGAGCTCATTGAGTTTGGCTGTGAAATCGAGGACGTTCCAGAAGGGGAGTTGAAGGATTGTGGTCGCAGGATCCGGTTCATTGCGCCGACAGGGCATGCGTTTGAACTTTACGCTACAAAAAAGCAAACGGGTAAATGGGGTGTGGGCAATCACAACCCGGAAGCCTGGCCAAGAGGCTTGCAGGGAATGAAAGCCACGCGCTTTGATCACTGCCTGCTTTATGGTCCGAAATTGGATGAAACCTTGAATCTTTTCCGTGATGTTCTTGGGTTTGATCTTGCCGAACAGGTAATGACCCCGGATGGCACTCGGGTCGCCCAGTTCCTGACAGTAAGTACCAAAGCCCATGATGTCGCATTCATCCACAACGAGGAGCCTGCGAAGTTTCATCACGCGTCTTTCTTCCTTGAAACGTGGCAGGACGTTCTTAAGTCAGCGGATTTACTCTCAATGACAGATACCGCTATTGATATTGGTCCTACGCGCCATGGTCTGACTCACGGCCAAACAATCTACTTCTTCGATCCTTCGGGTAACCGAAACGAGGTGTTTGCTGGCGGAGATTACCATTATCCCGACCATGAGCCGGTCACCTGGGATGCAGACAAGCTTGGTAAAGCGATTTTTTATCATGATCGCACACTTAACGAGCGCTTTTTGTCTGTATTAACGTAATTCCGGAGGCCTGACATGACATTCGATCCTAAAGATTTTCGTAGAGCATTGGGGAAGTTCCCCACCGGCGTAACGGTCATAACAACTCGTGACTCTAAAGGTGAGCCCATTGGCATGACCGCGAGCAGTTTCAATACGCTCTCGATTGATCCCGCACTCGTACTCTGGAGCATAGATAAAGGAGCCTACAGTCTCGACTCATTCAAGAAGGGTAGTGGGTTTGCGATAAACGTTTTACGCAACGACCAGATAGAGACCTCCAACCGTTTTGCCAAGCGGGGCGAAGACAAATTTGCGGGCCTCGAAACCAGTGATTGTGCCAACGGCGCACCGCTGATACCGGATGCTGCAGCGTGGTTCTCCTGCATAACATGGGAGGTTTACGAAGGCGGCGACCATTTGATCATTGTAGGCGAGGTCACCGACTACGGTTATGCCAGCAACGTGGGTTCACTGGTTTTTCATAACGGACGTTATGCCGTGCCAGCCACTCATCCGGCTGGGCACCCTCCGGTTAAATCACTCGAAGCTCATGGATTCCTTGGGGACTACTTGCTGTATCAGTTACGGCAGACCTTGAATGCTTACGCGGTAGATTTTTATCCGCGACTGAGTGAATTTGATGTCACTGCAGAAGAATGGCGAGTGCTTACCCTTCTTGGAGATGGAGAAGCCATGACACTCGAAACAATTAGCAGCTACGTCTCTCAACCATTGAAAGAGTTGGCTGAGACCGGTGAATGGTTGAAAGAGAAAGGGCTTGTGCAGTTCGTTAATGATGATGCACTTCAATTGACAGAGAAAGGCGTAAAACTCGCCTCAGAACTGTTGGATATGGCAATCGAACATGAGCGCAAAGTGATGTCGGCTTTGGATGAAAGTGAACGAGACATGTTCAAGAGCATGCTGACACGAATTCAAGGTGCTATATAAAACAGCTTAACGATTTGCCGGTTCTCAAGTTTTATTGATGGCCGGCTTTGTTTTTTGTCACAGAAGACCTGCCCGACGCTAAGGGAGGTCATTCGCTAATTACTAAAACAACAGCAGGGGCAATCAATGAAACTCGTTATTAAACCCGCATTTTGTGCTCTGGCTCTGGGACTTTCTGTAGCGGCACCAGTTGCTAATGCCAAAAAAGTTTCACTGGACGTGCAAAGTGCCTGGCCACTTACGTTGCCGGCAAGTGGTCAGAGCGCAGCGCATTTCGCCGAACGAATTAACGCTACATCTAAAGGTGAAGGAAGCCTGAAAGTAAAGCTGTATTCAGGCGGAAAACTGGTGCCAGCTTTCGAGATTTTTGACTCGGTACGTCAAGGTAATCTTGATGCTGGCTATACCTCTCCGCTGTATGTTGCGGGCCGTTTCCCCGCCGTTCAGTTGTTCGGTGGTGTACCCTTTGGTCCGGATGCTATGGACTATCTCGGGTGGCTATACAATGGCGGAGGGCTTGAAATCTGGCGAGAGATCTACGCCAAGCAGGGAGTTGTAACTGTTCCTTGCGGATTGATGGATGCTGAAGCGGGGGGGTGGTATACCTTCGAGATTAATTCTCCTGAAGATCTGGAAGGGAAAAAAATCCGGTTTGCGGGCTTGGCCGGTGAGGTAATGAAAAAAGCCGGAGCATCCGTTGTTTTGTTAAGTGGCGGAGACATCTATCCGAACCTGGAACGAGGTGTTATCGACGGCACTGAGTTTTCGATGCCAGCGATTGATGCGGATATGGGATTTGAGCAGGTAGCTGATTATTACTATCTACCTGGTTGGCACCAACCAGCTGCCATCAATGAGCTTATAATTAATAAGCGGAAGTGGGATTCCATGGATGATGCGCAGCGGGGACTGATAGAGGATACATGCCGGGAGAACCACCTCTGGACGATTATCTCCACAACAGTGCCCAATGCGGAAGCCATTGCAAAATTTAAAGAGGCGGGTACCGAAATCCGTTCTTTCCCCGAGCCGGTTCTGGAAATGTTCCGTGAGGCTACCGACGAGGTTATGGCAGAGCAAGCTGCTGAAGACCCCGATTTCAAGCGGGTTTACGAGTCTTTACAGGACTATCGTAACAAGGTCGAACTGTGGAGCACTCACAAATCTAACTGAGGTAAAGGCGAGGCGAAAGCAGTCTCGCCTCGCTCATCCTTCCATTTGAAAGAGTCGGTATGTGCCTGCAGAGAGTCGCCGGATTTATCGAGCATTTAACGGTTTTGATTGGCAAGGGTGGGTCTCTGCTTTTGCCTTTGTTGGTTGCGACTATTTTGATCAACGTTGTGCTTCGTTATGTGTTCGATCTTGGTTTTATTGAGCTGGAGGAACTCCAGTGGCACCTGAATGGTGCTGTTGTTATGTGTTGCCTCGCATTCGCATTGAAAACCGATGAGCATGTGCGGGTCGATGTTCTGTACAGTCGTCTGGGGCCGCGAGGTAAAGACTGGGTTAATCTCGCAGGTATCCTGTTTCTGTTTCTACCATTTACCGCTTTGGTTACATGGAATGCATGGGAAGTTGCGTCCTATTCCTGGGAGTTGAAAGAAGGTTCCCCCATGCCATCAGGTCTTCCGGCCCGTTACATCATCAAAGGGATAATGGCAGCGGGAATGACCCTGTTGATGCTGCAGGGTATCGCGATGCTTCTGAATATTCTTTGCCGTCTGGCACACCGTTCTTCCGAATAGGCTTTTGTTCAATGGATGCGCTTTTTGTCTTCCTGATTTTCAGCTCTTTCATGCTGATCCTGTTTTCTGGCTTTCCCGTTGCATTTGTCCTGGGTGGCGTAGGCGTCCTCTTTGCTGCGCTGGGAAGCTTTCTGTCACCTTTCGAGCTTGCAGAAGTTGCCGAGCTGCGGATGATAGGTTTTGTCTCTGGGCGAATCTTCAATACCCTGTCCAGTTACTCCCTCATACCCATGTCGATGTTCGTCTTCATGGGGTATATGCTTGACCGCTCGGGTATAGCTGAACGGCTTATTTTGTCTATGCGGCGCGTGCTCGGGCCGGCCCCCGGAGGGTTGGCCATTGCCGTGGTGCTTATCGGCGTAGTGCTTGCCGCCTCGACAGGCATCATCGGGGCTTCTGTGGTGCTGTTGGCAACGATTGCGCTACCCACCATGGTAAATGCCGGCTACGCACGCTGGCTCAGTGCCGGTACGGTAGGCGCTACCGGCTGCCTCGGCATTCTGGTACCACCTTCGATAATGTTGATTGTCATGGGGGATCAATTGCGTATCCCCGTAGGTGACCTGTTCATTGGTGCTGCAATACCGGGTTTGTTGCTGGCTGGCAGTTTTATCGTATTTCTCGTGATCTTTGCCTTGTTCCGCCCCGGGACAATGCCTGCCATGAAGAAATCGCAAAGTACTGCAAATGTGTGGGTATTAATTCGGGAGTTGTCTGTCGCATTGGTGGCCCCCTTGTTACTGGTTGTTGCAGTGTTGGGGTCAATTCTCGCGGGCATTGCGTCCCCGACTGAGGCATCCGGTGTGGGCGCCGGAGGAGCGATGCTTCTCGCGTGGTGTTACAAGAGGCTCAATTGGAACGATCTAAGACAAGTTTGCTATCAGACAGGGCGTACTGTCGCGTTTCTGTACGCGTTGATCTTTGGTGCATCCTGTTTTTCCGTTGTTCTGCGCGGCTATGGCGGTGACGAGGTTATTGAGAGTGCTTTATATGCGCTGCCAATGAGTCCTGAGGGCGTTCTGGCTCTCGTGATTCTGATCGTTTTCCTGCTGGGATTTTTCCTGGATTGGATGGAAATAGTACTGATCGTAGCGCCACTGGTGATGCCAATCCTGACTGGTTTTGGTTTCGACCCGGTTTGGGTTGCAATTTTGATCGCGCTTTGCCTTCAAACGTCCTTTTTAACACCTCCAGTGGGTATGGCGCTGTTCTACATACGCAATGCGGTCAGCAATATCAGTATGGGTGAAATATACAAAGGGGCTATTCCCTTTGTCGCACTACAACTGCTAACGCTTATCTTGGTGGGGATGTTCCCGTCGCTGGCGTTGTGGCTGCTCTAATTGAGGATAAACACAGGATAGTTCAGAGCTGAAAAGCAAGCTTGAACTATCCAATGTTTATCAATTTTAATGAGGGCCTTAATCCAGCGTTGTTCAGGAAGTCATATTTCAGATCAAGACGCTTGCCAAGCGCTCATAACTTTGTAGTCTGCTTTGGAAGTCATGAGTTACGGTAACAACGCCAACTTCTTCTGATTGATACTGATCTGCCACGCGATGAATCTGCTCAGCACAGTCTTCCGGTGAACCGAGAATCATCGAGTTTAGGATCGCGTCGAAGAAAGCAATGTCAGATGGCGGCAATTGATTTTTCAGCTGCGCAACCTCTTCTGGAGATTTTACTACTTCGCGAATCCCATGACGGAAGGCCATTACTTTCCAGTACACGGCAGGCGCAGCAAGGTATTCTGCCTGTTCCCGATTGTCTGCGCACATTGCAGCGACAGCAATACTGGCTTCGGGGCTGCCTTCGTGACCTGCGTCGCGCCAGGCATTCTTATACTCATCCATAACGCTGGGAGGCGCAGGGTCAGGGCTAATGAAAAGCGCAAGGGTCATTTTCATGCCTACTTTCCCCGCAAGACCTGCACTACCTCCGCTGGAACCCAACATCCAGGTTTGCGGAATGGCCGGCTGGCCGGGCATGATTTTTAACGGCTTGTACGGGTGGTCATTTGGCAAAGTATTGTGCAGTAATCCTTGTAAAAGGCTGGCTTGTTCAGCGTAGTCTCCGAGACCTGAGTGAGCGGGGTAGGCAAGAGCATGAGAGGCCAGGGCATCACCACCAGGAGCTCGGCCAATTCCCAGATCGATACGGCCGGGATAAAGCGTTTCCAGCATGGAGAACTGTTCGGCAATTTTATATGGGCTATAGTGACTCAACATGACACCGCCACTGCCAACACGAATACGGTCAGTTTGGCTTGCAATGTGGCTAATCAGAATCTCTGGGCAGGGCCCTGCAAAATTGATGCTGTTGTGGTGTTCTGCTAGCCAGTACCTATGGTATCCAAGGCGGTCACAGGCGCGAGCCAAGTCAACTGTAAGGCTCACCGGTGAAACGTTACTGGGAGAGCCCTGCACGGGAGATTGATCGACGACGGTTAGTTTTAAGGACATTGGATTTCCGAAAGTCAGGAGGTAAATTTAGCGTTCGCCACGCTCGCGCTTTGGAAACAGCCAAAAGGCAAACCAGCGGGTGAATCTGGGCATGAGCAGATAGCTCATGGCGACCATCACCACAGCGGTGACAATCAGTGTTCGTAGTAATAGAGGGACTTGGGCCAGCAGATCACCGAAAACAAAAAAGATGAGAGTAACCGCAGGATAAAGAGCCAGCCAGCTTACAATGGTCATTTTGTACTTTGCGGGCGGTTTCACTGGGTTATGGCCAGGCATGGTAAACCAGTTGACAATGCCAGAGGTGGTTTCCACTTTACTGGGAGTAACGAGCAAAGGCTCTATCTTTTGAAGGATACGAGAACGATCCGTAGAGGTCTGCCATGCGGCCAGAGTTTCTTCGTTGGTGAATTTGAATATTATCCGGTATTCAGGGTCATCTGAGCTGCTGGGGCGAAACAGATTGGCTCCCAAGTAGCCCGGGAACGCCGATGCTTTACGCGTCATTTCGCTGCTCAGGCTTTCAAACTGATCTTCTTTGCCTTTTATCACCCTGCGGGAGATGACCACAGTAATCGGATCTGGCGAGGTGGATATGGATTGTAAATCTGACATTGCTAAGCCTGAGATGCGATTATTAAAAATAAAGCGAGGACTGGTTTATATCCAGCGCACTATGTAGGTCGGCTGACAAATATAGGCTTGTGGCAATATTTGTCCACAGAATATGCGGGAACGTGTGATTTCATTTTTGAGAGTAATATGAACTATCAGGATCTTTTTTATTTTATAAAGGTTGTTGAGAAAGGCAGTCTTATTGCTGCTGCCCGTTACCTGGACATCCCCACTTCTACCCTGTCGCGCCGTATTCAGGCTTTTGAACAACAGCTAGGCTACAAATTGGTGCATCGCAGCTCAAAAAAGTTTGGTTTGACGGAGTCCGGCCAGCGATTTTACGCCAGTCTGTCTTCAATCGTTAACGAGCTGGAAATGCGATCTGAAGATGTAAGCAGTGAGCTATCATCCCTCTCGGGAGACATTAAAATAACAGCCCCGCTTACATTGGGGCATCATAATGTTAAAGAGTGGGTTTTCGAGTTTATGGAGTTAAATCCGAGAGTTAGCGTTGAGATGTTTCTCAGTAACCAAAACGTAGACTTGGTGAAGAACAGCATCGATATTGCCTTTCGTCTTGGCAATATAACTCTGAATGATTGGGTTTCGAGACCCCTTATGGACACCGAAATGCTGGTTGTGGCTACGCCAGAAATTCTTCGGCAATTTCCTCGACCGAAACAGCCCAGCGAGTTGGCAAAGTTACCGCTGGTTGTTCTCAAACGTTCTGCCTTTTGGCGCTTTCAGAACAAAGAAGGCAGAGCGGAAACTTTTACCCCGCATGCTCATATACGGACCGACGAGATAAGATTTGCGGTTGATGCAGTAAAGCGAAACTTGGGTGCTTGCTGTGTTCCACGGTATTCGGTTGAGAGGGAGCTCAAATCAGGCGAGTTGGTGCATCTGCTGCCGGAATGGTCGATGGAAAGCCGGACAATGCACATGTTGTATCCGCACCGTAAAAGTTTGCCAACTAAAACCCGCGTCTTTATCGAGTTTGTCATGAGCAAGGTAGCCAATTAGGTGTAGGGTATTCGAAGGTTTACCTCGCCCTAATGGTTCTCCCAGGTTTAAAAATGAGCCTTTTAATTCCCGTTTGTGGAATTTCCAGCCCCCATTTTTGTTTGTTTCATCCCGCTTCTGCGTCGTTATACTGGATAAATGCTAAAAACTGGCATCTTCAGACTCTCTGAATGATGTAATGTCGTTTACCAGTTAATCATTTCGCTGAGACAAGACAGCGCTTAACGAAGGTGAAACATGAAAGAATTTAAGCACTTTATTAACGGTAACTATGTTGAATCGGCAAGTGGTAAAACCTTTGAAAACCGCAACCCGGTGGACAATAGTCTGATTGGTATGGTTCATGAGGCCGGTGAGGCTGAGGTTGATACGGCAGTTCGCGCTGCCAAAAAAGCGTTGAAGGGATCTTGGGGAAAGCTCAAGCAGGCCGAGAGAATAAAACTGCTTAATAAAGTTGCTGACCGTATCAACGAGCGGTTTGATGAGTTTCTTGAGGCAGAGTGTCTTGATACTGGCAAGCCTCGTTCCATGGCCAGCCATATCGACATTCCCCGCGGTGCCGCTAACTTCAAAGAGTTCTCCGAAACCATGATCAACCACCCGACAGAGGGGTTGCGCATGGATACGCCTGACGGAGAAGGCGCACTCAACGTTGGGCATCGTACTCCGAAAGGCGTCATTGCGGTTGTCTCGCCCTGGAACCTTCCACTATTGCTGATGACCTTTAAAGTAGGCCCGGCGCTGGCAGGTGGAAATACCGTTGTGGTCAAGCCGTCTGAGGAAACCCCCGCAACGGCTACTTTACTGGGCGAGGTCATGAATGAGTGTGGTGTTCCAGAGGGTGTTTTCAACGTAGTGCATGGTTTCGGTCCGGAATCCGCCGGCGAATTTCTCACAACGCACCCGCTTGTCAATGCAATCACCTTTACAGGTGAGACACGCACTGGCGAAGTCATCATGCGAGCGGCTTCGGTTGGGCTACGCAATATCTCAATGGAATGCGGCGGCAAAAACCCCGGTATTGTGTTCGCTGACTGCGATATTGAAAAAGCGGTAGAAGGGACAATGCGTTCGGCTTTTGTGAATTGCGGGCAGGTTTGTCTCGGAACAGAGCGTGTTTACGTTGAGAGACCCATTTTTGAAAAATTCCTTGCGCGCATGAAGGAAGAAGTCGCGAAGCTGAGACTGGGCCGCCCCGAAGATTCCTCAGCAAATTTTGGCCCGTTGGTGAGTCTCGAGCACAGAAACAAGGTCAAATATTACTATGACCTTGCCCGTGAGGAGGGTGCGACCGTCGAGATTGGTGGCGGCATCCCTGACATGGGTCCCGAGTTGAATGAGGGCGCGTGGATAGAGCCGACTATTTGGACTGGCCTATCTGAAAATGCCCGTGTAATTCAAGAAGAAATTTTTGGGCCATGCTGTCACATCCGCCCGTTCGATTCTGAAGAAGAAGCCATCGAACTGGCCAATGATACGAACTATGGTTTGGCGTGCGCTATCTGGACTGAAAACTCCGCAAGAGCCATACGTGTGGCTGAGCAGATGGAAGTTGGCCTGGCTTGGGTTAACTCTTGGTTCCTGAGGGATTTGCGCACCGCATTTGGTGGTGCAAAACAGTCCGGCATCGGTCGCGAGGGAGGCGTTCACGGCCTCGAGTTTTACACCGAAATGAAAAATATCTGTATCAAACTCTGAGGGCAAATAATGGATAAGCAACTAATCCAGACATGTGGAGACGAACTCTTTCAGGCAATGCTTGATCGCAAGCAAGTGGGCCCGCTTACCGACCGCTTCAGTGACATAAGCATTGAAGATGCCTACGCCATATCCGGACGGGTGCTTGAACGTCGCATTGAATCTGGCGCGAGAGTGATCGGAAAGAAAATCGGCCTCACTTCGAAGGCTGTACAAAATATGCTCAAGGTGGGGCAGCCGGATTTTGGGTACCTGACGGATGATATGGCGTTCAATCAGGGCGAAGAAATCTGCATCTCCGAGCGCCTTATCCAGCCCAAAGCGGAAGGCGAAGTGGCCTTTATTCTGAAGAAAAATCTGATGGGGCCAGGGCTGACCGCAGCCGATATTCTTGCAGCTACCGACTGTGTTCTCCCCTGTTTTGAAGTTGTAGATTCTCGCATTGAAAATTGGCAAATCAAGATCGAAGACACGGTTGCGGACAATGCCTCCTGTGGTGTGTTTTTGTTGGGTGATCGCGCAGTAGATCCGCGCAAAGTCGACTTGGCAACCTGTGGCATGGTAGTGGAAAAGAATGGCTCCATTATCAGCACGGGTGCCGGTGCCGCTGCTTTGAGCAGCCCGGTGAACTGCGTTACCTGGTTGGCGAACACCCTGGGGCGGTTCGGTACTCCACTCAAAGCAGGTGAAGTTATTCTGTCTGGATCGCTGGTGCCTCTGGAGCCCGTAGAAGCCGGCGATTTCATGAGTATGAGTATTGGTGGTATCGGCGGCGCCTCTGTTCGTTTTAGCTGATTGATCTCAGGAAGGACTATTATGAGTAAGAAACTGAAAGCAGCCATCATCGGCTCGGGCAACATTGGTACTGACCTGATGATCAAGATTCTTCGCAATGGCAAGAGTATCGAAATGGGGGCCATGGTTGGTATCGATCCAGAATCCGATGGTCTGGCTCGAGCCAATCGCATGGGCGTAGCTACCACTCACGAAGGTGTAGATGGCCTAGTCAAAATGTCCGAGTTTGCAGAGATAGATATTGTGTTTGACGCAACCTCTGCCGGGGCACATATGCACAACGAAAAGTTTCTGCGCGGCCATAAAGAAAATATCAAAATCGTAGACCTGACCCCTGCGGCCATCGGCCCATACTGCGTTCCAGTCGTAAACCTGGAGCAGAACCTGCAAGAAGGCAACGTCAATATGGTGACCTGCGGCGGTCAGGCGACTATTCCGATGGTGGCGGCAGTGTCTCGTGTTGCCAAGGTGCACTACGCCGAGATTGTAGCTTCTATCTCCAGCAAGTCGGCCGGCCCCGGCACGCGCGCTAACATCGACGAGTTTACCGAAACCACCTCCAAGGCAATTGAAGCTGTCGGTGGCGCTCAGAAAGGCAAAGCTATCATCATCTTGAACCCTGCTGAGCCACCTTTGCTGATGCGGGACACGGTTTATGTATTGTCTGAGGCAGCTAGCCAGGAAGAGGTTGAAGCCTCCGTGGAAGAAATGGTCAAGGCCGTGTCTTCCTATGTTCCGGGTTACCGTTTGAAGCAAAAGGTCCAGTTTGACGTCATTCCGGAAAACGAACCACTGAATGTGCCGGGCCTCGGTCGTTTCAGTGGCCTGAAAACGTCCATTTTTCTGGAGGTAGAGGGCGCAGCTCACTACCTGCCAGCATATGCCGGCAACCTGGACATCATGACCTCTGCCGCGCTGGGCACCGCTGAGCGCATCGCCGAATCGTTGGTCAACTGAGGGGAACCGAACCATGACTTATAATCCCGGAAAAAAACTCTATATTTCCGATGTAACCTTGCGCGACGGAAGTCACGCCATTCGGCACCAGTACAGCCTCAAGAATGTGCAGGACATTGCCCGTGCGCTGGACAAGGCCAAGGTAGATTCGATCGAAGTTGCCCATGGCGATGGTTTGCAAGGGTCAAGCTTCAACTATGGCTTTGGTGCTCACACCGATCTTGAGTGGATCGAAGCCGTGGCTGACGTGGTGGAACACGCCCAAATTGCCACGCTTTTGTTGCCTGGTATCGGAACCGTAGAAGATCTGGAAAACGCGTACAAAGCCGGTGCCAGAACCGTTCGGGTTGCAACTCACTGTACTGAAGCCGACGTTTCCAAGCAGCATATTGAGTATGCAAGAAATCTTGGTATGGACACAGTTGGTTTCCTGATGATGAGCCACATGCAGACACCGCAAGGGCTTGCCGAGCAGGCAAAGCTAATGGAGGGCTATGGTGCTACCTGCCTGTATGTAGTCGATTCGGGCGGCGCGATGAACATGAATGATATCCGTGACCGCTTCCGGGCTTTGAAGGATGTTCTGAAACCTGAAACTGAAACCGGTATCCATGCTCACCACAACCTGTCCCTGGGTGTTGCCAATTCCATCATAGCCGTGGAAGAAGGATGTGATCGAATCGACGCCAGTCTCGCGGGCATGGGTGCCGGCGCAGGGAACGCGCCGCTGGAAGTGTGCATCGCTGCATTCGAAAAAATGGGTTGGGAGCATGGCACTGATGTGTATGCCTTGATGGACGCGGCAGATGACATTGTACGTCCTTTGCAAGACCGTCCTGTGCGGGTTGACCGTGAAACTCTGGCCTTGGGGTATGCCGGTGTCTACTCTAGCTTTCTTCGGCATTCGGAAGTGGCTGCACAGAAGTATGGTCTGAAAACTGTCGATATTTTGGTGGAACTGGGTAAGCGCCGCATGGTCGGCGGCCAGGAAGACATGATTGTGGATGTGGCGCTGGATCTGCTGGCGGCCCAAAAGGAGACGAACGCATGAGTAAGACACTGAGCCGTGAGCAGGTCCTGGCGCTGGCGGAACATATCGAGAATGCTGAACTGCAAGCGCATGATATTACCAAAATCACCAACGATTACCCCGATATGAACTTTGAGGACGCGTACGACGTCCAGTGGGAAATCCGCCGTCGCAAAGAGGAACGTGGCAACAAGGTTGTTGGCATGAAAATGGGCCTGACTTCCTGGGCCAAAATGGCACAAATGGGAGTAGAAACACCCATCTACGGTTTTCTTGCCGACTACTTCAGCGTACCAGAAGGGGCTGAGATCAAGCATAATGAATTGATCCACCCGAAAATCGAGGCGGAGTTGGCATTTGTTCTGAAACATGAGCTCAAAGGCCCGGGCATTCACATCGGTGATGTGTTGCGTGCCACTGACTTCGTGATGCCGGCGGTCGAAGTTATCGACTCACGCTACAAAGACTTCAAGTTCGACTTGACCAGCGTAATCGCCGACAACTCGTCCTCAAGCCGTTTTATGACCGGTGGTCGCATGGCTGACATTGCTGATCTCGACCTGAAAAATCTTGGGGTTGTGATGGAGGTGAACGGCGAGGTAGTGCAAACGGGTGCCGGTGCATCAGTGTTGGGCCACCCAGCAGCCTCTGTTGCCATGCTCGCCAACATGTTGTCTGAGCGGGGTGAAAGTCTGCCCGCTGGCAGCTTTATCATGATCGGCGCCATTACCGCGGCGGTCCAGGTCGATAAAGGTGATTCGTTTACAGTACGTTATCAGGGGCTTGGCACCCTGAGTGGTAAATTTGTTTAAGGAAAGTTTTTATGCCTATTGCAACAGTTCAAATGATGGAAGGCCGCACTGACGAGCAAAAAGAGAAGATGATTGCAGAAGTAACAGACGCGATCGCACGTTCGCTTAGTGCACCGAGAGAAAACGTAAGGGTACTGATTGACGAACTGCCGAAGAAGCACTTTGGTATTGGCGGCGTGACTGCTCTGAAGCTCGGGCGTTAGATACCACAAGCTCTTTTGGGAAGAGAACGTTCAATGAGCTGCATTGGAACCCGATACCAGGCGAGCTGATATCGGGTTTTTTTCTATGCGAGAGCTGCTTGCCGGCAACGACGAAAAATAAAATAAGCGTTGAGAAGATGACTATGACTTGCGTACAGGTTACTGAAGTTATTAGCCAAACAAGTTTCAGTGTTCGGGCTGGAGATAGTCTGTTAAAAGGAATGGAGAAAGCAGGCATCAGTATTGTCGGTGTTGGTTGCAGAGGCGGTGGGTGTGGCCTGTGTAAGATACATGTCTTGGGAGGCGAATTTGAAACAGGAAAAATGAGCTCTCGGCACGTGTCTAATGAAGACAGAAAAGTTGGGCGTATTCTTGCCTGCAAGTGTTACCCTGCTACAGACGTTGAATTTAAATTAATTGAAACGTGATTTGTTTTACCCTTCTGATTTGGAGCCTGGGGATATCTCCTACCTCGGGTAAAATCCACGACACTTAACTTTGCAAACCTTCATCTCATCGCAATTGATCACTAAGGTTTCCATAGAGCTTTCTTAACAAAATGTTAGTTCTATGTATTTCTGAAGAACTCATCCCTTTGAAACTATTGCGAAAAAAAGTGCTGACTGACTCCTGAGTCAGCAATAAAATTTCGAACCCTTTTTCAGTAAGCGATACCAGCGTGACTCTACCATCTTCGGTGGACGTGCTCAGGTTCACGAGCCCTTCGTCACGCATCCTATAAACAATTTTTGTTGTTGTGGGGAGTTTTGCGACGGCGTGGCCTGCGATCTCGGACATGCTCAGTTCAGAGTGTTCTCGGAGAATCAAAATTATGCGCCATCGAGGTATGTCCATCCCCACACGCTTTAGGAGTTGCTCCATCCTTTGTGTGTACAGTGAGTTCAATTGCGCTACCCAGTAAAAAGGGAACTCGCTACGCTGGAAAGCGTCGCTAAGAGGATCGTACAGATTAGTTTTGCTTTTTGTTCCTTGCGTCACAATGGGGCTTGTCCATGTTCTAAAAAATCGCTCGTCAACCGGGTTTTCAAGCAAATAAGTGGGGAGTCGATCACTTCTGTCGTGTTTGGGGTTCGAGACTGTTGTTGCCGCCTAAAACAGCGACGTTGGTCTTCGGCTTGCGTTCAATTTCTTTACGTATACTACGTATTTTCGGGTTCGCTGTCTGCAGGTGACAACGGGTTAATTAAGAAAATAAACATGCCTTGGTCTGTTTTTCAGGCTCAGCCATCAGTTCTAGTTATGACCGAGGTCGTAATATTCATTACAAGCTATAGCTTTTCGACGATAGAGTGTTATCAACGTACAAGTACAAGAGGTTTCAAGATGATTGATCTTCATGATGTAACCTATGCTCGTATAGGTACACGGGATTTGCCCGCAGCTATTGACTTCGCGACGCGCATTGTCGGGTTAGAGCTGGTTCGCGAGGAAAATCAAAGTGCCTACTTTCGATCCGATAATCGTGACCATACTTTGTGCTATTTTGAAGGAGACCCCTCCGACCATACGCTTGCTTTTGAGGTCTCGAGTGAGGATGAGTTACGTAAAGCCACGGAAGAGCTTAGATCCAGCAGTTTTGAAGTGCATCAAGGAACTGCTAAAGAATGCGAACAGCGCTTCGTTCATAGCTTCATACGCTTTCATGATCTGACGGGGAATAAGATAGAGTTAGTCTGGCGTCCCTATATGAGTGGAAAACGCTACTTTCCGAGTCGCGACGCTGGAATTACGGGTTTTAATCACGTTGGCTTATGCTCCAGCGACCCGGTCCGCGATGAAAAGATGTGGACCACTCAGTTCAGTGCTCGTGTTAGTGACTGGATCGGTCCCTCCGCGCTGCTTCGTATCGACGATATTCATCACCGAATTGCCCTTTTTCCCACAAACCGTGCCGGTATCCAACATATCAATCACCAGGTTGAAAGTGTGGATGACATTATGCGCTCTTGGTATTTCCTTCAAGAGCAAGGTGTAAAGATTGTGTTTGGTCCTGGGCGTCATCCAACTTCCGGAGCACGCTTTCTGTACTTTGAGGGCCCGGAAGGAATGATATATGAGTACTCCTGCGGTGTGTCAGCGATTGACGACGAGGCGACACACCACCCGCGCCAATTTCCGCTGGAGCCATCAGGGTTTTGCATGTGGGGTTCTAAACCTGATATCGCTGAATTCAAAGCTGAGTAACGAGAGACGCATTTATGAGAACGCCTTCATGCATTGGAGAAACGAACCCCGTGCCTGTAATTAAAGATGCCGACGGAGATCAGGAGCTATTGGTGCGCAAGGCGGCCAGAGCCTTAGGGAGGCACGGCCTTGTTCACGCCTATGGGCATTGTAGTCAGCGCCTTAATGAAAATGAGTTTTTGGTATGTGCTCCAAAGCCCTTGGGAATGATCGGGCCCTCAGACAAAGGCATGATCGTCTCAGTAGATGAACCCCTTCCGGAAAATGTACTGGGAGAGGTGCGAATTCATCGCGAGATATATAGAAACCGACCTGATGTTGGAGGAGTCGTACGAAGTATGCCTCCCCAACTCATGTCCTTGTCGGTTTTAGGTAAAACGCCAAGAATCTTGCATGGAATGGGCGCATATTTTTACCCCGCCGTTCCGTTATGGAACGACCCCCAATTAATTCGTAATGATGACGCCGCCACTGACGCTGCCGGCCTGATGGGTGATGCCAACGCTATCGTTCTGCGGGGCAATGGAGCTGTTGTGGTAGGGGATTCGTTAAAAGATGCGGTTGTGCTGACCTGGTATCTGGAAGACGCGGCTCGTATTGAGCTTGACTGCCTGCCCGCAACTGATCAGGTGAGGGAAATAAATCTCGACGAAGCCAAGAGGCGGGCAACAAAATCCGGTCGTATTTTTGAACGGATGTGGGACTACCTGACATACGGTGATCCTGAATAACATTCAGTTCACAATCTGATTCGTTAAAGCCCAGTTTTCCCAGTACTTACTATAACAAAGCGAAGAGTGGTCACAGTGGAAATGTATAGCTCTCAGTCAGACTCCGTCACGATCACAGCGACAAAAGTGGAAAGGCTTAAAGCCCTAAATAAAACGATTGCAAAATGCGAACTGTTTTTTTCCGCTTTTTTTCTTGCGATTGTTTTTATACTTCTTGTGGTAAATGTTTCTACGCGAGCAGTAAGTGCATCCATCTATTGGATAGATGAGGCAGCTATTATGGCCATGATATGGATGGCTTTTTTTGCTGCCGCAGCGGCAATCCACAATAGATCAAATATCTCAGTCACTCTAATAAATGACATTTTGCCTGCGGGTGCTTCCCAATACCTGAGGGCATTAGTTGATTTTGTCATGCTAGTGTTTTTTCTAGTGTTAACGATCCTATGCTGGAATTGGTTTGATCCAATCTATCTTTATAGGTCGGGGTGGGATCTAACTAAGTTCTCCATGTCGACATTCAATTTCATTTATGAAGAGCCGACGATGACGCTAGGCATAAAGAAGTTCTGGTTCTGGCTAATAATGCCAATCTTCTCGATTTTATCGTTACTTCATTGTGTAATCAATCTGTTTGAGAGCGTCTTAATAATTCTTGAGCGGGGAGATCGAAAATGATCGTTACGAGCTTTATCGGACTTCTTCTCGCCAGTGTGCCAGTTGCATTTGTTCTAGCGATCACTGCGTTGGTGTATATCGTTTCGACCGATAATGCAGTGTTATTGGATTCCTATCCCCAGCAGTTGTTTTCCGGGCTGGATAATTACGGCTTGTTAGCGTTGCCATTGTTTATACTGTTAGGCGAGTGTATGAGTGAAAGTGGTATTGCTCGTCGTTTGATGGCTAGCGCCACTGCCTTGATTGGCTCAATTAAGGGCGGACTTGCTTACGTCAACCTTCTGGCCAATATGATGATGGCATCAATTTTGGGATCAACCGTCGCACAGATTACGGTCATGAATCGAATGGCCGTCCCGGAAATGGAAAAGGCGGGCTACCCTCGGGACATCTCTGTAGCAATAACAGCTGCAGGAGGGTTACTAGCACCGGTTATTCCACCGTCAATGATTTTTATAATTTTTGGTGTCATCGCTCAGGTATCTATAGGCGATTTGTTCATAGCGGGTATTATTCCGGGGTTTCTGATGGCGTTAGGTTTTTTTGCACTGCTAGGCTGGCAGGCCAGGCGGTTTGATTATCCTCGTACGGAAAGACTTAGTCTCGGTAAACGTGCAACAGCCATCATGGATGGACTTCCGGCCCTTTCAATTCCCGTAGTCGTGGTCGGAAGCATTCTGGGTGGACTCGCTACACCAACGGAGTCGGCTGCGCTTGCCTGTATAATGTCCATTATTCTGGGGAAATTCGTATATCGTGAGCTTGAAGTGGTGTCCCTTGGACCGGCTCTTATACGTTCTGCCACCAATTCAGCGATGGTATTGATGCTGATCGCAGCAGCTCAGGTTTTTAGTTGGGTCATTACGTTCGAAAATATACCGGCTCTTACGGCCGAGTGGATTCAATCTATTTCTGAATCACCCATCATTTTTCTGTTTCTGGTAACCGGGGTGCTGCTTTTGGTGGGAATGATACTCGACCCCATTCCTGCTTTAATATTAACCGTTCCAGTCTTACTTCCTATTGCAACTGATGTTTATGCAATAAATCCTTTTCAGTTTGGCCTGATTGTATGCCTCAATTTGGTGTTGGGTCTGCTAACACCCCCGGTGGGCTCAGCTTTATTTACCGCTGCTGCGCTGTCCGGGGTTCGCGCGGAAAGGCTTTCATTGTTACTTTTACCTTTTCTTGCCATTGTTATGTTAGTTATAACACTGGTCATTCTCGTTCCTGAGATAGTTACAGCTGTGATCTGAAGTTAGCAGTATAAGGTCCAAAATATGAGTAATGATAAACGTATAGCCGTCATTGGTGCAGGATTAATAGGTTCCGGAGTTGCAGCTTTATTTTCACTGTCTGGTTTTAATGTGAAAGTCTTCGATAGTGATGGTAACGCGCAGGCCAACGTTGATACGTGTGTTGATGACGCACAAGCAGTTATGACCGGCTTGGGTTTGTTGTCAGTAGATGTAAAAAAGCCAAAGTTTTATACAGTTTTGGATGAGTGTGTAGAGGGCGCTGATTTTATTATTGAATCTTTGCCCGAAGATATAAAAATAAAAGAATATATGTATCAACGATTGGAATCCTTGGTTGCGGGCGATACTGTTATTATGTCCTGTTCTTCGGGGCTTTTGCCCACGAAGTTGCAGGAAAAGTTACATGCTCCCGAACGGTTTCTTATTGCGCATCCCTGTAATCCACCTTATTTAATGCCATTGGTTGAATTGGTGCCTGGCAATAAAACAACGGCCAGCACCCTCGACAAAGCGGAGGCACTGTTTTTAGGCGTTGGTAAGAAGGTCATTCGTTTAACCCGGGAAGTGCCAGGGCACTTGGTTAACCGGTTACAGGCTGCTCTATGGAGAGAGGCGGTGTATCTGGTACAGGAGGGCTATGCGAGCGTCAGTGATGTGGACCGAGCAATAACGGATGGTCTGGGTCCTCGTTGGGCAGTTTGTGGACCCCATAAGGTTTTCCATTTTGCCGGTGGAAGTGAGGGAATCCAGGGTTTTCTGAACCGGCTGGGTCCGGCGATAGAGCACTGGTGGGGCACGCTCGGAAATCCGGTGTTGGATGAAACCACATCGAGCCTGCTCGTCGAGGGTATGGAAGTTGCGATGCAAGATTGCTCATTAAAGGATGAGCTGGAGAAGAGGGATACGCAAATAGTGCGCATCCTTAATTTATTAAAACGAACGTCTGAAAGTTTCAATCCAAATGAGAGGTAATACGATGAACAAGAAATTGAGTTTGGTTGGAAAAGCCGCCGTGGTTTCGATATCACTCCTGTTTTCAGTCAGCGCGTCAGCGAAGGATCTGAGATTAGGTGTAATTACGCCACCTTCACATCAGTGGACTAAATCGGCTAAAGATCTAGCAGCTGACATTAGTAAGCAGAGTGGAGGAGATCTGAATGTTCTTGTGTTCCCATCAGGACAACTAGGGAATGATTCTCAAGTCTTGCAGCAAATGCAGCGAGGATCTGTAGATCTTGCGTTTTTAGTCGGAGGTGAAATTGCTAATAGACGCCCTGAATTTGGCGCCCTTTTTGCTCCTTATTTGGTAGAAACAACTGAACAGGCGACTAGGTTGCTGCAGGGTGAAACTGCGGTTTCAATGCTGGACAACCTGAAGTCGATGGGGCTGTATGGCTTGGGATATGGGATGTCAGGACTGCGACAAGTTGTCATGAATAGTGATGTCTCATCTGTGGATGATTTGGCAGGTCGAAAGATCCGAACACCGCCGATTCAAACAGATGTTGATTTCTGGAAGGCTTTAAACGCTGCACCAACACCAATGCCTCTGCCCGCATTATATGATGCATTTGCAAACGGGCAAATCGACGGAATGCAAATAGATTTTGAAGGCAGTTGGAATAGCCGGTATATAGATCATGCCGAAACAGTCATAGAATCTAATCATATGATGTTTCCGATGATTGCTGCGGCATCGCTACGTACTTGGGCCTCATTGACTGAGGATCAAAGGGATTTAGTTGAACGATTGATGGATAAGCATTTATCTCAAATGTTAAAGAAGTACGAGACAATCGATAAGAAGTATCTGGAGCTCATTAAAGACAGTGGCGTTAATGTTGTTAAGGTTGACCGTAGCTTCTTCGGAGAGGCAATCGATGCCTGGTATAAAGAATGGTATCTGAAGGCTCCGCAATTGAAAGAGTTGGAGGATGAGGTTGCTGCTTTTTAGGAAGCTGCTGAGTTCTGAGATGATAGTGACTTGTAAATACAATAAAGGTATTGCTTATAATGAATAAAAAATTTGGGTTTTGCGCTTCTGTTCTGTTGCTTTCAATGAATGTTGGTGCTGTTGAGATTGGAACGTTTGATGGTACATCTGTAAGTGTTGGCGGATATTTTAAAGCAGAGGGCGACTTCTACAATCCGGATGTTGGTGATAATAAGTTTGAAGGTACGGCAGGTCAGTCCAGACTTAACTTCACAGCGAAAAAGAATGTTAATGGTCATCGGGTTGTTGGCTTTGCTGAAGGGGATTTTTATGGTGGGGATGTTACCGATTCATCCTACGATTTTCGACTGCGCCACGCATTTATAAAAGTCGATAATCTAACGATTGGTAAAACATGGAGTGGTCAATTTCTTGCGACCGTGCCCTTTGATGTGCCGTTTCTGGACTTTTTCAATGGTGGCAAAGGCAATCTTGGTGGGAATGGCGGTGTTGTAAGACCAGATCTGACTGTGCATTATGAACAATCAGGAGCGCGGCTCAGTTTGCAAAGTCCTATCAATAATGAAGCTGCCTACCCGGATTTTGTGCTCAATTACGCCAGAAAGCTCGATAACGGGTTGGCGTTAAGCATTGCTTTTGCAGGGCGTGACGTGGCAAAAAGCAATAGTACAAATAACAGTAATGATTCTGAATTTGGTGGCTCAGTGATTTATGCGTCCAAATATACGTATAAAGATACAGGGTTTCACATCAATGGGTATACTGGAAAGGGCCAGGGTATATACGCTGGCTTTGGCTATGGCGGGCCCTGGAACCCGGGGTTGCGGCCGGTTGTAGATGTTGACGCAAATGGAGAGCTGATTAAGACGAGCGGTCTGGTTGCAGGAATATCGCACAAATTCACAGACAGCCTGCGTGGTGCCATTCGTTATGCGCAGATCAAAGCTGACGACACGGCTCCGGGAAGCGAAGATAAATTTGACATCAAGCATGTGAATTTGATCTACACGTATTTTCCTGAGCTGGATTTTGGTATCGAATGGCGTGAGCAAAATCTACCAAGTCATCCAACGCGACCTGCAGGGCAACAGGTGGAAGTGATGGCAATGTATAAATTTTAATTGACCTATCCCTCAGGGGCAGGCTGCAGGGCGTGATTGTGACGGTAGATATGCTTGCTGTTTCGAATCTGCAGCCTGAACCCTGAACGCACGCCGAAAAAGCAAATATAGAATGAACATCTGGGATGTTGGCGTTTGTTAAGAATCGTTGTGAGCTTTGAGTTCATCCGCTAATACTCTCGCGGCAATGCCTAGCTGGTTACCTTTTGTTTGGGTGATGCCTACAGGGCCAAAAGATAACGTGTCTTTCATTGGCAGTTTACTCAGAAGATTAGCGGATATGTCCGGCTGCACGACTTGCGCAGGGAATGCACCGACATAATTGGTGTCCATTATCATGCGTCGATTGGTAACGATGGATAGCGACTCGCATGCGATAACTGGCAAATCGAGACTCCGTTCATGAAACTCAGCCTCAAGCATCGTTCGTAGGGTGGTATCAGGAAGTGGCATAATCCAGGGCCAATCTTTGAGATCTTCAATAGTCAGGTGGCGGTGCTCTAGCAAGGGATGACCTGGCCGAACCACGAAGGCAATTTTTTCTTGAAAGAGGGGTATCGTCTCGAGTCTTTCTCGATACTTATAGGCCGGAAGCCTCCCTACAATGAAGTCCAATGCCCCCTGGCGTAACTGAGGAATCAAGGTTTCATAAGTACCCTCGACAATTGTCACTCTTACGTTTGGCGATCTGCGATGTAACGCGGCCACTGCTCGCGGCAAAATATTTGCACCTCCAGCCAACAAAACCCCTACTGCTACATGCCCGCTGAGACCGGATTGACGGTCGGAGATCTCTTGCGCGAGTTGATCTAATTGGGCAAAAATTGCCTGAGCTCTCTCGGCTATTTGTTCCCCAAGCTTGGTTGGATGGGTACCGCGACTCGTCCTGATAAAAAGCTGTGCTTCTAAATCGGTTTCCAGTTCATGTAGGATCTTTGTTATGGCGGGCTGGCTTAGCGCCATTTCATTGGCAGCACTTGTTAAACTGCGGCTTTGCGCAACAAATACTACCACTCGTAACTGCTGAAGCTTGATTCTGCGAACCCAAGAATGATTCTGCATGTGAGCCCTACGAAAATTCTGTTACCCGGGAAACTACCATAGCTGATTTTAGACGTCACGCTTAAAGGCTAGGAGGGTTGGTAAGCACTGCTTATTCTGCCTAATCCCCTGTGTGTCAGCTGAACGCACCGGGTTTTGGAGAGATCGTTTCGTTTAAGTCAAGCCGCTATGGTCTGACCGGTTTGGAACGCATAGAAGTTTGCCTCAACTTCTGCCGGCGGTATACACCCAATCGATCCGAACAAGCGTTTGTGGTTGTACCAGTTGACCCATTTCAGGGTGACGATTTCCACCTTTTCCCGGCTCTTCCAGGATTGGCGATGAATCAGTTCCGCCTTGTATAGTCCGTTAAGACCTCGGCCAGTGCGTTGTCATAACTGTCTTCTCTAGACCCTACCGAAGGCTCTATATCAGCCACGCCACGTAGAAACGTAGGTGAAATCTGACACTCAAAGCTGGTTTGGCCGATCAGCACGGAACTGACGTTGCACTTTATCGAGAGGGCAGATGGCCTTGTCGTCGGCGATCGTTGTTCGCATAACCAGGCTTCGGCGAACATACTGAAGACCTAAGGAGACTCTGAATAAGTCTCCAAAATCAGCGATAATACGGTCATCGTCAACCGCACAGGATTCGTTGCCACCATGGATCAGATCACTTTCTCCGAAGCCGAGTACCAGAC
>JBQCZX010000008.1:4555-44148 GCA_052089485.1 Marinobacter sp. | reverse complement strand
TTTAAGCATTTGCCCGGCGGTGTCAAATCTTTTTCCAGAAACTCTACAAAATCCACCAACCATCCGATTCGGCCGCCTCGCGACGCTCCCGTTCCTGCTCCAACATCGCGTACTCTTGCTCCAGCTGTTCAATTTTTCGATCTGTTTCCAGAGGAGCCGTAGGGCCGCCGCCAAAAGGCCAGTACCAGGGGGCTGAGTCGTAGTGCCCCTCTCTCTCAAGCCTTTCAATTTCTGTATCACGTTCTTCTTCCAGAAGCGCCAGACGTCGCTCGTAATCGGTATCCTCATTGGGTTCCACAATGGAAACGGCGGCATGGTTAGGCGCCAGCAAATCGCTGTTCAGGAAGCGCGTTGAAACTATTTCCTGCCCCTGCATGGCGTAGTCTCGTGAAACCAGCTGCAAATCACCCTGAGCGAGAGCGTGCTCTGGATCTAGCTCTGGATTGGCCTGGGTTGGTTCAGACACCTCGTTATATCGCAGATAATAAATGTGACCCGGCTCAACATTCAGGGTGGCATCCGCAATCAGGCTCAGGTTGAACGAGTCTAATCCCTCAAGACCAAGCAACGGCCGGCGCATAGCGATATGGCGCTCTCCGGGGCTAACCACAAGCCAGGTAAAGCTGTCATTGCGAATATTGAAATAGTGGCTGTCGTCGATATAGACGCTGGGGGCTTCAATCTCATCAGCGGCCCACTGAGAGTGGGTTCGGTAGAAATACAGAACCGCATGTTTGCGATCCCAACTATTGTTATCTATGTGCACAAAGTCATGACCGGAAACCGGGTGTAAGTAGGACCCCACGCTTTTGCCAATAGACTGGTAAATTGTGCACCCAGATAAGGACGCCAGCGACAAGACTAACAGCACACAGAAACAAAATGAGCGCAGCTTGAAGGGCTCAAGAAAAGGCACTGGGTTTTTCATTGTTGTTAGCTCTTCATCCGTTGGTCAGTTGCCTGATGATAGCAACTGGCCAATCGTATAAATGAGAGCTACCGCAAGGGATGGATAACAAACCGTTACAAAGCCTGGCACCCGCTTCTGTGCGACGGCGCCAGTATAAACTTCGTGCCTGCTATTGCTGACTACGAAGCTGATTAACCTCTTCCGACAAGCGCACGAGGCGCGATGTAAGCTGGGCACGGGACGAATCAATGGCCTGAACATTCCTCTTCAATGCCGCCAACTCGTTTTCAAGCTCTTTATCACCATCACTGCCAGATACTTTTTTCTCCAAAGCAGACAAGCGACCTTCTATGCCATTGATTCCAAGCTTCTGCTCTTGCTCAAAACGACGCACCCGCCGCTCAACTACCTGATCCACATCTGCCAACTGCTTACTCAACTTGGTCAACCGCGCCGACGCTTGCCGGTTCGCATCTTCCATGGCCGCAACCGACGTTTTTGTCTGCTTCGATAGCGCGGCCAAGTCTGCGCCCACCGACGTCCGGACTTTCTCAACCGTAGAGCCCACATCCGCCAGCGCCTTTTTGTCTTCCGCAAGCCTCGCCTCTGCTGCCGCAATCCGCTCCTGCTGATCATTCAATCGTTTCTTATTACGCTCGTTAGCGATCGCCCAAAGCTTGCGAATCTCACTATCCGCCTTATCAAGTTGCTTTTTCTGGGACTCAACCCGCTCAGCCAGCGAAGCACGACTCTCCTGCTGACTTTCCCCCGCCTCCGAAAGATCGCCCTCAATTCTCGCCAACGCCAACTTACTCTGGCGCGCGCCGTAATCCGCCTCGTCCAACTCCCCTTCAAGCATCTGGATTCGCTGATCCTGGAAATACCACCCCGCCACCGAAGCGACGGCCACAACGAGAACCAACAGCCACAGCACAGCCAAACTCGACTGGCCGCCGCCTCCACCGTTGTGGTTCCTACCGCCCTTAGCCGATTTTGGGGGCTTGGACTGATCACCTGCGCCGTCAGCTGACGATTTAGGTTTCTTCTGGGCTGGCGCCTTCCTCTCCGACGAGCCAACTGGCCGCTCAGCTCTCATATCATCGTCATCTGGACGAATGGGTTCCATTACAGCTCCTAGGATGTGGGCTATTCAATTGATTGGCACTGATAATACATGCAGTTGTTCACAGGTTGAAATGACGAGACCACCTTCCTTGCATGGCCGATAGCCAAAACATACAATATCCGGCTTTCCAATTATCACGGGACTGTTGCGTATGCAGCCGCTTGTAGGACTTATCATGGGCTCCAAATCCGATTGGCCCACCATGGAACACGCTGCCAACATGCTAGAAAAACTCGGCGTGGCCTATGAAACCAAAGTCGTCTCAGCTCACCGCACCCCGGATCTGCTTTTCGATTACGCCAAAAGCGCCGCTGACCGCGGCCTGAAAGTCATCATTGCCGGCGCCGGCGGCGCAGCACATCTACCCGGCATGGTTGCTTCCCAGACATCTTTGCCGGTACTGGGCGTACCCGTACAATCCAAAGCACTAAACGGCCTCGATTCGCTGCTCTCTATCGCACAAATGCCCGGCGGAGTTGCCGTTGGTACTTTGGCTATCGGCAACGCCGGCGCCACCAACGCCGGCCTACTGGCCGCGCAGATTTTGGGCACCTCCGATGAGAGCGTTCGTAAAACTATAGACGAGTTTCGGGCAACACAAACCCAAACAATTCTAGACAACCCCGATCCAAGAGAGCACAAATGAGAATTGGTGTATTAGGTGCCGGACAACTGGGAAGAATGCTCGCCCTTGCCGGGTACCCGTTGGCCAAAACCTTTGTTTTCTATGACATGTCAGGCAACCCCAGCGCCGGTTTGGGAGAAGTGATCATTGATCGCGAAGGCAAATACCTTGACGACTTCCTGTCGCGGGTAGATCGCGTAACCTACGAATTTGAACACCTGCCCGTCTTTGTTGCCGAAAAACTGGCAAAAGAAAAGCCAGTGCACCCCGGCCCTCGCGCCCTGCAGATTTGTCAAAACCGCGAAGCCGAAAAAACACTGTTCGGTGAGCTTGGCATTCCAACGCCACAGTGGAAAATTGCAGACAGCGCCGAATCCCTGAAAGCCGCAGCCGAAAGCCTGGGTTGCCCCGTGGTAGCCAAATCCAACACCGAAGGCTACGACGGCAAAGGCCAAGCCGTACTGAAAAACCCGGAAGACGCAGAAGCGGCTTGGGAATCCATCGGCCATCCACGGCTAATGGTAGAAAAGTTTGTGGAATTCAGCCGTGAAGTTTCCATCATTGCCGTGCGCGCTGAAGATGGCCAACTGGCCTTTTATCCCATCTCAGAAAACGTTCACCACGAAGGCATTCTGCGTTACGCCATTGCCCCGGCTCCGAAACTGGAAAAACACGTTCAAGAAGACGCAGAGCATTACATCAAAGCTCTGCTTAACGATCTGGAGTACGTAGGCGTGCTGGCACTGGAGCTGTTTGAAACAGCCAACGGCCTGGTGGCAAACGAAATGGCACCGCGGGTTCATAACTCAGGGCACTGGACCATCGAAGGCGCGATGACCAGCCAATTTGAAAACCACATTCGGGCTGTGAGCGGGCACCCTCTGGGTAGCGTTGAACCGCGAGGGCTGAGCTGCATGATTAACATCATCGCAGAGCACGGCGATGTTGAACGCCTGCTGGAACTCCCCTACGCTCACGTGCACCTCTACAATAAAAGCGAACGGCCTGGCCGCAAGCTTGGCCACGTAAACGTTCTGGCTGACAGCTACGCCGAACTGGTGTGGAGGGTAAAGAACTGCGCACAGTTTTTGCCGGGCAACCCCGAATTCAGCAGCTCACTAAACACCAACAGTAAGAGCTGAATTACGTTACGGGGTTGATATCGCTCAAATCGCCCCTATATTAGGACAGTGACATTCAATTATAACTGAGAGAAACAGGGAGACGACCTCATGGCTTTTGAACTTCCAGCACTACCTTACGAAAAGAACGCACTGGAACCACACATTTCTGCTGAAACCCTCGAGTATCATTACGGTAAGCACCACAACACTTACGTCACCAAGCTGAACGGCCTGGTTGAAGGTACCGACAACGCCAGCAAGTCGCTTGAAGACATCATCAAGAGCGCCAGTGGCCCGCTGTTCAACAACGCAGCGCAGGTATGGAACCATACCTTCTACTGGAACTGCCTGAGCCCGAATGGCGGCGGGGAGCCTACCGGCGCTGCCAAAGAAGCGATCGAAAAAGCTTTCGGCTCATTCGATGACTTCAAGAAAGAATTTAACGACAAGGCAGCAAACAACTTCGGTTCTGGCTGGACTTGGCTTGTGAAAAAAGCAGACGGCAGCGTAGCCATTGCTAACACCAGCAATGCAGAAACTCCGCTGACCGGCGCTGACAAGCCAGTGCTAACCGTTGATGTTTGGGAGCACGCGTACTACATCGATTACCGCAACTCCCGCCCGAATTATCTGGAAGCGTTCTGGAACCTGGTCAACTGGGATTTCGTGAACGAAAACCTGGCCTAATCAGGCAAATAGGTTTTCCGGATACAGCCGACAACGGCTGACTAAAAACGCCCGCTGCTAGCGGGCGTTTTTATTATGACCATTCACGAAATTTACAAATTGAAACGTCAGCATCCTGAAGTCTTTGGGGAAATCGCCGATACTGTCTAGTTACGTCATGCAGTGGAATTTAACCTGAACCATAATCCGCATTGTCGGCAATGTGTTCTACAAGAGTATGAGCGCCCGATGAACAGGCTAAGACGGATCTGAATGCAGACATCCTTTAAGGTTGAAAACCGCCTCGATTACCGCATCCTTCGGTGGATACTTGTGGTTGCACTAATCAGCGGTGTGATTGTCAGCGCCATACAAGTAGTCATCGATGCCCGACGTGTCTCGAACGACCTGAATAGCCAGGCCAGCCAAACCATTGCCATGGTTAAAGACGCGACCACCCAGGCGGTTTTCAGCATAGACGCAGACTTGGCAAATCAAGTGGTCGATGGCTTATTTGCTCGCGAAGCGGTACGCCGAGCCCAGATCCTTTATGCCAACAGCGAGCCCTTAAGCACCCGGGAGCGCCCCCTGTCGGAAAGCGCGTTCCGGCCGTTGATTAACTGGATTTTTGGTGCCGAGCGCCAATTCAGTACCGAACTAATGCGCAACGACGATTCAAATACCGTATACGGCTACTTTATTGTTCACTACGATACCGCGCCGACAGCCCATCTTTGGCTGGGCCGGGCAATTATTACCTTTGCCTCCGTCATTGCGACGGCTGTGATTCTAGGCATGGTTCTGTACTTCGTTTTTTACATGCTGCTTACTCGCCCGTTACTGCGCATTGTGCATTCGGTAAAACAAGTGGATCCCGCACACCCGGATGGCCGCTTGATTGCCACTCCGGCTGGTCATGAAAAAGACGAACTGGGGCACTGGGTGAGTGCCACCAATACCCTACTGATCGACATTGGCAAAAGCCAAAAGCGAATTCGTGAAGCCGAAGACAAAGTGAACCAGCTCGCCCGTTACGACCAGCTTACCGGGCTGCTCAGCCGGGACAGTTTTATGGAAATATTGCAGGCTGGCATCCAGGAATCCAAGCGCAACCACACCCTGTTATCCGTAACCGTTTGTGGCATTGATGACTTCAAATCCATTAACGATCAGTGCGGCTTTCGTACCGGGGATCTCATCCTGCAAACCGTCGCAAACCGACTCACCGACTGCCTAATCGGCTCGCGCTTCACCATAGGTCGCCTTGGCGGGGATCAGTTTGTTATCGTTGAAAAAGGCCTCAAAAGTGACTTCCAAGCAGCAGATACTGCGGAAGCCATACTGGCTGGCATAAGTGGCACCATGGGGGTGGAAGGCAAGAACACTTCCATGACCGCCACCCTGGGTATTGCTCTATACCCCTCCGACGCCATCCAGCCTGACCGCCTGCTCCAGAGCGCAGAGCAAACCATGATGCTCGCCAAGCAGAAAGGGAAAGATCACTTCCAGTTTTACGTGGCAAGCATCGACCAAGAAATCCGAGACCGCAAACAGCTCGAGAAGGAACTTTCACAAGCTCTGGCCTTGAATCAGTTTCACTTGGTTTATCAGCCTCAAGTAGATCTTCAAACGAAACGGGTAATTGGTGCAGAAGCCCTGCTCCGCTGGAACCACCCTGTGCGTGGGCTGGTGCCGCCGGACTACTTCATTCCAATTTCAGAAAACAATGGATCCATCGTTGAAATTGGCCAATGGGTTCTGGAGCAAGCCTGCCTGCAAGCCAAGATATGGGCAGACAAGGGGCTTCCCCTGCGCATCGCCGTAAACCTGTCTGCGGTGCAATTGCGCCAAGATCGTATTGTGGGTGACATTCTGGGCACGCTAAAGCGCCATGATATCCCCGCTGGCCGGCTGGAACTGGAAGTGACAGAAACCAGCTTTATGACCAACCTGTCGGAGGCTGTCGCCAAACTGCACACTCTGAACCGGGCAGGCATTAGCCTTGCGGTGGATGATTTTGGCACCGGGTACTCATCCCTCACCTATCTCAAGAAAATGCCAGTACAACACCTGAAGATCGACAAGCAGTTTATACGGGATTTGCTGATTAACGAGGAAGATACCCGCATCACGAACACCATTATTGATCTCGGCAGAAGTCTTAACTTAACGGTGGTTGCAGAAGGCGTGGAAACAGCAGAACAGGAATATTACCTAAGCCAGCGCGGTTGTAAGTTGGCACAAGGGTATTTCTTCAGCAAGCCGGTGCGCCCGGCAGATTTTGAGACGTTTGTTCAAGGCTTCCACCAGAATCTAGTAGAAAATAACGCCTAATTCATTACCTGTGAGGAGTTGCAATGGGAACCACCATTATTGGCTTGATTGTTATTGCAGTCGCGGCATTTTATTTAATTTTCATCTACAACCGTTTAGTTTCTCTTCGCAACCAATTTAAAAACGGCTTTGCCCAAATTGATGTTCAGCTTCAGCGCAGGCACGATCTTATTCCCAATCTGGTGGAATCTACCAAGGCTTATCTTGAACACGAGAAATCAACGCTGACTCAGGTGATGGACGCGCGAAACAACGCCGTAAGCGCGCAGAAAGATGCGGCCAAAGATCCTGGCGATGGCACCAAAATCCAACGCCTTGGCGGGGCCGAGAACCTGCTCACCAAAGCGCTGGCCAACTTTTATGCGGTAGCCGAAAACTATCCTGACCTGAAAGCAAACGAGACAGTTCAGCAACTGATGGAAGAGCTTTCGAGCACAGAAAACCGGGTATCCTTTGCCCGCCAGGCTTACAACGATGGCGTAATGAGCTACAACACCTTCCGCGAGCAGTTCCCGAACAACGTGCTAGCAGGCATGTTCTCATTCAAGGAAACCTCCCAGCTGGAACTTGAGTCTCCCGAGGCCCGTCAGGCGCCCAAAGTGGCCTTCTGAGGCCCTGAACCATGGCTCATCCCGGGTTTTTCCAGCGCCAGGCCAGTGCCCGGCGCAATACTAGCCTTCTCGTCGTTCTATTCCTCACCGCCGTGGTGCTGATTACCCTGGCCGTATGCCTGGTGGGTTACCTGGTAACCCGCAGTGAAACCTCTGGCCACCCCTTCCACTACTGGCTGCTCTCCAGCCATGGGCTGATTACCGCTGCGGCCGTGATAGCGCTCATTTGCATGGGGTCCCTCATACGCTGGGTGGATCTTGCGGGTGGCGGCAGCCGCGTGGCCAAAATGGTGGGTGCGCGGCCAATTGACCCGGACACCCGCGACGGCGATGAACGCACACTGCGCAATATCGTAGAGGAAATGGCCATTGCCAGCGGCGTGCCTGTGCCGGAACTCTACATCATGGACAACGAAACCGGCATCAATGCGTTCGTAGCGGGATACACGCCTGGCTCCGCCGTTATGGTGGTGACTCATGGCGCGATCACCCAGCTCACCCGGGATGAACTCCAAGGCGTTGTCGGTCACGAATTCAGCCATATTTTCAACGGCGATATGCGCCTGAACGTGCGTCTTATCGCCCTGCTTTCGGGCGTCTTGATGATCGGCCAAATTGGCGGCTTCCTACTTCGCTCGTCGTTTTACAGTGGTGGGCGAACAGCAGCTCGTAACCGAGATGGACGCGCCCAAGCTGCCATGGGAATTCTTGGCGTGGCCTTGTTTGTTATCGGCTACGTGGGCGTATTTTTTGGGCGCCTGATTCAAGCCGCCGTATCACGCCAACGGGAAACCCTCGCGGATGCTTCATCTGTGCAGTTTACCCGCAACCCAGACGGCATTGGCGGGGCCCTGTTCAAAATCGGGCTGCGGAGCAGCTACCTGGACACCACCGGCCATGCCAATGACATGAATCACATGTGCTTTGGGGAAGCCGCACGCATGAAGTTCAGCTCGCTACTGGCCTCTCACCCACCGATTGAACAACGCATTAACGCCATCCAGCCTGGGCTTATGGCCCGCCTGAAAAGCCGTCTGCGGGATACCGAGCCACGTACAAACTTGCGTACAGCCGCTAATGAGAGTCGACCGTCAGCGGCGCCAGGCTTTGCAGGGGCAACCCAAACGCTATCGGAGCGAGTCGGTACCATCAGCCCAGAAGGTGAAGTCTTTGCTATTACACTGCTACAGCGTTTGCCGTCAACGTTTCGCGGTTTGCTTTACACACGGGCGGGAGCCATTCAATTGTGCTACGCCCTACTCATCAGCGATCTGACCAAACAGCAGCAGGCGCAGTGCCTCAAATTATTGCCCAGCCACTCGTTGTTCGGCGCGCAAACCGACTTGCTCGCAAAGCTCCTCCCTGCACTTCAGACCATTGGCGAGGCTGTGCGTTTCCCGGCTCTGGAGTTGGCAATGCCGGCCCTGCGCAAACTGGATCCAGACGAGCGCGCCGAACTGATTCGAAATGTCAGGAAATTGGTGGATGCAGATAAACGGGTCACGCTGTTTGAGCTGGCACTTACCAGCTTTCTCTCTCGTCACTTGGGAGCAGACTCGCAAAGGGCGATCCCCGTGCGCTACCGTAGTTACAAAGCGGTCATGCCGGCACTGCAGAGTCTTTTAAGCCTATTGGCAAGAGCGGGCTCAGGTGATGCGCAGGTAGCAGAAGGTATGTATCGCGAAGCGATCGCAGGCTTCGCCAGCAACCGGAATAGTGATCAGCCAATGCTGACAAAAGTCACCCTGCGACAGTTACAAGAGGCACTGAAGACGCTGAACGGGCTGTCGCCATTGCTGAAGCCCGCCGTTATCGACGCGTGCGGGCACTGCATTACCTACGATGGCGTGATTGAGACGCGGGAATACGAACTTATGAGGCTAGTGGCAGACCAGATGGACTGCCCGATGCCACCGATGGTGGTGTGAATAACAGTTGCGTCAATCAGGGTGGTGAAAGCAAAGAGCTGGCTTACTGAGCCAGCGCACCCTCCCCCGGGCTGAACAGCACCTCAACGCTTGGGTTACTTCTTCTTTCTGGCAGGCCAAGCTTATCGCGAATATCCAGATTTACCTTCCAGAGTTTATTGAACTTCTCCGATGTAGCAGCAACCGCATCCGCCTTGCCCAGCATGATCTTCGGCCGCAAAAACACCAGCAGATTGCGCTTTACCCGGCGCTCAGACTCAGATGAAAACAGACGGCCGAGATAGGGAATATCGCCCAGCAGGGGAACCTTGCTCTTGTTGACCATGTAATCATCGCGGGTGAGACCGCCTAACACGATGGTTTCGCCATCATCCGCCAACACGGTTGTTTTGATTTCACGCTTATTGGTCACAATATCCGAGGCATCTTCAATACTGTCGGCTACACTCTCGGTGGTCTGCTCCACCACTAGCCTCACCAGGCCATCCGCGCTGATTGTTGGGGTTACCTTCAGCGTAAGACCAATATCCCGGCGCTCAATCGTGGTAAACGGGTTGGTGGTGCCATCACCTGTTACGGTGGATTGTCCCGTACGGAACGGAACATTCTGGCCGACAATAATTTCCGATTCCTGGTTGTCCAGGGTGATGAGACTCGGTGTCGACAGCAGGTTAGCGGCTGCAGACGTAGAAAGCGCCTGCAGAAGAATACCCCAGCTTACGCCATTTTCGTTTCTCTGGCCGGCCCCTACCGTGATGCCCCCAACCGCTGGCGCTATGGCAGATTCGGTCAGTATAGCGCTAAGCACATCACCCAAGCTTTTACCTACATTGCCAAAGTTTGATCCCATTATAGGCGTAGAAGAGCCAGACTCATCGCCCAGGGCTACTTGAACACCAAGATCCTGACCCAGCTCATCGCTAATTTCTACAATGGCTGCCTCAATCATTACCTGCGCACGGCGCACATCCAGCGCCGCCACAATTTCCTCGGCCTCCTGCATCAACGAAGGCTCGCCACGAACCACCAGAGCGTTCAGCCCCTCATCAGCAAACACCGTAAAGCTACCTTGGGGCTTCGTGCTGGCGCCACCACTTGCAGCACCACCGGCACCCTCCTTAGTTCGCTCGCCCATGACGCCGTTCAGAATCTCCGTAAGGTTCTTTGCATCGGCATGCTTAAGGCGGATAACCTTGGTTGCACCGCCACTGGCCGAAGGCTGGTCCAGCTGTGTAATCAGACCGCGTATTTTACCGCGAAAGGATTCATCGCCTCGGAGAATCAACCGGTTGCTGCGCTCATCAGCGGTGACACTGTATTTTCTGGCGGACTGGTCGCTACCTCCACGGCCTAACTCATCCGGAGCCAACTCTTGCAGCAGGGTAACCATATCGCCCACCCAAGCTTCCCTGAGTTTGATCACTTCCACTTCGTACTTAGAGGGGCTGTCCAGCTCCCGAACAATTTGCTCCATGCGCTTAATGTTGGAAGAGTGGTCGCTAATAATCAGCGCATTAGCTGCAGCTACACCCGCAAGGTGGCCATACTTTGCCACCAAAGGCCGAAGGATAGGCACCAACTCTAATGCGTTGGCATTATTAATCTGGATAACCCGGGTTATAAGCTGTTCGGAGGGGATGCTGGGAAACCTGCCTAGCACTTCAGCGGACTGCTTTGCGTCCACCTGTTGTACCACCTTGATAACTTCTTCTCCGGGAATGGCCGTAAACCCGTGAACATTCAGCACCGCAAGAAACAGGTCGTAAATCTCGTTCTTGTTCATTGGGGCACTGGAAAGCACGGTCACCTTACCTTTCACCCTAGGATCCACCACAAAACTGTAACCGGTAATGTCGGCCACCTGAGTAACAAAGGCGCGTATATCCGCATCTTTAAGGTTTAGCCGCCAGGTTTCATCTTGGCCGTACGCTGTCGACATTAATGGAAGAAGAATAAGCAGAGCCAGGGCCCGCAGAAAATTTGTTTTGTGGTTATACATCTGGCGATATCATCCTGTATCAATGAACCCTGTCAGCGCCACTGCTCAGGTATGGCATAACTTATCGTGAGGAAAGATCCGTCACGTTCGATTTCTATATCCAAACTTGCCTGGCCGCGCCAACTTTCCAGCAGCGACCTATCCTGTTGCACGTCACCCAGGCGTTGCCCATTGATGGCGGTAATAACGTCTCCGGCTTTGAGATTCACAGCATTCAGCATGGCATTGGAACCGTTGTACACGTAGCCCGAGCCACCGCTGTCGTCCACGGGGCTAAGGCCATAAGAATTCAGTGCGGCGGCACCTGCGCTGTCCAGTTGTTGCCCGGCATTATCAAGAAACGCTTCCGGTGATGATTCTGCAGGCACTTGTGCCACTTCTGCAACCATTGTAGAAGCGTCACCTTCTTCAAACGTCAGGGATTCATAGCGGCCGCCACGACGAATCAGTATGCGTTCCGGCTCCACTTCTGCCAACTCGGCATTACCTGGAAGCAAATCGCCGACACGGTACCAGGCGGTTTCTCCGTTGCTTCCGGCCACTATAGCACCAGAGGCTTCCGGGCGCCGTCCTACCGAAACACCCTCAAGCCTAAGTTTTAACCCAGTTTCAGGCGCAGAACGCTTAACCGATTCGGCCACTTCACCCAGGGTTTCTGATCGGCCAAAAAACTCATAGCCCGCCAGGGGGTAACTGGCGGAATTCTCAAAAGCCTGAGCTACTGCCGAGCCATCCGCCGGAGCAACCGTAACCGGTTTGTCCTCCCATGCAAAAAGCCAGCTAATGTTTGCCATAGCCCCACCGAGGTACACCACCAGCCAAACAAGCAAAAGGTTGGCGATTATTTTCGCAATCCTATGCTGGGTTTCCTGGGCCGGCATAGCCATCATCAACCCGCCCCCGGTAACAGCGGCTGCCGTACACGAAACACAACATCATCAGGGCTTGCGGAGTCTGACCAGGGCTGGCCGGCCAGATCAATCATGCGTTTGTAAACCCGCAATTCCATCATCCCGTTCCATAAAATATTGGCATCTGCCGCCGCGCCATTACCTGCCTGCTCGGCAACCACAAGCGCCACACCACCGTCGGTGGTATCCAGGTTAACTTGCATGGGCGGAAACTCTGCCTGCCCAGTCTGATTCCCCATGGGCCAACTTACTTGGCCACCCGCCCAACGGCCAAGGCCATCCGCACGCACAATACGATCGTCAGCCCACTCTAATGCCAAGCGGTCGATGCTCACGTCGCCCTCAATTATTGCGCCACCACTGCGGCGGATTAACTCCTCAAACTCTGCCACTGCCACATGACCGCGAGCATTCACCCGCACGTTTTCAGGCCAGCCAAGGGTTATATCACCTGAAACCGAAGACTGCAGAGAGTCCAGCGAAATCTGCACAGGCTGCTCCAGTGACGTAATAGACGGCCAGCCCAACTGCCACTGAACCCGCACGGGAAAACCGGCAATAACCATGCCGGCGGCACCATCCCAAACCCTGCCAGCCACCTGCCGCACCTGCACCTGGGGCGGCAAAGACACATACGGAGAAACCTGGTGCCAAACCCAGCCAGCGGGAACAAAAATAATGAGCGTACCGAGATAAACAAACAGCCCGAGTAACACAAGCAAAGCTAGCTTGCCGGGTCGAAGAAAAGATTTTGGTTCAGCAGTACTCATTCGGTTACACACAGACAGTTGACCGGTTGCCGAGTCTAGCAAACGCTCCGGCCAAGTTCATGAGAAAAAAACAAAAAACCCCGCGCCAGTGTGAACCAGCGCGGGGTTTTTAAAAGCAGATCAGGCCACGCCTCGAATTTTGAGACGTGATCAGAATCGGCAAGCTATGGCCGGCATTACATCATGCCGCCCATGCCTCCCATTCCACCCATTCCGCCCATATCTGGCATACCGCCACCTGCGGATGCGCCATCATCTGGCTCATCTGCAATCATCGCCTCAGTGGTGATGATCAAGGAGGCAACAGAAGCAGCAGCTTGCAGCGCAGAACGGGTTACCTTGGCAGGATCCAGGATACCCATGTCCAGCATATCGCCGTAGTCTTCAGTCGCAGCGTTATAACCAAAGGCACCTTCGCCGTCGCGAACCTTGGCCACAACCACAGACGACTCACCGCCTGCGTTGGCAACGATCTGGCGCAGAGGCGCTTCCATAGCGCGACGCAGAATGTTCACGCCTGCTTTTTGCTCTTCGTTGATGGCGTCAACCTTGTCCAACGCTGCAATAGCGCGGATCAGGGTTACACCGCCACCCGGTACAATGCCTTCTTCAACAGCAGCACGAGTAGAGTGAAGAGCGTCTTCAACGCGAGCCTTCTTCTCTTTCATTTCAACTTCAGAACCCGCGCCTACCTTGATGACGGCAACGCCGCCAGCCAGCTTGGCCACTCGCTCCTGAAGCTTCTCTTTATCGTAGTCTGAAGTGCTGTCTTCAATCTGCTTACGAACCTGCTCCACGCGGGCTTCGATGTCGCCCTCTGCGCCAGCGCCATCGATAATGGTGGTGTTTTCTTTAGTCAGGTTCACACGCTTGGCAGTGCCCAGGTCGTCCAGAGTGGTGTTCTCAAGGCTCAGACCCACTTCTTCAGAAATCACAGTACCGCCGGTCAAAATGGCGATGTCCTGCAGCATTTCCTTACGGCGATCACCAAAGCCTGGTGCTTTAACAGCAGCGACTTTCACAATGCCACGCATGTTGTTTACAACCAGAGTCGCCAACGCCTCGCCTTCGATATCTTCAGCGATGATCATCAACGGCTTGCCAGCTTTTGCAACAGCTTCCAGAGTGGGTAGCAGCTCACGGATGTTGGAGATCTTCTTGTCGACCAGCAGGATGTACGGGTCATCAAGCTCTGCAGACATGTTGTCCTGGTTGTTGATAAAGTACGGAGACAAGAAGCCGCGATCGAACTGCATGCCCTCTACTACGTCTAGCTCGTCGTCCAGACCACGGCCTTCTTCAACCGTGATTACGCCTTCTTTACCCACTTTTTCCATCGCATCCGCAATCAGCTTGCCGATTGTCTCGTCGCCGTTGGCGGAGATGGTGCCAACCTGAGCGATGTTGCGGTTATCGTCGCAAGGCTTAGCCATTTCACGAATAGCTTTTACAGCTTGTGAAGTTGCCTTATCGATGCCGCGCTTCAGATCCATTGGGTTCATGCCGGCCGTTACGGCCTTCACACCCTCATTAACGATGGACTGAGCCAGTACGGTTGCGGTAGTGGTACCGTCACCCGCTGTATCGTTGGCTTGGGAAGCAACTTCCTTAACCATCTGGGCGCCCATGTTCTCGAACTTGTCTTTCAGTTCGATTTCTTTGGCAACCGATACACCGTCTTTAGTGATGGAAGGAGCGCCGAAAGACTTCTCCAGAACCACGTTACGACCTTTGGGGCCGAGCGTTACTTTAACTGCGTCCGCCAGGATGTTGACGCCTGAGACCATGCGCTTGCGGGCGCTATCACCGAATTTAACTTCTTTTGCTGACATGTCTTCTATTCCTGTTCGTTAAACCGAATTCGTGGAATCAATCGGGTTAATGACTGTTCGTGCGAATGGCTTCCGCGATCACTCAAGCACGCCGTAAATATCGCTTTCGCCCATGATGAGCAGCTCTTCACCGTCGATTTTTACGGTGTTGCCGGCATATTGGCCAAATACCACGGTGTCACCCGCTTTGACTGCCAAAGCAAGAGTCTCACCATTTTCCAGAACGCGACCGTTGCCAACAGCAACAACCTCACCCTGAGACGGCTTCTCTTTAGCGTTACCTGGCAGCACGATGCCACCTGCGGTTTTCTCTTCTTCTTCCTTGCGGCGTACAACGACACGATCGTGTAGCGGACGAATCTTCATTGCTCGGTGTCTCCAATAGTCAGATTAATGTGGCAATGACTTTGCTGTTGATAGTCGGATTGCTATTTCAATCCGACAAAATTGCCCGGCCTCTAACCTGCTGTTTTCCAGCAGATATCAGCCTGCAGCGAACTTGTGAATCCTATGTGGGGCTGGCACTGGGGTTTTCAACACCCGCTTCGATAAATCTTTCACTTTTTATCAAGGCGGTCGTGGTCTGTTTTGGTCTCATCCCGGTATTCCCCTTCGATAATGTCGCCATTGCCATCGCGATCAAAAGGGCGCTGCTGACCAAAGGGGTTATTACGATCACCAAAGGGGTCTTGCCCGAATGGGCTCTGACCACCACCGGCACGAAAATAAAAACCGCCGCTCTTGCTTGAAGCGACCATGCGTTTCAACGCTAAGGCAGACAGCCAGTACCGGGTAAAAGGAATGAGGCAGAGAAACCCGATCGTATCGGTAATAAAGCCAGGGGTAATCAAAAGCACACCGCCAACCGCCAGAATTAGGCCTTCAGCCACTTCTTTGGCAGGCAACTCACCGGTGTTCAAACGTTGATTAGCCCTTAGCAAAGTGGCCATGCCTTGCTGGCGAAGCAGCCAAGCGCCGATAACCGCCGTTAGCAGCACAAAACCAATGGTGTTGACCACACCAATCATGCCGCCAACCTGAATGAGCACCGCCATTTCGGCAATCGGCATGATAATGAAAACAAACAATAATATAGACATCAGCGTCTCGCGGTCTGGATTTGGGCATTTCAAGGCCTGGTATACTGACAGCCTCCCCAATAACACCTTCTAGTTAACTTAGGGCAAAACATAAAACTTCAAGATTTCGTGCAGAAGATTGAACGTATGGCTTCAGGTCTGAGAGCCATACGTCTACGAGAACGTCTACTGCCAACGAAACCGCCCCATAGCCACCCGGCCATTAACCACCTCAACACCTTCAGCCTGCAACAAGCCAACCTGCTCGTTGTAAATCTCCGAGCCTTCTGGAAAGGCGATTTGGCCATTACTGCGGATAACCCGGTACCAGGGCACGGAGTGGCCCTTCGGAAGTTTGCCGAGGGCGCGGCCAATGTAGCGGGCCTGGCGCCCAAGGCCGGCCATTTCGGCTACTTGGCCGTAGCTTGCGACCTTCCCTCGCGGGATTGCGAGCACAACCTGCCAGATTTTTTGGTCTTTACTCGGTTCCGTTGGCTGCACCATAACGCCTACCCGCCTGTTGCTTGTGCAGCGTCTGCGCCGCCACCCGTGTGATCAGGTGCCAGCGAATCCAGCCTGTCGCCTTGGCGAATCATAAACCAAGCCAGGAGAATGGCAGGTATCCCCATCAATCCGGCCACAAGGAAAAACTCCGCATAGCCAAAACCCGACACAACCATGCCCGAGAAGCCGCCTAAGAACTTCCCCGGCAGCGTCATCAGAGAGCTGAACAGCGCATACTGAGTAGCAGTAAACGAGGCACTGGTCATGCTGGAAAGCCAAGCAATAAGCGCCACGTTAGCAATACCGCCACTGAGATTATCGGCGCTTACCACCGCCGCCAGCGATGCGAGATTCGGTGGATACTGGGCCAGAACCACAAACAACAGATTGGTGGCAGCCGTCATAATGGCACCCGCCAGCAAGACCTTCCTCGTGCCATAGCGCACAACCAACACGCCACCGGCCAGGGAACCTACAATGGTCATAAAGAACCCAAAGATCTTGGTAACATCCGCAACCTGGGTTTTACTGAAACCCATAAAATCCAGATAGAACGGGTTGGCCATCACGCCCATGGCTATATCAGAAATACGATACACCGCCACCATCACCAGAATCGCAATGGAAAGCTCTTTGTAGCGATAGAAAAAATCCAGAAAAGGGCCGGCGATGGCAGCGTAAAACCAGCCAGCAAAGCGTGCCACCCGAGGCCCGAGATGGGTGCGTTTGGCGGCTTCGCGCTCAATTTTTTGGGCAATGTCCTGTGCGGCAGAAAAGTGATTTACCTTTGGCTCGCGTACAATCAGCACGGTTAACGCACCCACACCTACCAGCGCCGCCATAACCTCGTAGGAAACCTGCCAGGACCAGAACTCCGCCAGGTACAGAGCGCCCGCACCAGCCACCAGCAGCGCCAGCCGATACCCAAAGATATAGGTGGCCGCCAAAGCTGCCTGAAGCCGCTCTTCAGCTATCTCGATGCGGTAAGCATCGATGGCCACATCCTGAGTTGCAGAGGAAAACGCCACCAGTAACCCGCATAACGCCATAGTCTCCGGCACAGCGATGGCATCTACATGGGCCATCAGGTACAAGCCAGTGGCAATACCCATCTGCGCCAGCAATATCCAGCTTCGGCGCTTACCTAACAGCCGATCCAATATGGGCAGCTTTAATCGATCCACCACCGGCGCCCAGAACACCTTGATGGAATAAGTAATGCCCAACCAACTGAAAAAACCGATGGTTGCGGTTTCCACCCCCACATCCGCCAGACGCGCGTTCAACGTGGAAAAAACCAGCAAAAACGGCAACCCGGCAGAAAAGCCGAGGAACAGCAGTGCGATCACCTGCCAGCGAGTGTAGGTGTAAAGGGTATCCCGGATCGGGGCCAGGCGGGTGCCGGTTGAAATGGTGGAGCCTCCGAATCAATCGCGAAAATTATTGAACTGCAGAGGTATTTCCAGCTCGGCTTCACGCAGCAATGCCATGGCGGTTTGCAGATCGTCCCGCTTCTTGCCGTTAACCCGAACTTTGTCGCCTTGAATACTGGCCTGCACTTTCAGCTTGGCATCCTTGATCATCTTCACAACTTTTTTTGCCATGTCCGTTTCAATGCCCTGCTTGAGCAACAAATGCTGCTTTACCAGTTTGCCGGCTTTGCTTTCGCCATCTTCCTCAAGTGCACGGCCATCGATATTGCGCTTGGCGAACGCCATTCGCAGCAGATCCATGAGCTGCTCTAGCTGAAACTCCTGCGGGGCACTGATGGTAATACCTTTCTCATCCTGCTCAATGTCGGCGTCCACGTTTTTGAAATCCCAGCGATTGCCGAGATCCCGCTTGGCCTGATCCACCGCATTGGTGACTTCGTGCATATCGATTTCAGAAACAATGTCAAAAGAAGGCATGATCGTTATTCTCCAAGAGCTGTAGCGAGTATACTCGGCGCTTCAAAATAAGGGCCAAGCATACCAAGCCCGGGAACTCCCCGCATCTGACAATGGACTGGTACAAGTAGATAACAATGCCAAACCTAGATCTCCCCATCCTTGTAGTAGACGACGCGAAATTCAGCAGTATGGTGGTTGGCCGAACCCTGCGAAATGCCGGATATCGCGACGTACGCATCGCCAACGACGCTCCGGCGGCGCTCAAGCTGATAGAACAGCGCCCAGTGAGCGTGCTGATAGCAGACTGGCTGATGCCCGAAATGGACGGCTTGCAGCTAACCGATCAGGTGCGCCAACAGGATGAGCAAAACAACCATTACACCTATGTGATCCTGCTAACAGCCAGGGAGAGCGTAGAGGCCCTGGCAGAAGCCTTCGACCGTGGCGTAGACGATTTCATCTACAAATCCGACATGACCAAGCAGCTGATCCCCAGAATTTTTGCGGCGGATCGCATGGCAGATAGACAAAACACGCTACTGCTTGCCAATGCGCTGCTCATCCAGAACAACCGGGAGCTGGAATCCAGCAACATCATCGATCTGGAAACCGGCCTTTGCAACAATCGCTACGGCCGCGACCGCCTTACTAAAATGCTGCGGCATGCAGAATCCCGGGGCGGCGCATCGGCGTATGTGCTATGCGGCATTCGCAACTGGCAAGAATTGAAACGCAAGCACCCGCCCTCGGTAATGACCGAACTGGCTGCTGGCATTGCTCGCAGGTTGAGCGCGTTGATTCGCCCTATCGATGTTCTATGCCGCGTGGGTGACAATCAGTTCGCTCTCATTGCCTATTTCCCGAACAGCGATCACTGCACAACAACCGCCTTTCGACGAGTTTTCGATGGCATTAATCACAAAGCCCTGAAAACCACGGTTGGATATATTTCTGTGGAAGCCGGCATGGTGCTTTGCAAAGCCGATGCCCAGAACGGCACACCATCCATTCAGGATATGGAGCGGGCTTCCGTTCACGGGCTGGTTGACGCCTATGAGACGCGGCGATTTACCGAAACCGCACCGGAGATCGGCGCCAGCGCCTAGCTTCAAAACAATCCGTAACACGGCGACACACATCACACACAGACACAGTAAAGCGAAAGCCCTATTCTGAAATTGTGGATTTAAGCAGTATCCCCCATGGCGGAGGAGCCGTGTTGTACCTCCGCCGTCAAATGGGAAATCCGCCGAATTAACGAATTTTTCAGGCACTTTCGTTGTTTCTGTTTTGGGCCAGCATATTCGCTGGCCTTTTTGTTTTTTGCGTTTACGCACACCCTTCATTTAACGTCGATCGGTACAACTTCCGTTATACTTTCCATTATACTGCGGCCATAACCTCCAAAAATTGCGCTGTAATCATGACAAATCTTGGAACCGCATCCATCGCCGCGCTGCGCCAATACGTTCGCGCCGCTGAATCTGCAGGTACAAACACCTCAGCTCTTTTTGCAAAAGCAGACCTAACCCCCTCCATTCTTGATTCCGGCGATGGCCGAATTAATGGCGAGCAGTTTCAGCGCTTCATTCTCTTGCTTTGCGAACGCACCCATAACCCAATTCTCGGGCTAGAAACCGGCGACTTCGTGCAGCCAGGCTCTTACAGCGTGTTGGGTTACATCACCATGAGTTGCGCCACCCTTGGGGAAGCTGTCGCCAGAATCGCGCCGTTTGAAAAACTGGTCGGCGACATGGGAACAACCGAGCTAACCATGGCCCAAGGCTCAATCAAACTAACCTGGCACTGCAACTACAACGACCCCATAGTGCGCCCACAAGTGGTCGATAACGTATTCGCTTCTTGGATAACCTACGCCCGCTGGTTAGCAGACAATATAGCCGCCTCCCCCACCAGCGTGCACCTGAAGCGAGAATCACCCGGCGCCGAACTGGAACAGGCCTATCGCCAGCGCTGGAACTGCCCTGTACAGTTTGGTGCAGGTGAAGACTCTATTACGCTGAAACAGGAACTGCTAAATACCCGCCTACGCCAGCCAGATCCCATGCTGCGCAAAACCCTGGAAGCCCATGCGCTCACCCAACTGGCCTCGCTGGATACGGACACAGACCTAACCTCACAAGTAAAACACAGCATTCAGCAACAACTGATACACGGCATCACGAGGCAGGACATGGTGGCGGAAGCTTTAGGAATAACCAGCCGAACTCTGCAGCGAAAACTGAGCCAGGAGGGCGTGTCTTATCAGAAGCTCTTGGATGAAGTTCGCCAGAAAATGGCAGAGGATTATTTACTGAACAGCGATCTGGGAATTCCGGATATAGCGTTAAGGTTGGGATATAGCGAACCCACCTCGTTTCATCGGAAGTTTAAAGCGGTGGTGGGGAAAACGCCCGGGGAGTTTCGGCAGTCAAAAGCCAGCGACTAAGCCAGATCCAGAACACTTTGCAGCAATGCCTTAAGCTTCAATTGATCATTATCACCAAGAGAACCCATTTTTTTGAGGACGATCTCTTGATCAACTGTTGCTATCAGAGGCTTGAAAACAGACGGCTTTATCAAGCCTGCCTGCTTCCAATCAGCAATCAAAGCTTCACCATAAGTCAGAGGGTCTCGGATCTGACTAGTTATTGCCAACATCACAATATCAGGGCGGTAAGCCTGATAAGAACTCGAACTGAGAATTACTGCGGGGCGCTTTTTTGTCGTTTTAAGATTGGTAAAGGGAAAACCAACAAGAACGACGTCCCCAAATTTATAGCTTGTCGTAGGCTGAATCATCTTCGTTATCCCATACCTTTTGGAAAGAAGCCTCTGCCCCTTGCGCGAAGTCCTTGCGCATATAATGTTCACGATCTTTCTGGCTCAGGAAATCAATAAAGTCTTCTACCTCCGACAACCGATCTGACGGAAGATGCTCAAGCTTTTTAATCACCTGCTGAACCCGGTTTTCCATCATGTCTCCTACCGAATCATCCGTACTAAATCAGTATCGCATAATGAGAAGCCAAACTCCCAGGGAGTTTCAGCAATCCGTGACGGGTAGCTGAGCATTAACGACCGGGGCCGATAGAGCCTCCCAGAAAACGCCCGTGAATACTTCCATGTAGGGCTCGGTCGCGCCATCCTTGGCGCTACACGTTTCTGGGAGGCCCTATCGGCCCCAGTCTATCTGGCTTACTACCAGTCGCTTATCTAAAACTTAAAGCTTGCGGCCTTTACCAGCAGCAATCCGCAACCTAAGAGCGTTCAGCTTAATAAAGCCTTCCGCGTCCTTCTGATCATAGGCACCATGATCTTCCTCGAACGTCGCGATCTTCTCATCGAACAGTGAGTCGTCAGACTTGCGGCCAACCACATCAACGTTGCCTTTATACATCTTCAGACGAACCGTACCGTTCACGTATGTCTGAGTCTGATCGATCAACGCCTGCAGAGCTTCACGCTCTGGCGACCACCAGTAGCCGTTATAAATAACCTCGGCATAGCGCGGCATCAGACTGTCTTTCAGATGAGCCACTTCGCGATCCATCGTGAGGGATTCGATGGCACGGTGCCCGCGCAGCATAATGGTGCCACCCGGTGTTTCGTAACAACCGCGAGACTTCATGCCCACGTAGCGGTTCTCAACAATATCCAAACGGCCAATGCCGTTCTCGCCACCCACCTTGTTCAGGTGCTCCAACACTTCGTGTGCTTTCATTTCCTGGCCATCAATGGCAACAATGTCGCCCTTGCTGTAGATAAGCTCAATATACGTGGGCGTATCTGGCGCAGCTTCCGGCGACACGCTCCAACGCCACATCTCTTCCTCAGCTTCCGCCCAGGGATCTTCCAGATTCATGCCTTCGTAGGAAATATGCAGCAAGTTGGCATCCATGGAGTAAGGCGATTTGCCCTTCTTCATCTCAACCGGAATGTCGCGCTCTTCGCAGTACTGCAGCAGCTTCTCACGGGAGTTAAGGTCCCACTCACGCCAAGGCGCAATCACCTGCACGCCCGGTTTAAGGGCATAGGCGCCCAGCTCGAAACGCACCTGATCGTTACCTTTGCCCGTTGCACCGTGGGAAATCGCATCGGCACCGGTTTCATTGGCAATATCAATCAAACGCTTGGCAATCAACGGGCGAGCGATAGACGTACCCAGCAGGTACTCACCTTCGTAAACCGTGTTCGCACGGAACATCGGGAACACGTAATCGCGCACAAACTCCTCGCGCAAATCCTCGATGTAGATTTCCTTAACGCCCAACGCCTCAGCCTTCGCCCGCGCCGGCTCAACTTCCTCACCCTGGCCGATGTCGGCGGTAAAGGTTACCACCTCACAGTTATAGGTATCCTGTAACCACCGAACAATAACGGAGGTATCCAGGCCACCAGAATAGGCCAGAACGACCTTTTTGATATCAGACATGTCTGTGCTCCAGACTGAACAGAATGGATGTATTGAAAAGAAGGTCGGTATTGTACGGGAGTGCGGGGGAGTTGGCTATTGAGGCTGGGGACAACTGCGCCCCTCTCCCCCACCCCCTCTCCCGCAAGGGGTGAGGGGAGCTACACACCCAAGGCCTGAGGTGGTGCTGCACTTCCCGGCAGCCTGGGGAGTGCAAAAAAGCCCCTCGCCCCTCGCGGGAGAGGGGGTGGGGGAGAGGGGGGGGGGAGGGTTGTCGGCAGTAAAACCAACCAACCTAAGCCGACTGCGCCATCGCCTCTTCACGAATGCCATCCCAGCCGCTTTTGATAGAGCGCAGCAAATCTGCCACCTCATCCAGCTTTGCTACATCGTTCCTGGCGTTCGCCTCAAACAACGTGCGCTCCATGTATTCGTAAAGCGATTCTAGCCGAGTTGCCAGATCACCGCCCTTCTCGAAATCCAAGAAACTGCGCAGACCTCCAACTATTTCGATGGCTTTGGTGATCAGCTTGCCTTTGCCTTCATAGTCCTTCGCCTGCATGCGGGCTTTAGCCATATTGATCCGCTCCAGCGCTCCGTTATACAGCAACTGAATCAGCCGATGCGGATCCGCATCGGTAATGCTGGTCTGGGTGTTTACGCGTTGATAAGCCTGTAAACCGTTCATAATTAACCTCTTGATGACAGCCCGAAATCAGTTCGGATGGTCACTTACTGTTTTTGTGGCGCCAGTGCTTCGAGTTGCTGGCTGACAAAATCACCGGTATTTTGGAGCTGAGAAATTAACGAATCGGCAGCAGAGAACTGTTTAACCAACCGCGCCCGGAGTGACTCGGTTTTGTCTGCCAAGCGAATACGTTGATCCTGAATATCCTCAAGGGACTTATTCAACCCTTCGGTTCTGCTATCAAATCTGCCGCTGGACTGAACATAACCTTCAACGGACTTAAGAGCGTTAGCAGCAACACCATTATCACCCGAAAATAAAGCTGCCACCTCATCGGAATTTCTAGACAACTGCGCTTTAAACTCGTCTGAGCTAAAGTCCAGTTTGCCCGTGTCAGGATTCGTTGTAATGCCTATATCGGCCAACATGCGCACAGGAGAATCCTGCAGACCGTCAGGGATACCGGTAAGCATTCCGCGCAAATCGCCCTGGAGGCTGCGAATGGTGGAATCGCCAGTCAAAATCCCGCCACGTTCAGTACCTGCATCATAGCCAGATGCCTGTCCGATAATGCCTTGCAAAGCATTATATTTATCAACAAACTCCTGAACGCGCTCGGTTACCTTGTCTGGGTCTGACGCAACAGTGACAGTTGATATACCCTCAGACTTCAAATCGAAAGTCACACCCTCTACCACATTTTCTACAGTATTAGATGATCGCGTAATGGCAATTCCGTTCACGTCAAGCTTGGCGTCCAACGCAGCCACAGTCTGACTCATACCGGATCCGCCACCATCGAATGAAAACTGTGATAGCGCGGCATCGCCAGTAGTCGTTACGCTGATAGCGTTATCTGTACCACTCTCATCAGAGGTCATAACCAAACGGAAACCAGAGCCCGTATCCACCACTCCGGCAGAGACGCCCGCACCTGCCTCATTTATCGCGCTGGCAATACCCTCAAGAGTATTGTTGCCATCATCAATCGTTATGTCAGTGCTTACACCGCCCACGTTGAATGTCAGTGTGCCGCTTCCGTGAGTAGTGGTGTCCTTGTCCGCGATATTGCCAGATGCCAGCGACTGGCGCTGGGCCAGTTGAGTCACATTCAACGTATAGGAGCCGCGAGATACGTCCTTATCCGCGATCGTCACATCCGCAACAGCCTCGTTCGACGTCTTTGTCGTATAGGCCTCAAATGCCTGGCCAGAACTCAGCGCCTCAAGAGGAGACTTCATTGCCTCCAAAGCACCTTTCAACGCTCCAAAAGCCGAAATTTTGGCCTGTATAGATTGCTCTTTATTGTTCAGCCTATTTTCTGTTGGAACCCGCTCGGCTTCAACCAGTTTATCGACAAGGTCAGAACTGAAAATCCCGGAACCTGCGCCCAGTGAAGTAATTGATGCCATAATACGCCTCCATAGGGGCTAAACGTCGCGTGCAACGACTAACATTTACTTGGTTATCGGCAGCGGGCGGAAAAACTTTGCCGCTTTCGTCACTTTTTTGCAAAATCTGCAGCCTAAAATCACAAACACCGTCGCCCCTTGCGAGTGCGACGGTGTTTTGAATTGTTTGCAACCCGAGGGCTTAAGCGCTCATTAAGGGCAAAGCAAAATTCAGACTTTAATATGGAACAGCGTCAGCGGTTCATCCTGCTGCAAATTGTCTGCCAATCTCAACGCCACCTCATCCGGTATCTGACGAATCACTTCCTGAGTTTCATTGTCGACGACCCGCACAATCGTCTGACCGCGCTCCATGTCGACTTCAAACTGCAAATCGCGCTGGACGTTTTGAACGTAATCGTTGAGCCGCGCCACCGCCCCGCCAAGCTCTTGAGGCTGAGCCTCAAATCGAACCCGCTGCGACTGTTCAACCACTTGTGTGCCCTCAGAGGAATCTTGCTTTATAGGCCGCCGGGCTTGCCGCACGCCAGATGCTTGGTCACCAGCGTGAGGCAGCTTCAAACCCGGGCTGTATAGCTTCATGTCACTCATAAACCACCCCCCGCTAGCGCAAAAAACAGCCTCTCTTATGAAAGGCTGGTATCAGTGCGTACCAACTGATCCCTATTACTGCAGGAGAGACAATACCTGGTTTGGACGGGCGTTAGCCTGGGCCAGAACCGAGATGCCCGCCTGCTGCAATACGTTGGACTTGGCCATTTTTGCAGTTTCGGCGGCAAAATCGGCGTCCATAATACGAGCGTTCGATGCGCTAGCGTTTTCAATTGAGGTTGAGAGCGTATTCAATGCACTCTCCAACCGATTCTGCTTGGCACCCAGAGTACTACGCTGCGTGTTAACTGTAGCCAGATCTGTATCAATTGTCTCGATCCCAGCAACTGCAGCGGCAGCGTCTGTACTTATGTCAACGGCCAACGCTGCACTCATATCAAGTGCGCCAAAAGTCACTGCAATTTGATTCTCAGCGGTACTATTTGCTCCTACCTGAAGCTTTATCTCCCCAGTAGCGCCAGCGGATCCATCCAGAAGATTTACATCATTAAAAGAGGTCGAATCGATAATCCTCGTAATTTCCTCACCTCGCTGATCATACTCGGCCTTAAGCGCTGTACGCTGCTCAGTGCTGTTACTACCGTTACCAGCTTGAACGGCTAACTCCCGCATCCTTTGCAGGTTATTCACCACTTCATCCAACGCCCCCTCTGCAGTCTGGAGCATAGAAATCCCGTCATTGGTATTGCGCTGAGCGACGGTCATGCCCCGGATCTGAGAATCCATTTTGGTAGAGATCTGCAAGCCCGCCGCATCGTCCTTGGCCGAGTTAATACGCAAGCCAGAAGACAAACGCTCCAACGCTTGATCAGACAAGCTCTGAGATTTACTCAGTTGGTTCTGTGCATTGATTGACGCGATGTTTGAATTGATACCGAGAGCCATAATACTTCTCCTAAACCTTTAAGTTCTTCACTGGAAGAGGCTTGGCGTCCGTTCTCGATAAGTGGGGTACGCCGCCCTGCTGTAATACTTAACGGCATGCCCTTAGGTTCCTTTAGTCCAATTTCTAAAAAGTTTGTAAAAGAGTGTAAAGCGGCAATTCAGTGCCCTCTAGCGCGCCAGAAACCGGACACCAAACCGCCTTCACCATATGAGCCATTAAATTTTACGTCTTATTTTTCAATACATTAAAGCCATAAACCAAAATATGGCACGACCTTCGCTTAGGTGTAAACCAAACGGCAACTTAACTAATTTCGCCGGCACAGCGCTCTGTTTTCAAGCTCTGAGCTTCCGGCACCTTTGAGTAGGGAGAGCGACATGCCTCAGATTATTAATACGAACATTGCATCACTAAACGCGCAACGCAACCTGAACGCTTCACAGGGCGCCGCTAATACTGCGCTGGAGCGGCTATCTTCCGGGCTACGCATCAACTCAGCCAAAGACGATGCCGCGGGCCTAGCCATTTCAACACGGTTTGAATCTCAAATTTCCGGCCTGAACATGGCCCAGCGCAATGCAAATGACGGCATATCGCTCGCTCAAACGGCCGAAGGCGCGCTGGATCAGGTTGTTGCTAACTTACAAAGAATTCGAGAACTCTCTGTTCAATCTGCCAACGGCACCAACAGTGAGTCTGATAGGCAAGATTTGGACAAGGAAGTTCAGCAGCGTATTGCAGAGATTGACAGAATTTCTAATCAGACTTCCTTTAATGGCCTGAACGTTCTTGACGGTACCTTTGGAATCACCTCATTTCAGGTCGGCGCGAATACAGGCGACACAATAAGCGTTGATTTGACAAAGGGTTCTCGGGCCATCGATGTAGGCAGTATTGCGACAGCTTCTGCGCTTGATGTTGATTTTTCTGGCACGAATGCTATTGCAGCTAACGATACCCTGGAAGTGACAGTAGATGGCACGCCAAATACCATCACTTTTACCGGTGAAGAAGCTAATATTGCCGACACAGTCGAAACAATCAACAGCCAACTGGATGGCGCCGTGGCAGTTGCAAGTAAAGACGGAACCGGAATTGAAATAAAGTCGGATCAAGAATTGAGCGGCATTGCTCTCACAACTACCGCTCCGTCAGCGCTCGGTGACGGGGCGGATGTGGGAACAACGATATCGCCGACTGAGAGCCTGGCGTCCGTCGCTATCGACTCTGTACATGGAGCAGGCGATGCGATTCTTCGTGTTGATACTGCACTAAATTCAGTCAATTCAATTCGAAGTGAACTTGGTGCCATTCAGAACCGCTTTGAGTCAACCATTGCTAACCTAGCTACAACCTCAGAAAACCTCTCAGCCTCCAACAGTCGCATTCGCGATGCCGACTTTGCGGCGGAATCTGCTGAGTTGGCCCGCACCCAGGTTTTACAACAGGCTGGTCTGTCAGTACTGTCTCAGGCCAATGCCCGGCCACAGCAGGTTTTGCAGTTGCTGCAGGGTTAAAAGAAGCACAAAACCAAAAACAACCGGGCCAACAAGCGCTCGGTTTTTTGGTTTAACCACACCAAACTTACAGGCCCGCCCCAGGAACATCACACCCGAACAAACATCCCCTCAAACAACTCAGTCCGGCGCATCCTCTGTTTATCTTCCTTGCGAAACCGGGTCTGTTCCGGGTTCAACTCTATAAGCCCAAATATCCGGTAAAGAGCCAGCATTCTGGAACTCAGCACCCACTTCACTTGGTCTTCCTCGCTCGCATAGGGCATGGGATAGGCAGCAAGAAGTAACCGTGGAAAGGCTTTAAGCATATCCGTAAGGTATTCCTGTACCGGCTGCCACTGGCCACCCTTTTCAGAAAGCAGCCAAAAACAGAATGGGCCAATGTATTGCACATCGTCCAGACCCTCGCTGAAATCCATCCAGGCCCAGTTGAACTGTGACAGCGCTGTAGAAAACATGTCCCGGTAAAAAGTTAGCCAGCCTTTTTTTGCCAGGCGGGTTGCGGCGGTCTTTTTCAGTAGCAGGTAGCCTCTTTGCTTTTTGGTAAACCCGGCAACTTCCAGCAGCACACGGGTAAGGTGGACGGCCATAACGTTTTCCTCTGAACGCGCTTTGCCAAATCTGGCCATGGGAAAAACAACCTCTTCCCCGCCCGCTTGAATCATGGCTTGAACTTGCCGCAAAGGTAGATTCCCCTTGCCGGTCAGGCGAATGCCCTTCTCTCCCAAGGCGTCGATCAATACCTTTGCCATGCGAATAACCGGCGCGGTATCGAGTGCCTGGTTCACGGCTTCTGCATTGAAAAGAGGTTTGAAGACTGAGGGGCAGTTCAGAGGGTTCTGCAATAATTCGTGCACTTGGTTCGGGCTAAGGCCGCAGAGGTCGCTGGCGGGTGGTGGTGCATCGTAAGCGCTTTCAGCAAACAGAGCATGGCGCTCGAGAAGGTCTTCGTTAATCTCGCCAAGATCCACAAACTCCGGATCAAACCACTCACCGCCTAGCCACTCCCTTACCGCGATATGGTCTGGGTGCGCCATATCCTCCATGATTTCTAAAAAATCATAGAACCCCGGTAAACCCCCGACATCCTCTGGCGGGCCCTGCCGCACGGCTTTTATGCACTGGGGCACGGGTGCAGAGGAATTACCCGGCAATATCTTCTCAAGCTTGATCTCATGCTCCCAAGAATCGCCGAAATCGTACTCATACTTCAGCGCTTGCCCTTCCCTAGTCAGCAAGCTGGAGACCGGCAGTGTGGATTCATCCACAAAATTCATCATGCCATCAAAATCTTCGGCCAGGTCGCCTACCAATCTGCCGTCCTCAGCCTGGAACAAATGCAGATGCGAAGCCTGCCAGCCCATCGCCAGCTGAATAATCCGGTGAAGATCCTGAAAAGTTGTGCCTGGCTCAATCAGTAATCGCCGCCAGATGGGTGGCTGCGCGCCGGTGAGCGATACTTTGACTTGGTATAAGTTGTTACTGCTTTTTGTCATGAAGTCTCCGACTATTGCGCGATTACAAACTTCTCAACGGCCCGCTGAACCGCCTCATTCAACCCAAGCCCTTCATCTGCTGCTTTTATCGCCAATTTCTGGTGCAAATCCCTTCCAATTCGAATATTAAACGATCCCTTGAAAGGCTTGTTGGGCAAAATCCCCATGCCCTCGCAATCAGCTAGGTACTCACCCACTGAGATTCTGAACTCTGCCTCCAACCCCCTTAGGCTTTCCGCTTCATACGTTACGAGATCGTTTATAAACAGTAGCTTCCCGTAAAGCACACCCTGCTCTAAATCATGCTCAATAGAGCCTATCTGCCCTTTGTGTTTCATAACATTGCTGTTCATAACAGACCCCATGCTTTTAATACACGAACTACATCCTTAACCATTAACGGGCCACATACTTTCTCCGGATGAGGCCTATGCAACCTAATCATTACGCCGCGCCTACCTGGCTCCACCTGGAGGTAGAATCGAACCCTAGAGCCGCTACCCTACTCCTCCTCAAACCCCAGACTAAGCAGAAATCCGCGCAACTCAGACCATGTTATGTTTTTGGGGTCGGCTTTTTGAGAAGCCTAGCCGCCAACTTTTCCTTGTTTACCATGAGATCATCTTGATCAATCTTTGCAACTATTATGTAGTTGCACATAACATTTTGCAACCAGCTCAGTGGCTGAGAGCTCACAAAAACGCAGACAAGAAAAATCGTAATCCTACGCCTACTGCACAACTCCATGGATTTTGGTGAGCACCTCTAATCTGGCACACCTTTCGCTTTATTTAATAGAGAGCGATAAAAAGCAGCACAAACCACCAAAAACTGCAGGCCTTTGCCGCACATTTCGTAATAGCGGCAGGTACATGAGGTATCCCATGCAAGCCAAATATCACATCCAGGAATCCCGTGCTCAACAGGCACAGGCTGCCCGCCTGCTTCTGCAGGCCAACCATGCTTACAGCGACTCTAACAGTAGCGGGCTGAGCCACATCCAGCGCCTGCAGGCTCGGCAAGAATGCCGTGGGTACCTGGAAGAGGTGATTGTGCTTGAACCAAACAGCGCCAGTGCCTTGGGATTGCTGGGGCGCGTCGAGATGGACGATGGGCAGCTTGAAAAAGCCCATGCACTCTTCAACTCAAGCCTGGATGTTCAACCTGGCCAAGCGCAGCAACACGCCAACTTGGGCTACTGGGCACTGAAAACCGAACGACCAGCACTGGCGGAGCAGCACTTTTTGCAAGCCCTGGATTGCGACCGGCAATCCGCAGCCGCTTTTTGCGGTGTGGCCCATGCCAAACGACTGCAGGGCCAGTTTGATGTGGCGTACCTGCATTACCGCAAACTGCTGGAAACCGGCGCCGAATGGGATTCTGTGTACAGCGGCATGCTCACCTGCGCTCAACATCTCGCGGTAGACAAAGCGGATAGCCGTCTGGCTCTGGACGCCATTGCCCTATTGAAGCACGAAGGCTTACCCCATCAGGAAATCGGACGCTTTGTGGGTGCCATTATCCGCCAGCAATACGATCTGGATAACCCCAAGGCGGAGATTTTCCTGGATGCGGCCAGCGAGGATGAGCTACTGATTCTGGCGCTGCAAAAAACACTGATGCCCGACCCAGCCGTGGAAGAGCTTGTGGTCATGCTACGCCGCGCCATTCTGGCGGAAGTCGCCCAAACGGTTGAGCTTCGCGATGAACTCCAACAACTCACCCTCGCCATAGCCCAGTATGCAGATCGCACCGGCTATGCGCTGGCAGCAGAGGATGACGAAGAGCGGCTCGCATTAACCGTGAACGACAGCCTAAAAGCACAACTTGCGATGGGCGAAGCCCAAGACGCCTTAACTGGCTCGTTGATGATTAGCGCTATGTACGGCGCACTCTTCCATCAGGATTTTGCCGTTCAACTTGGCCAGTGGAACCTGGTGGACTGGCCACTGGCGCTTCAGCCCGTGCTTGCCGCCGGCTACTACCACCGCGCGGAAGAAGAAAGCATCAAGCAGCACTTCGATGAAAAAACAGAAGAGCTGTGCCTGGATAAAGCCGACCTTCCACAAGCCTGGCCGGCTTGGTCGAAACTGGCTTACCGAGCTGAAAGCAGCCTGAAGTCGGTAATGGCGACAGAACTGGGGATGGCCACAGACAAGCTGCCAGATACCTTGCGCGTTATAGTCTGTGGCGCTCAATCCGGCCAACGAGCCATGGAACTTGCGCGTTACCTGGCAGACGTGGAAGTGATTGCCGTAGATGAATCCCTGGCCAACATCGCCAAAGCCACACGCATGGCAGCCGAATCTGAGATCAACAACATAGTGTTCTGGCCCTGGTCTATCGCCCAGCGGTTTGTGGCAGACGGCAACCAAGTACACTGGGTTGAAGTCGGCCGCCTTCCCTCCCCGGCCATGTCTGAACTCTCACTGGCTGCATTGGTGAACAGCGCCTCCGGCTCCGGCGCCATCGTGCACTTGCATACAGCCATTGCCGAACAAACAACCGGCGACCGGCAGATGCGAAAGCTGATTACAGAACACGGTCTTCAACCAACCCGCTCTACATTGCGCCAGCTTCGCAGCATGGTGCTAACCAACCGCCAGGATGCCACTTGGCAGGAACTTGCCCATGAGGATGACTTCTACAGCTTAGGCGGCTGCCGCGACCGCTGGTTTCGAGCGCAAGATGAAGCCCAGCTGAAAGATTTAATGGCAATGGTGAGTAATGAAGTGGAATGGAAGCTGGTGAAGGCCCGTGATGAAGATGGTCACAGTTTGGCTACGCGGCCGGTGCAAAGGCAGATTCAGGCTGAAGCACTGGGGAGTGAGGTGCAGAGTGTGGTTGGGCAGAATTTGAGTGTTTATTTTCAACGGCGGCGGTGATTGTAGTGGGCGGGGGTGATTACAGAACCCCCTCTCCCCAACCCCTCTCCCACCAAGGGCGAGGGGCTAAAACTGCGCCGCTCTCAGGCCTTTGGTGTTTGCTCCCCTCACCCCTTGCGGGAGAGGGGCCGGGGGAGAGGGGTTGGGGAGTGGGCCTACATCTTTTTCAGATGTAGGGAACCAAAGACTCCCCATACAAATGCAAGTCCTCCAACACCTGTTGCCTCTGCGGCGTCAGATCTGGATCACTCGCAAGCCTTTGCAACTCAAGCCCAAACGCCTCAAGTGACAACCAGCCCTTCTTCGGAGCCATCAACCTCTGCGTACGAAACTCTTCCCAGCGCTCCGCTTCCTCACTGGTGAGCGAATCCGGGTAATTACGAGCGCGATAGCGAAACAGTAATTCTTGCAAGCGCTCATCTTTAAACCTGAATGTCTCCTCCCCCAACAATTCCGGCGAGGTTTGCAGCACTCGGTTCAGCTCACTGCGATCTGCAGGCGAGATAAAACCACCAGCATAGAGCTGTTCGTCGGGGTCCGTTAGGTCGCCTTCATGCGGCTGGCCGAATGCCTCGGCAATTCTTTCCGGCAAACCAGGGGCCTTTCTCAGCATCGCCAAATTGGCGCGAAGGGTAGCGCCATCCAACTCCAGTTCTTCTAACCGCTCGACAGAAAGCGTAGAGAGCATAGTTGCCGGCGCCAGCACTGGACATTTGTTCAACTGCACGCCCTTCAAAGGAAACCGGCTCTTTTCACCAAGTTGCGCCTGGGATGTGAATACCCTTTCGCGAATCTGCTCGGGTGTAGCGTTAATCAGTTCACTTGGGTCTTCCCGCAGGTCGTACACAATCACCAGGTTTTTATTGCTGGGGTGATCCGCAATGGGCGCGACCATGGCGCAGCAACCGCGAGTAGCCGGGTATTTGGAGGAGATGTGGAATACCGGCTTTATAGCCGCTGTATCCAACATGCCACGAGCGGAATGTTTGTCTTTGTTGTTCAGCACAAAATCGAACAGCTTCGGCTGCTTTTCCCGAATCAGCTTCGCAACGGCCAAGGTAGCTTCCACATCTGACATGGCATCGTGTGCGGCTTCGTGGGCAATGCCGTTGGCGGTGGTGAGCGCTTCCAGTTTGAAGCTGGGGCTACCGTCTTCCTTGCGCGGCCAGTTAATGCCTTCGGGCCGCAAGGCATAGGTCAGCCGCACCATGTCGATAATGTCCCAGCGTGAATTGCCGTTCTGCCATTCCCGGGCATAAGGATCTTGCAGGTTTCGGTAGAGGGTATGGCGGGTCACTTCATCGTCAAAACGCAGGCTGTTATAGCCCACCACGCAGGTGCCCGGTTGGCTGAACGCTTCGTTTATCTGGGCGATAAACTCCGTTTCCGGGTAGCCATCCGCCATCGCTTTCTGCGGGGTAATACCAGTAATCAGGCAGGCTTGTGGTGATGGTAGGTAGTCGTCGGTGGGTTTGCAGTAGATAACCAGCGGGTCTTCGATAATATTCAAATCCGCATCGGTTCGCACACCGGCAAACTGCGACGGCCGGTCGTGAACCGGGTCGACACCAAAGGTTTCGTAGTCGTGCCAATAAAAAGAGCGGATCAAAGTAAGGCTCCTGCGGTTCCAGTCAAATAGGGAGCCCAGAGTTTAGCAAAGTTCAGCAAATTCAAGCAGCGCTTTGACGAGCATCGCTCCTCAACATGGCTTCAATGCTGAGGTGATAATCTAAAAAATCCCACTCAATACCGGTGCCGTCACAAATAAAGCGATACTGTCGGATTTCAGAGATTGAGGCTTTTTCAAGCTCCGCATACCAATGAATGGGCGTGGAGATCACCCTTCCATCTTGCAACTCTACATGAAGATGACGGTCATCAACGTGAACGGACTTACCTTTGAAACCAGGCATTCCACTTCTCCAGAAATTCCGACTGATGGCTTTCAACAACCCCAAGGCATTGTTTCAATTCTTGGTTCTTGAAAGTGCTGTAATTCACCGAAAGCGTTATTAGCTCAATCTTAGCCCATCGCTCACCTTTAAGTACATGCACATGGGCCGGTAGGTGATCATTCGCATAAAAGAAGAATTTGAATCCATTCAAATACAGAAGAGTTGGCACGCACTACTCCTTGTGCTTTGCGCCAGGAGGGTGAAAGGCTCCGAAGGCATCACAAAAAAATCAAAAGAGGTTGTTACCCATATCGACCTGCTGGGTTTGTAGTCGGTTCACGCCGCCATTTACAAAAGAGTTAAGATCAACGGTCATATTTGTAGGCAGATTAATAAATACACCCTGGCCCACATTAAACGTGTTCGCGCCGTCCAAGCTTTGCCAATCCATTTCTTCACGCTGGAAGCCAATAAAAAAGCCATCGGTAAATCCGTTATTTTCACCACCCACGTTAACAGAGCGCAAATCCGTTAACGGCGCGCAATTCGTCCCCGAAACACAGCTACCGGGCGATATGCCAATGTGAGAGGCCCGTTTATTAGTGGCTGCGCCGGTACTATCCATTAGTACCGCGTCGTACTTCGTACCGGTTTCGTCCTCGAACTTAAGGCCAATATCGCCACTAAAACTCGCAGTACTGGAAGAAACCGACCCTCGAGCCTGTTCAAAGCCCATGCGAAAACCGGCTAACCCAGCGCTGTCTTCAGCCAGTTCGATATAGGGTTTCCGCGCTTCGAAGGGAACAACATCACCCGCATTATAGGTAACACCATTAAACTGATCACCATCATTACGGGCAATATGGCCCAGAGCTACATGCTGAGCGGCAAAATCTGTACCGCCATCAATCTGACCTATCTGAACATCATCAATATTTACCCGTGTATCCACATCCATACCTAATGTCATGCGGGTAAATTCATGAGCCGCCCCGGGAATATTCTCAACCTGCATAAACGCCTGCCCTGTCACATCACCCATGGCCGCTTCAGAAATGGGTTTCAGTTCAGCTTCGGCTACAGGCGCCATACCTAGGCAGAACGTGATGAGGGCAGCGTATCCATACGCGTGATATCTCATAGCAATGTCTCGGATTAAGGGTTTAAGGGCCATTTTAAGTGTACCGCAGCGCGCAAGCGGCTTATGCTTGCAATCCTCACTTACTTTTTATATTCAACACAGACACTATAGCGGAGACAACTCGGGCGATAGAGTGAGCCTAGTCACAAACATGGATAACAAACCGTTACACTACACTCGTTTTGAAACCACCCTAAAAGGTGTCTCTTAAGTGTACATACTAGTATTTACTGTTATAACCTGGGAATCGCTCGTCACTCCCTTCTGGCCGCAATCATGACCACCCGCATACTCATTTGCGACGACTCCGCACTTGCCAGAAAACAGATGGCGCGAGCCCTGCCCCCTGGGCTCGCCGATCAAATCCTGTTTGTCGATAACGGCGTGGAAGCGCTTGAAATGCTGCGCGCGCGGCAGGCCGACTTGATGTTTCTCGACCTCAACATGCCGCAAATGGACGGCTACGAGGTGCTGAAGCAGGTGCATGCAGAAGATCTCCCCATTATGACTATCGTGGTTTCGGGCGACATACAACCTGAAGCCCGGGAGCGAGTACGCAAACTCGGCGCCATTGATTTCATAAAAAAGCCCACAGACATGGTGGTTGTTCTCAGCCTGCTTGCCGATTACGGCTTTTACCGTCCTGGTGATCTGGAAGCTACAGCGCTGAGCGATGGGCAACTCAACCCCAAAAGCGAACCCCAGGCACAGGAAATTTCCGTATCACTGAACGACTACCTGCAGGAAATCTCCAACGTCGCCATGGGGCGCTCGTCAGATCTGCTTGCAAGGCTGTTGCGGGTATTCGTGAAACAGCCTGTGCCAAAGGTCGACTTTATAGCCAACTCCGAACTCAACATGGCTATTTCTGCCGCCCACAACAGTGATACATACTCCGCTGTGTGCCAAGGCTTCACCGGCGCGGGCATTGCCGGTGAGGCATTGCTGCTGTTCGCAGACGCCAGCTTTCGGGAAATGGCCGAACTGCTCCACTACGATACCCTCGAGGGCGAATCGGTAAACGTGGAAGTGTTGATGGACATGTCCAGTATTCTATTTGGCGCCTTCCTTAAAGGTATTGGCGACCAACTGGATCTCCAGCTAGGCCTTGGCCATCCCAGCGTGCTGGGCCAGCACCAACAGATTACAGAGCTGCTGGAACATCAAAACTTACGGGATGAGCAACTGTTATGCATTGAGATCAGTTATACGCTGGAGGATAGGAACATACAGTGCGACATGTTGGTGCTGCTCACGGAGGATTCTGTCCCCTTCCTGGAACAACGTCTTCAATACCTAATGGATTAAACCGTGACGATAAACGAACTTGAATCCCAATCGTTTCACTGGCTGGTCAGCATGCTGGAATCCGTTGAGGTTGGTTTAGTAGTGCTGGATCTGGATTTTCAGGTGCAGGCCTGGAATAGCTTTATGGAGAACCACAGCGGCATCACCGCCAGCAAAGTCCGCAACCGTGTGCTATTTGAGCTATTCCCTGATATCCCAGAGGCCTGGCTTACCCGCAAAGTAGACGCCGTAGCACTATTGAACACCCGAGCATTTACCTCCTGGGAGCAACGGCCCTACCTGTTCCGCTTTCGAAACACGCGCCCCATTACCGGAACAGAAGATTACATGTTCCAAAACCTCACCATCAGCCCACTTACTGGCACTACCGGGCAGGTAGAGAAAGTATGCCTTATGGTATACGACGTAACCGACATCGCCACCAGCAAGCGGGCCTTGGAGCGCGCCAACGAGCAGCTCGCTAAACTTAGCATGACCGACCGGTTAACCGGACTACTGAACCGCGGCACTTGGGAAAACCTGGTGGATGCGGAATTCGAACGATTTCGTCGCTACGGCCAAGCAACCAGCCTTGTGATGTTTGATATCGACTTCTTCAAAAAAGTGAACGATAACTACGGCCACTTGGCCGGTGATGAAGTAATCAAACATACAGCGGAAACCGCAAAAAACAATTTGCGACAATCTGACAGCATCGGCCGTTATGGCGGTGAAGAGTTCGGAATTGTATTACCGGAAACCGATGCCGAAGGGGCTCGCATAATATGTGAACGCATACGAGACACCATAGAGCAAAGCTTGGTTCAAACCTCCGTTGCACCCATTCGTTATACGATCAGCGTAGGCATATCACAATTAACCGACAAACCGAAAAACCATATGAAATGGATGCAGCAAGCAGACGAAGCACTGTATGTCGCCAAGAAAAGCGGAAGAAATCGCGTGGTTGTTTTCGAATAGCTTTTCGCTTAATCAAAAAAAGGGCCAGATGATTATCTCATCTGGCCCTTTTTTATAATTTTCTGATCAGTCTTCCTGCCAGCTCTGCACCGCTTCTTTGCCGTGCTCTTGACGCCATTCATTCAGAACCTTGTGGTTACCGCCACGGGTTTGAACTTCTTCACCTGTGTGCGGGTTCTTGTAGGTTTTCATCGGGCGCTTGGCGCGGGTGCCAGTGCTGACTTCAGCCTTTGCCCCAATTATGGAAGGATCAATCGCAGTCAGAATCTGAAGCACATGCTTCGGAGACTTATCATACTCTGCCATCAACTCACGAAGGTTATTCTCAAATGCCAATTCGTGCTTCAGAGACTGATCTTGCTCCAGTTGATTAATCTCGTCTGCAAGCTTTTCCATCAACTGCTTCTTCTGGTAGTAATCGTTAATCTTTGCCATCGAATTGAAACCTTATTTTATCTGAATTTAACCTGTGGCTTCTAAAACTCAAACCGTGCTAAACGGATTAAGCGCGTGCTGAAATCTACGGCAATAATAGGTCATCAGATTATATATGGCAAAGACTATTCATTTATTAGCCATCAATCAAGCTGCATACCCGTTTAAACATCTTATTAATTGGGTATCAACACACTCGAATAGTTCAACTTATCAAGGCATTGTTTAAATGCCAACTTTGCCGACTCATCCCCATGCACAATACGAATCTCAGACGGTTTCTTCGCAATACCCTCAATAAAACGAATCAAATCCGATTGCCCGGCGTGGGCGGAGTAACCACCCACCTGATGCACCCTGGCACGTATATCATACCGCTCGTCATCCAGTTGTACCCAACCGCCCCGGGGGCCATAAGTAAGAATATCCCGCCCCGGTGTGCCCGCTGCCTGATAGCCAACAAACAACACATCATTTCGGGCCTCACCAAGCATCGCTTTGAGGTAATTAACCACCCTACCCCCAGCACACATGCCTGAACCAGCCAGCACCACACAGGGCCGATGGGAACGAGCAAGATATCCAACGGCATTCAAATGATCCTCGTGGGAATCAATCACCGTTAACTGCTCAAACGAAAGCGGGTGCCGGCCCTGCCGTACCAAATCCGCTGCTTCCGAGTCCCAGAACGGCTTCAACTTGCGATAGATATCCGTGAACCCCGCCGCCAAAGGCGAATCCACCACAATTTCGAGTTCTTCCCAAGTCAGGCCATCCGCCACAGACTGGCCCTGGAACTCATATATCAGCCCTTCAATCTCATACAACAACTCCTGAGTACGCCCGATGCTAAATGCGGGAATCAACACCGTGCCACCATCCGCCAGCGCCCGCTCCAGAATCGCCTTCAAGCGATAGCTGCGTGCGTCCCGGCTCTCGTGATCCTTATCACCGTAGGTGCTTTCAATCACCAAGCGATCCGCCCGCTCCGGCGAATCCGGCTCCTGCAGCAGAGGCGCATGGGGCGCGCCCAAATCACCACTGAACACCACGCGCTCACGCTTGGCTCCAGACACCGCCTCACACTCAACATAGGCCGAGCCCAGAATATGCCCGGCGCGCTGGAAACGAACAGAGAGCGAACGCTCAGCCTCTGCAAACACCTCATGCCACTGCCCGTAAGGTACAGGCACAAGCCGAGAACGTATCAGCCCAAGCACCCGTTCGATCAGCGACCTGTCCCGAGTAAAACCAATTTTTAAGGCATCTTCCAGAATTTCTGGCAGCATTATAGCGGAGGGTTCCGAACAGATAATCGGCCCCTCGAACCCAGCCGCCAACAAATACGGAATCCGACCCACGTGATCTATGTGCACGTGCGTCACAACCAGGGCGTGAATATGCTCAATGGGGAAATCAACGGAAAGATCAGAAGCCGTGGCGCCGTCGCCCTTTTCCTGGCCTTGGAACAGGCCGCAGTCAATTAGAATGCCTGCAGGGCTTGGCTCAGAACCTAAGGTCAGTTCATGGCAGGAACCAGTAACACCAGTGGTGGCGCCGTGGTGGGTTATGTTTATCATATTCAACAATCCTTGTTGTGGGTTTTAATACCTTCCCCCTCTCCCCAAGCTTT
>JBQCZX010000008.1:0-4455 GCA_052089485.1 Marinobacter sp. | reverse complement strand
GGCTTTGAGTGTGTGGCTCCCCTCACCCCTTGCGGGAGAGGGGCTGGGGGAGAGGGGAGAGATACACCTCCAAGCCTGAGAGTTAGGTAGTTGTTAGGTCTTCACCCGAAAATCCATTGAGCCGAGCCCCGGATTCGGTTAGGTTTCAGCCTCACCCTTTGACCTCCTGATGACCATGCTAATAGAAGACAACACCCTCTCCCTCATTTTCGACACCAACACTCTCCAGCGTGGCAAACGCTACTTCAGCCAGAGCCGCGTTCAGGAGTTAGAACTGTCGATTGAAGGGATGAGCATTCAGGTACTGCGTGCAAATGTAGCGGGCAGCCAATCTCAAACCTATCGCACCGAGGTTCGGTTCGATCGCTATATGCCTTACAAGGTTGCCACATTTTGCAGCTGCCCGGTAAGTTTTTGCTGCAAACACGCGGTCGCGGTAATCCTTCAAGCCAATTACGATCAGAGTCTGGCCGGCGAAACCAACACGCCGAACTCCCCCGCCGTTGTATCGGAGCATGCCGCTGAAACTTGGCTTGCGCGGATTACCTCGGTCAAGGCTTCCGCGCCAAAACCCGAAAGCGCCGAATGCCTCGTTTACCTTATCAGGCCTCGCAGCCATGGACATAGCGCTTCGTTGGCGGTGCACAAAGTACGGCGGCGCAAGACCGGCGGCTACTCCAAGGGTTCCTACACCGCAGTCTGGCACCGAACGAATCTAGAACACGACCGCCCCAGATATCTTCGGGACAGCGATACTGCACCGCTTATCTGGCTGCAGGCCACGCCCACCGCCTATCGCGTCGAACCCATACTGGAAGGAACGGCCGCAGCCAATTTTCTGGACGCTGCCCTGCAAACCGATCGTTTATTTCTGGAGTCCACCGCCAACCCGCCTTTGCGCAGAGGTGACGCCATCGAAGCGGGTTATGAATGGCTGCAACTGCCCGGCAGCCGCCATTGGCAATTGGTGGCCAAAGCACTTCCCCCACAAGTGACATTTTTAAATACCGACCCGCCGACCTACCTGGATAGCAAAAACCACTGCCTCGGGCTGGTTCACACCACCCTGGATCCGCAAACCAGCGAACTGCTAAGTCAGTGCCCGCCGCTGTCAGAGGAACAGCTGCAGGAAGCACTGCCAGAGCTGGCCCCGTTACTGAAAAAAACCGGTGCCACCTTGCCAGAATCCTTCAAGGCACCCGAAATCATTGAGGCCGATCCGCAACCAATCTTGCAGCTGTACTGCGTTAAACCCCAGGCATCCGAAAGCTTGCCCATCCTGCTGGCCCGCCTGCGCTTCGGTTATCAAGGACACCCTGTTAATTACGCCGACCCCTATCCCCGTTTACTGTTGCAAACCTCCGCCGGTCCCGTGCTGGTGATTCGTGACGAGGAAAAAGAAGGCACACTTCGGGATGACGGGCTGCCCGGCTTCCAGTTTGTCACTCTTCTGACAGACGAATCCGACGGAGCCGACCTGAGCGAACTGCCCGAATCTACGCTAATGGATTTCACCCTACCCACCCGCTCCGACTGGCTGGATTTCATTGCCTATCAGCTGCCGCAACTCCAAGCCCAAGGCTGGCAGATTGAAATGGATGAGCGCTTTGATCTGCCGGTGGTTGAGGTGGATCAGTTACAGGGCAGTCTGCGGCCGGATGACGAAGCGCCGGGCTGGTTTGATGTGGAGCTGGGCATTGAGCTTGAGGGCGTTAAAGTCAACCTGATTCCATTGCTACACCAAGCGCTGGCCTACCTGCCGGCCCAAACCGAAGGTGACATCGTCGATGAAGACACCCTGCCGGAAACGCTCTGGCTGCACAACGGCGAAACTCTGATCCGAGTGCCCTCCGAACGCATTCGGCCTTTGGCACAAACCCTTTTAAACCTGATGCGGCGCGAATCCCAAAGCACCCTGAAACTTCCCCACCTGGACGCCGCCCAGCTTATGGGTAATACCCGGGCCGACTGGGACAGTCACAGCGACCTGAAAGCGCTGGGCGAAAAATTGACGAATTTCCAGAAACTGGAGGTGGTTAAGCCACCCGGGGCGCTCAACGCCAAGCTTCGCCCTTACCAACAGGATGGCCTGAACTGGCTACAGTTTCTACGGGAGTTTGGTCTTGGCGGCATCCTGGCCGATGACATGGGCCTGGGCAAAACCCTCCAGGCCCTGGCCTGCATTCAATCCGAAAAATCTGCAGGCCGACTCAATGCACCCGCTCTGGTGGTCTGCCCCACCACCCTCATTGCCAACTGGCAGTCGGAAGCCGAGAAATTCACACCGCACTTACGGGTTTTGATCATCCACGGTCACCAGCGAAAGCCACTGTTCGATCAGGTTAGTCAGGCGGATTTGGTCATCACCAGCTACCCACTGATCACCCGGGATATTGAGCAGCACACAGCAAAAACCTACAGCCTGGCCTTCTTCGATGAAGCCCAATATCTCAAAAATTCGGCAACAGCCTTGGCCAAGTCCGCCCGAAAACTGCCTGCTGAAACCCGCATTGCCTTGACCGGCACACCCATGGAAAACCATCTGGGCGAGCTCTGGGCACTGTTTGACCTGATTCTGCCCGGCTACCTCGGCAACCTCAAAGACTTCCGGGCCGACTATCGCAAACCCATTGAAGAACTCGGCGACGCCGGCCGTCAGGCCGACCTCAGCCGGCGAGTGCGGCCGTTCATGCTCCGACGCACCAAAGACCAGGTTACCCCGGAACTGCCCGAAAAAACCGAAATCATCCGACATATTGAATTGAATCGTGAGCAGCGCGACCTCTATGAAACGGTGCGGGCTACCATGGACAAACGCATCCGCCAGGTGCTCACGGAAAAAGGCGTGGGCCGCAGCCAGATCGAGATTCTCGACGCCCTGCTTAAGCTGCGCCAGATTTGCTGCCATCCGGCTCTGCTCAATCGTGATGAGCATGCCCGCTCGGCAAAAATGGACTATCTGCTGGAGATGATCACCGAGCTGCTCGAAGAAGGCCGGCGGATCGTTCTGTTTTCCCAGTTCACCAGCATGCTCGCACTAATCGAATCGGCCCTGAAAACCGCCGGCATCCAGTACGAAAAACTCACCGGCCAGACCCGGGACCGGGCCAAACCGGTCAAACACTTCCAGAATGGCGAGAGCCCCATATTCCTGATCAGCCTCAAAGCCGGCGGCACCGGCCTCAATCTCACCGCTGCGGATTGCGTGATCCATTACGACCCCTGGTGGAACCCCGCCGTTGAACAGCAGGCCACCGACCGAGCCTGGCGTATCGGCCAGGACAAACCGGTCTTCGTTTACCGACTGATCACCGAGGGAACAGTAGAAGAACGAATCCATGCCTTACAGGCAAGAAAAAGCCAATTGGCCGACAGCTTATACGGCAATAAAAATACCTTTGCCTCGGCGCTGACAGCTAAAGACATTTCGGTGTTATTCAAGAAGTGATGGGAAGTTACGGGGGGGTTTGGACATCGAGACCTTAAGCCGCAATTTTTATAGGATGTAGGTTTACACGCGCTGCCATTGAAACCAAGGCATCAATTGAGAACACACTAACATGGCCGCGCGCGACATCCCCGATTCTTGAACGCTGCACTCCCATCAAATCCGCGGCCTGCCTTTGAGTTAAACCGTTCGAGGCAATGTAATTACGAATACAGTCCATCAATGCGGCCTTAACCTTCAACACTTCCGCTGCGGCTGCGTCCTGTTCAATGGCGTCGAATACCGAGCCTTTAGTGATTTCGATTGTCATGACAACCTCTCTTTAGCTTTCGCCGGAAAGGCGCTGAGGTCCGACTTGCTTGATCCGACCCATGCAACATCCTTGAGCATAGATTTCCTACCATATTTAACTCTGCAAATTAAAAGTACAATATTTTGTACGCGCAAGCAAGCGACAAGACTTGGACAAGCTTAAGACGTTGCTCAGCCTGTTGATTCACCAGGTTGCGCTGCCCGTGTCGTACCAAGACCATCCGTTACGGGGGAACTGCTTTCGCAATCATCTCCACGAACAACCAAGCCAAACCCTAAGCCTTGGGAGTGAAGTACCCCCCTCACCCCTTGCGGGAGAGGGGTCGGGGGAGAGGGGTTGGGGAGAGGGCGCAAGTATCCACGATCCTCTAATCAAACCGGAAGCCGATGCACCTTCCCGGCGTTCTCATGAGTGACCGTAATATCACTGCCACCATTGCACCAAACCAGATCCGCCAAATTACCATTCGGCGTAAACCCGGTTGGCGCACTTTTCAGAGTTTCAATAATCTGCTTACAGTCGAATTCCTGGCTAGCCCGCCTAAGCTTGTCTAAAACGATCTCCAAATCTTCACGCTGCATAGACACCTCTCGCGCCATCATAATGCGAGGGTGAGAAGTACCTTGAGGATCGTCACCAATCAACAACTCCTCAAACAACTTCTCCCCTGGCCGCAGCCCTGTGAAGACAACCT
>JBQCZX010000007.1:15017-45270 GCA_052089485.1 Marinobacter sp. | reverse complement strand
AGGCCTGGATCTTCCCATCAGCGGCGCTCCCGAACAGACCATCACAGACGGAAACCCGGTTCGCCACGCGGCATTGATCGGTTTCGACTACACCGGCATGAAGCCGACGATGGCTGTGAAAGAGGGAGACCGCGTTAAACGCGGTACGCTGCTGTTCACGGACAAGAAGACCGAAGGCGTGCGTTATACATCACCTGCCGCTGGTGTGGTGAAAGAGCTTAATCGTGGTGAGCGTCGAGTATTTCAGTCAATTGTCATCGAGATCGATGGCGACGATGCTGAGACCTTTGCCCGCTTTACTGACTCGGATCTTGCCGGGCTGGAACGCCAACAGGTGGTTGATAACCTAGTTGAGTCGGGGCTTTGGACGGCGCTTAAAACACGTCCTTACAGCAAAGTGCCGGCAATCGATACCACTCCGCACTCCATTTTTGTTTCTGTTATGGATACCAACCCGCTGGCGGCTGATCCCACCTTGGTGATCGCTGAGAATGCGGCGGCGTTTGAGAACGGCCTGACTATTCTTGGCCGGCTTACCTCGGGCAAGGTGTTTGTAACCGGTCGGCCCGGATCCAACGTGTCTGTTCCAAAGGCCGATAATATAGAAGTTCAGCAGTTTGATGGTCTGCACCCTGCCGGAAACGTTGGGACTCACATCCATCATCTTGACCCGGTTTCTGCCTCCAAGTGTGTCTGGACGATTAACTACCAGGACGTGGTTGATATTGGGCAGCTGTTTACAACCGGTGAACTGCAAGTTGGTCGTATCGTTGCGCTCGGCGGGCCCAAGGTTCTAAAGCCGCGCCTGGTTCGTACCCGTTTGGGCGCCAGCCTAACTGAACTGCTGGATGGTGAAGTGGCCGCAGACTGCGATGTGCGTCCAATTTCCGGCTCTGTATTCGGTGGTCGGCGAGGCGATGGCCCCTGTGCGTATCTTGGCCGGTTTGCCAATCAGGTTTCGGTTTTGGAAGAGGGTAACAAGCGCGAGTTTTTGGGCTGGCTGACGCCAGGTACCAACAAGTTTTCTGTGCTGAATATTTACCTGTCCAAGCTTGCTGGCGGCAAACTGTTCAACTTTACCACCACCACAAATGGCAGTGAGAGAGCCATGGTGCCGGTTGGTGCGTATGAGAAAATTATGCCTCTGGATATCCTTCCGACTCAGCTACTGCGAGCACTGATTGTGGGTGACACAGAAATGGCTCAGAAGCTTGGAGCTCTGGAGCTGGATGAAGAAGATCTGGCGCTGTGCACTTTCGTGTGCCCGGGTAAATATGAATACGGTCCGATTCTTCGCGAGAATCTGACCCGAATCGAGATCGAGGGCTAACACGATGGCTATCAGACAGTTTCTCGATGGAATCGAGCATCACTTTGAAAAAGGTGGCAAGTTCGAGCGCTGGTATGCGCTTTATGAAGCCGCCGATACCATGTTCTATACGCCAAGCTCGGTAACCTCTACAACCTCGCACGTGCGTGATGGCGTTGATCTCAAACGCATCATGATTTCGGTCTGGTTGTGTGCTTTTCCGGCTATGTTCTTTGGCATGTGGAACATTGGCTTTCAGGCCAACAGCTTTCTGGCGACCAATCCGGACGCGTTGATTGCAGACGGTGGCCTGCGTACAGCCTTCATTCAGGCACTTGCCGTGACCGGAGCCGGAGCGGGTATCTGGGACAACTTCGTATACGGGATGGCGTACTTTGTTCCCGTTTACTTCGTGACCTTTGTGGTTGGTGGCTTCTGGGAGGTTCTGTTCGCAACCGTGCGTCGTCACGAAGTGAACGAAGGCTTCTTCGTAACCTCTATCCTGTTCGCGCTGATTTGCCCGCCAACCGTTCCTCTTTGGCAGGTGGCTCTGGGCATCACATTCGGTGTAGTAATTGGTAAAGAAGTCTTTGGCGGTACCGGCAAAAACTTCCTCAACCCCGCACTGACTGGCCGTGCATTTCTGTACTTTGCCTATCCGGCGCAGATCTCTGGCGACGCTGTCTGGACCGCGGTTGACGGCTTCAGTGGCGCAACTGCCTTGAGCATGGCCGCGAGCGGCGGCCTTGAGGCGCTGGATGAGAGTATCGGCTGGATGAGCGCATTCATGGGCTCTATTCAAGGCTCTATGGGCGAAACCTCTACGCTGGCTGTATTGATCGGCGGTTTGATTCTGGTCGGCATGCGAATTGCCAGTTACCGGATAGTAGGTGGTGTGCTACTCGGTATGATCGCAACATCGCTTATGTTCAATGTCATCGGCTCCGAAACCAACGTGATGTTTTCGGTTCCGGCGCACTGGCACCTGGTTATGGGCGGCTTTGCCTTTGGCATGATGTTTATGGCAACCGATCCGGTCTCGGCGGCGATGACCAACACCGGTCGCTGGTGCTTTGGTATTCTGGTGGGTGTGATGACCATTCTGATCCGTGTCGTTAACCCGGCCTTTCCGGAAGGCATCATGCTGGCGATCCTGTTCGCTAACCTTTTTGCTCCGCTAATGGATCACTATGTGGTTCAGGCAAACGTTAAACGGAGGCTCGCTCGTGGCTAAGGGTAAAGAAACTGTCCCAAGAACGCTGCTTGTAGCGCTGGTACTGAGTATCGTTTTCTCCGTGGTGGTATCAACAGCTGCGGTAGTGCTTCGCCCAGCCCAGGTCAAGAACCAGAACCTGGACATCAAGACTAATATTTTGGCGGCATCAGGCATGCTGCCAGAGGGAGCGGGAGCTGAGGAGATCGAGAAAGTATTCTCGCAATTTGAGGTGCGTTTGGTGGATCTGGAAACCGGTGACTATGTGGAACCGTCTTTTGTGGGTGTAAAAGATCCTATGAAGTACGACATGTACAAAGCTTCCTCGGATCCCGAGATGTCCACCAACATCCTGTCTGCGGCAGACACAGCTGGTATCAAGCGCCGACCCAATATTTCCAAGGTTTATACTCTGAGCGAGAATGGGAATGTTAAGCGGGTGGTACTGCCTGTTCATGGTTATGGCCTCTGGTCTACTCTGTACGGATTCATGTCTTTGGAAGGGGACCTGAACACCATTGAAGGTCTTGGTTTTTACGATCATGCTGAAACCCCCGGCCTCGGCGGCGAGGTGGATAATCCACGCTGGAAATCTCAGTGGGTTGGTAAAGAGCTGTACGATGAAGATAAAACCAAACCGCAGATCCGCTTGGTAAAAGGTGGCGTTAGCTCTAACGCCGCTGGCAAAGAGCACAAGGTTGATGCGCTTTCCGGAGCAACACTCACCAGCCGAGGCGTTCAGCACCTGATTAACTACTGGATGGGTGATCGGGGTTATGCGCCGTTCCTCAAGAAACTTAGTGAAGGGGAGGTCTGATCATGGCCGAAGCAACTGCCAAGCAGGTTCTTTTCGAACCGATATTCAGTAATAACCCAATCGGGCTGCAGATCCTTGGTATCTGTTCAGCGCTTGCCGTAACCACCAGCATGAACGTTACCATCGTCATGTGCCTGTCGGTTATTGCGGTTACCGCATTTTCTAACCTGGCTGTATCGCTGGTTCGCACCCAAATACCCGGCAGCATCCGGATCATCGTGCAGATGACCATTATCGCCTCCCTGGTTATTGTGGTTGATCAGATACTCAAAGCGTATGCCTATGAGATCAGCAAGCAGCTCTCGGTATTCGTTGGCCTGATCATCACCAACTGTATTGTTATGGGGCGTGCCGAAGGCTTCGCCATGAAAAACGGCCCTTGGCTGAGTTTCCTGGACGGCATCGGTAACGGTATGGGCTACTCGATTATGCTGCTGTTCGTGGCATTCTTCCGCGAGTTGCTGGGTGCCGGTTCATTGTTTGGTGTAACCCTGCTGACTCCGGTTAACGAAGGTGGCTGGTACATTACCAATGGCCTGCTTCTGCTGCCGCCGAGCGCCTTCTTTATTATTGGTCTGGCAATCTGGGGACTGCGTACCTGGATGCCTGAGCAAGTAGAAGAAGAGGATTACAAAATGTCCCGCCACACCCATAAGGAGGCCTTCTGATGGAGCATTATATCAGCCTGCTTCTCAAGGCAATTTTCATTGAGAACATGGCGCTCGCGTTCTTCTTGGGTATGTGTACGTTCCTTGCTATTTCCAAGAAGATAGAAGCTGCTACGGGTCTGGGCATTGCCGTTGTTGTGGTTCTAACGCTGACCGTTCCGGTCAACAACCTGATCTATAACAACATCCTTCGTGATGGCGCGCTGGCTTGGGCCGGCTTGCCGGATGTGGACCTGAGCTTCCTCGGCCTGATTACCTACATTGGCGTTATCGCAGCGATTGTTCAGATTATGGAAATGATTCTGGACAAATATATCCCGGCACTATACTCCGCATTGGGCGTGTTCTTGCCGCTGATCACAGTGAACTGCGCCATTATGGGTGCGGCACTGTTTATGGTGGAGCGTGACTACACCTTCAGCGAAAGTGTGGTTTATGGCTTTGGTGCTGGTGTGGGCTGGGCTTTGGCCATTATTGCTTTGGCCGGTATCCGTGAAAAGCTGAAGTACAGCGACGTTCCAGATGGGCTGCGTGGCCTGGGCATTACCTTCATTACGGTTGGTTTGATGTCCCTTGGCTTTATGTCGTTCTCAGGGATTTCCCTGTAATTCACCCGGTGATTCGGTTTAACGAAAAGGCGAGACCATGTTTATAGAAATAACACTTGGCGTGGTCATGTTCACCGTTATCGTTCTGGCGCTTGTGGCGATCATCCTCGCGGCGAGATCCAAACTGGTAAGCACCGGTGATGTGACCATCGAAATCAATGACGATCCGGAACATACCGTGAAAACGGAAGCCGGTGGCAAGCTTCTTGGCACCTTGGCAGGCAGCGGAATTTTCCTGTCTTCGGCTTGTGGTGGCGGCGGTACTTGCGCCCAGTGCAAGTGTAAGGTGTTTGATGGCGGCGGCGCGATGCTGGCCACAGAAAAAACGCACTTTACCAACCGTGAAGAGAAAGAAGGCTGGCGCTTGTCGTGCCAGGTTCCTGTTAAACAGGACATGAAGATTGAGGTGCCCGAGGAATTCTTCGGCGTTAAGAAGTGGGAGTGCGAAGTTGCCTCCAACCATAACGTGGCCACCTTTATCAAAGAGCTGGTGCTGAAGCTGCCAGAAGGCGAGGAAGTGGACTTCCGCGCTGGCGGTTATGTGCAGTTGGAGTGCGATCCTTACGAAATCGACTTCAAGAATTTTGAAATCGAAAAGGATTTCCACGGTGACTGGGACAAGCTAGATATCTGGCGTTTCAAGGCGATTAACAAGGAAGAGACCATCCGCGCCTACTCCATGGCGAACTATCCGGAAGAGAAGGGTGTTCTCAAGTTCAATATCCGTATTGCGACTCCGCCTCCGGGAACGGATCACGCGCCGGGCATCATGTCTAGCTATACCTTTAACCTGAAGCCGGGTGACAAGGTTACGGTTATGGGGCCATTCGGTGAGTTCTTCGCCAAGAAAACCGAGGCAGAGATGGTCTTCATCGGTGGTGGTGCCGGCATGGCACCTATGCGTTCACACATCTTTGATCAGCTTAAGCGGTTGAACTCGAAGCGCAAGATTACCTTCTGGTACGGTGCCCGAAGTGTTCGCGAGATGTTCTACGTAGAAGATTTCGACATGCTTGCCGATGAGAACGAGAACTTCGAATGGCACGTTGCCTTGTCTGATGCACAGCCTGAAGACAACTGGGAAGGCCCAACGGGCTTCATCCATAACGTACTGTACGATAAGTATCTGAAGGATCATCCTGCTCCGGAAGACTGCGAGTACTACATGTGCGGTCCCCCTATCATGAACTCGTCAGTTATCAAGATGCTGAAGGATATGGGTGTTGAAGATGAGAATATCATGCTGGATGACTTTGGGGGCTAAGGCGTTCAGATGACATCTTGCATCTTACGACCCGCTCGGGCGACTGGTGTTAGCATCGTTATGATGCTGGCGCTGGTGGTCTTAGCGGGTTGCTCATTTCAGCCAGATGAAGAAATCTGGGAAATCTCAGGGCCTGTTTTCGGTACCAGTTACCACATCAGTGTTGTGTTGCCGGAAGATCACGAGCGGATTGACGCGTTGGCAGAAGGCATCGACAAAGCTCTTGATGGGGTTGATGCGTCTATGTCGACCTGGAGAGAAGACTCTGAGTTGTCGAAGCTTAACCGTCTTGAAGATCAGTCAGACTGGATTCCCGTATCCGATCCACTTTTTGAAGTGCTTGCCAGATCCGATGAGATTTCACGGCTAACCGACGGAGCGTTTGATGTGACCATCGGTCCTGTGGTCAATCTGTGGGGGTTTGGCCCAGATGCACGCCCGGAAAAGGTTCCGTCAGATCAAGCCCTTGCCGACGCCCTGGCTTCAACGGGTTATGAAAACCTATCTCTACAAACCGATCCGCCAGCGGTGAAAGCAGTGCAGCCCCAGTATGTTGATTTGTCTGCTATCGCCAAGGGCTATGGTGTCGATGTTGTGGCGCGGTATCTTGATAGCGAGGGCGTAAAGGCGTACTTGGTAGAAGTAGGTGGCGAAGTGCGCACCCAGGGCGAAAAGCCTGATGGCAGCGTGTGGAGGCTTGCCATTGAGCAACCGGCGGAGGGCGGAGAGCATACGGTAAACCGCATAGTTAACCTACCGTCCCGGGCACTGGCCACCTCTGGCGACTATCGTAACTATTACGAATCGGAAGGGCGGCGGTTCTCACATACAATAGACCCTGAAACTGGCAAACCGATCGCGCATAATCTCGCTTCGGTAACCGTTATTGCAGATGACAGCATGAGCGCTGACGCATTGGCGACCGGTTTTACGGCTATGGGTTATGAGCGGGCGATTGCGCTCGCCACGCGGGAAAACATTCCGGCCTATTTTATTGTCAGGACAGAAAGCGGGTTTGAATCTCATCAAACGCCGGCGTTTTCGTCCTACGTTACTCAGTAAGGGGAGGGCAACATGGGTACTTTTCTTCTGGTTTTTGTGATTGTGGTTTTGCTGGTAGCTGGCATGTCCGTTGGCGTCATTTTTAGTGGCAAGCCAATCAGTGGCACCTGCGGCGGCATAGGTGCACTTGGCATCAGCTCATCCTGCGATATTTGTGGTGGTAACACCCAAAAGTGCGACGAGGAAAACCAGCGCGTCGCCTCGGAGGCGTCAGCGCCCGAGGAGTTGGCCTATGATGCGACTACCAGTAGTCGCAAGCAGTAAGCGCTGGCATATACAGGATAACCATAACTATTTTTTCACGACGTAGATAAGGAGTCACTGCGCGCATGGCAGAACATCATTACGACGTCGTCGTTATCGGTGCTGGACCTTCAGGCGAAGGTGCGGCAATGAATGCGACGAAGAATGGCAGGCGTGTTGCGATCGTTGAAGACAAGCCAAGAGTGGGAGGCAACTGCACCCACTGGGGCACGATTCCTTCCAAGGCTTTGCGTCACTCGGTCAAACAAATCATTACCTTCAATACCAACCAGATGTTCCGGGATATTGGGGAGCCCCGTTGGTTCTCGTTTCCCCGGGTGTTGCAAAGCGCACAGAAGGTTATTGGTAAGCAGGTAAAGTTAAGAACCCAGTTCTATTCCCGCAACCGTGTTGACCTGATCAATGGGCGCGCATCGTTTCTGGATGAGAATCGGCTCGAAGTCCGCGGTAACAAGTCCGTTGAGACGCTGCACTTCAAGCAGGCAATCATTGCGACGGGTTCACGCCCGTACCTGCCGCCTGATGTGGATTTCCGGCATCACCGTATCTATAACTCTGACACCATACTTAACCTGTCTCACACACCTCGCACGTTGATTATTTACGGCGCTGGCGTTATTGGTTCGGAATACGCGTCTATCTTTGCCGGCCTTGGGGTGAAGGTTGATCTGATCAACCCGGGCAGTCGTTTGCTCTCGTTCCTTGATGATGAGATCTCGGATGCTCTCAGCTACCATTTGCGCAACAATGGTGTACTGGTGCGTCACAACGAACAGTATGAGTCGGTAGACGGCGATGACCATGGCGTTGTTCTCTCTTTACAGTCAGGCAAGAAGATTCGCGCGGATGCGTTTCTCTGGTGTAATGGCCGAAGCGGTAACACCGACAGCCTGGGGCTTGAGAACATTGGTCTGAAACCGAACGGCCGAGGTCAGTTATCGATTGATCAGCAGTACCGCACCGAAGTAGAAAACATATACGCCGCCGGTGACGTGATCGGATGGCCGAGCCTGGCCAGTGCCGCTTACGATCAAGGGCGTTCTGCGTCTTCAGACATTGTTAGCGATGATTACTTCCGGTTCGTCTCAGATGTCCCCACAGGTATTTATACGATTCCGGAAATCAGCTCCGTAGGACAAACCGAGCGAGAGCTAACAGCCGCGAAAGTACCCTATGAAGTCGGGCAGGCCTTTTTCAAGGATCTGGCACGGGCGCAGATTACCGGCGAGCCTGTGGGTATGCTGAAAATTTTGTTCCATCGCGAGACCCGGCAAATTCTGGGCATCCACTGCTTCGGAGATCAGGCAGCCGAGATCGTCCACATTGGACAGGCCATCATGAACCAAGAGGGCGAAGCAAACTCGCTCAACTACTTCATCAACACAACCTTTAACTACCCGACCATGGCAGAAGCATATCGGGTAGCTGCGTTGAACGGTCTTAACCGGATCTTCTGACCAGTTAAGGCGTTTTTGATTGGTTAAAGACTTAGTTGGCGGGTAATGCCTCATTGCCCGCCGCTATGCAGTCCTGGCGGTCAGGTAGCGATATCGACGAGCGTGCGCGGTTGTCAAAGAACATCCGCGTACTTGTGGGGTAGTCGGTGATTATACTGTCTACGCCCATAGCTTCCAGCCGAAGCATGTCCTGGATGCTGTTAACGGTCCAGCAGGAAACGTGCATATCCTTCCGATGAGCATTTTCTACCAGTTCTGGCGAACACATCTTCCAGTTAATACACAGGTATTTGCAGCCCAGGCGCGTTGCGAGTCCCAGCGGCCGCGGGAATCTTCGCTCTGATACTAGCCCCGTACGAATACGTTTGTTTCTTCGGCGCATTTCTTTCAGAAACCAGGTATCTGTCGACGTAATCGCGGCTGTTTGATACAGGTTTCGGCTTTGGATAATTTCCGTTAGCCGGTTGCCAAGAATGTTCAGCCTTGCGCGAGTGTCCTTTTTCACTTCAAGCTGAAAATGCTCAACCTCATCAAACTGATCCAGCAAAACTTCCAGTTCCACGATGCCTGTTTTGCTCGGCCAAGAGGTCGTGTTGCGGCGAGCATCCATTTGGCTAAGTTCGGCAGCCGTGTACTGGCCCACATTGCCTTTCTGGCCCGTGGTGCGGTCTGTTGTCAGATCGTGTATCACGACTGGTCGGCCGTCTTTAGACAGCACCAAGTCTAACTCAAAATGCCGAATACCCTGACGGTAGGCGTGCCTGAATCCGGGCAGGGTGTTTTCTGGGGCCTCTCCTTTAGCGCCCCGGTGTCCGTAGACAATCATTCGGGTGTTTCACCTTTTAAACGTTGGTAAATGGCTTGGCGCTTATTCCACGTGTCGTGGCACAGCTGTATGTCCTCCAGATAGGCCGGCAGTTCGTTCATAAGCAATGCTTGGGGCCCATCTACAAGTGCTTTTTCGGGCTTGGGGTGGAAGTCTACCAACACCATGTTAGCTCCTGCGACTGCGCCTTGTGCGGTGGCGTGCATCACATCCAGAATCCCGTCGGGCGCGTTCGCGCGAGTGCCTACCGAATGCGAGGGGTCAATGCAGACCGGCATACGCGTTAGGCGTTTAACCGTAGGTACGTGGGCAAAATCCACCATGTTCCGGTGCGGCTGGCCGGCCTCTGTTTTCATGCCACGTAGGCAAAAGATCACGTTTGCGTTGCCTTCGCTGGCCAGATATTCCGCTGCGTTTAAGGATTCGTTCAATGTAATGCCGAACCCGCGTTTTAGCAGTACCGGGTAAGTGCTTTGACGGCCAATCGCTTTAAGAAGTTCAAAGTTCTGGGTGTTTCGGGTGCCCACTTGAAGCATCACGCCGGTTGGTCGCCCGAGTTTTTCCAGGCAATTGTCTATCTCTTCAATGTGGCTTTCATGGGTGATCTCCATGGCAACCACTTTAATGCCGTGTTTACCGGCTTTCTCGAACACCCATGGCAGGCAGCCTTTGCCATGCCCCTGGAATGAGTAAGGGTTGGTGCGTGGTTTGTAAGCACCCATGCGAGTGCAAACCTGGCCGTTTTCCTCCAGAGCTTTCAGCATCATTTCAACATGCTCAGGAACGTCCACAGCGCAAAGCCCGGCGAAAATATTCAGATTTGACTGGTTAAAGTCCACACCGTTGTAACTGAAGCCTGTTTGCCGGTTATCGTCGCTGTGGCGACCCAAAACCCGGTAGTCTTCGGATATGCGAATAGCGCGCTCAACAGCGGGCAGGGCTTCTATCTCTTCTTTATCGAGCGGTTTGGTGTCGCCCAGTAGGTATAGTTCGGTCAGCCGCTGGCTGGCACCCTGAATCTCGTGTACGCGCACAGTCACGCCCGGCAGATTTTCCAGGTAGTGCATGGTCCGCCGATAGGCTTCGCTGTCCAGCGGAGTGTTGGGGTGAAGAATGGCTAGCATGGAGGCTCCCTCTTTATATGCAGGCTAAGAGCTCGGGCTTTCGGCCCTGTGTCGCGCCAGAATAAATTCCCGATGATTAAGGTGCATCAGCTCTGCAATGCGGCGAATAAGGTGTTCTTCGTATTTGTCGATTCGATCGTCTGCGAGAGCAACACGCCAGATGCTTTCCAGCAATGCCTGTTTGCCGTCCTGATCCAGAAACTCGTTGATCTGCCCGGTAAATTCATACAGCGACGTGGCACCCTCTGCTTGAGCCAGCGCTTGGTCGAGTATCTCTTTGGCTTCTTCCGGGGTTAACTGGTGAACTTTCACCGCGCAATCAATGATAGCTTGTAGCTCTCGCTCATCCTCATCGTTATCAACTTGTGAAAGCTGCACCATTAAAGCGGTTGCAGCGACCGCGATTTGACGCGCATCGGGTTTATGATGCTCCGTTTCTGGTTCACTAAACAGTTTTTTCAGACTTTCAATCATAATCTGATACGGTCATTTGGGTGTGTTGAGAGTGCGTAGAAAGCGTATTAAAAGCGCGTTGAATATCAGGCCGCTTTACTCGCCAGCTGACGAACCTGATTCTCCAGGGCAATCTGGTCTGTGGTGAAACGACGGATGCCGTCCGCCAGTTTTTCGGTGGCCATGGCATCTTCGTTTGATTCCCAGCGGAACAGTTTTTCATCCAAAGCCCCGAACCCATCCGGGGACTTAGCGCCGGTTGCCGTAAGCTTCTGTTTCAGGCTTCCGTTATCGTCTTTCAGTTCCTGCAGCAACGCCGGGCTGATGGTGAGCCGGTCGCATCCCGCCAGCATCTCGATTTCGCCGACATTCCTGAAACTCGCACCCATCACCACCGTATTGAAGCCGTTAGCTTTGTAGTAGTTATAGATGCGGGCAACCGAAAGTACGCCGGGGTCTTCTGCCGCCGGAAAGCTCTCGCGACCGCTGCTGGCTAGGTGCCAGTCCAGAATGCGCCCCACGAACGGCGAAACCAGGAATGCGCCGGCTTGGGCACAAGCTGCGGCCTGCACGAAGGAAAACAGAAGCGTGAGATTGCAGTGGATGCCTTCTTGCTCAAGAATCTCAGCGGCACGAATGCCTTCCCAGGTAGACGCGATCTTGATCAAAACCCGGCTGGTGTCTACGCCCTGTTGATCGTAAAGCGCTATCAAGCGACGCGCCCGCCTGAGTGTGGCCTCAGTATCAAATGACAATCGCGCATCCACTTCTGTGGAAACCACACCCGGTATTAAGTTGAGAATTTCTTGACCCGCTAAAACCGCCAGCATATCAGTTGCCATGGTTAGCTGCTCAGCACTTGAGCCGCCCTGTCTTTGGGCCAGGGCAACGGCTTTCTCTAACATAGGGCTATAGGCTTCAGAGGCCGCAGCTTTCAGCAATAGCGACGGGTTGGTTGTCGCATCCTGAGGTAGCCACTGAGCGATGGCATCGATATCGCCGGTATCTGCCACGACTGTGGTCATGGTTTTGAGTTGATCAAGCTTGTTGGTCATTCTTACTGTCATCCCGCTTTATATTATTATCGGCACACCCGAATCCCGGGTGCAGGCTATGCTTCTACAATAACGGGCTGCAAAGGCAGGAACAAGACAGCAAAAAGTAAGGTTTTGGCAATAGAGTGTTAACCTGGCGCTTAAAGAGTGGTTAGATGTTGGCGGTTGCGCGAGTTAGTACAGACTGCTCCTGCTCACGAACCTTCTCAAGAGCCGTCTGAATCACCTCTAGGCCAGCACCGGATTTGTGAGCATTTTCACTGATATAGCGGCGAAATTGGCGGCCGCCAGGCATGCTGTGGAACAGCCCAAGCAAGTGCCGGGATATGTGGGCCAAGTATACCCCGCGATCCAGCTCGCTTTGGATAAATGGATACATGGATTCCAGCGCCTCATGACGTGAAGCAAAGGGAGCCTCCTCCCCAAAGAATTCCGCGTCTACTCCCGCCAGAAGCCAAGGGTTGTGATAAGCCTCACGGCCCAGCATCACGCCATCTGTGTGTGACAAGTGGTCCTGGCACTGTGCAAAGGTTTTGATGCCGCCGTTGATAATAATCTCAAGGTGCGGATACCTCTGCTTAAGCTGGTATACCCAATCGTACTTTAACGGCGGAACATCCCGGTTTTCCTTGGGGCTTAGCCCCTCAAGAACGGCAATGCGGGCATGCACAATAAATGTCCGGCAGCCGGCTGCACTGACTTTATCCACAAACTCGCACAGATCTTCCCAGGACTCTCGGCCATTAATGCCGATGCGGTGTTTAACGGTAACCGGAAGTCTGGTGGCTTCGATCATCGCGCGAACGCTCTCAGCTACCTTGTCCGGATGTGCCATCAGGCAGGCGCCAATCATATTGTTCTGCACCCGATCGCTGGGGCAGCCAACGTTCAGGTTGACCTCGCTGAAGCCAAACTGCTCTGCCAATTTTGCACAGTGAGCCAACTCCATGGGATCGCCACCCCCAAGCTGCAGCGCCAGCGGGTATTCGGCCGCATTGTGGCGCAAAAACCGCTCCGTATCGCCATGAATCAGCGCACCGGTGGTAACCATCTCGGTGTACAGTAGCGTGTGTTTGCTCAGCAGGCGGGCGAGATAACGATAGTGGGGAGTTGTCCAGTCCATCATTGGCGCCACGCTGAAGCGGCGGGAGGGTTCACAGCCAGAGTTTCCGGGGGCCCTACTGATACTTTCGATGTTTTCGAAAAGTGCGTCTTTGCTCATTTCTTACTCATTGCTGCGCGTTCAGGTCGCCAACTTTATCAGGAAAACGGCGAATAGCCGACAAGCGTATTTTAAGCGCAACCTAGACTCAATAAGTACTTACGGCTGAGATACTGACAGACCGGGGAAGCGCGATGTTGCGTGTCGTATCCTGGTCCATGGTAAAGCTGTCGTGCATGACACCGGCGACAGATAATAGCTGGTTCTCCATCGCCGACGAGGAAGCCAGAACATTCTGGTCGGAAGTGGTGGAGTGGCCAAGTAGTGCAAAACAGGTGCGGATTTATTGGCGCTTGTTGCACCGGTTACTTCACCAGACTTTTTCCCAGCTTGCGCGCCAGGGTTCGGCGGTGCATGCCAAGTCTTCGGGCGGTTTCGGAGATATTGAAATCGGTTTCTGCCAGTACCTCGTGAATGCGCTCCCACTCCAAGGTTTTGATGGATGTGGTGCGATTGGTAACCGCAACGTTGGTGGTGCCCGCTACGTGCTCAAAGGCCGCTTCGATATCGTCGGTGTTCGAGGGTTTGGCGAGGTAGTGGCAAGCGCCAAGTTTGACCGCCTCTACCGCAGTATTAATGCTGGCAAAGCCGGTCAATACAACGATCAGTATCTGCGGATTGTGCTTGTGAAGCAGTTGCACGCATTCCAGGCCAGAGGAACTGCCTGTCAGCCTGAGATCTACCACGGCATAACCGGGCGAGTGCGAGTTTAAAAGAGTCTCGGCCTCATCATGAGTGGCGGCGATCAATACCTCATAATCCCGGCGCAGGAATGAGCGTGCCAGGGTGCGGGCGAATGCCTCGTCGTCTTCAATAATCAATAGCAACCTTTTGGCTGGCATCTATAGTCCGTCCTTTCAGGGATAGTCCAGTGCCGCGTTTAATTCTGGAGTTTGTCCCGTTGCACCAGGATTTTCGGTTGCAATGGCGGACAGCGGCAGGATTATACACACCTTGGAACCGCCTTCGGTGTGGTTGTACGCATCCAACGTACCACCCAATCGCCGGGCGACGTTAACGCTCAGAAACAACCCCAGGCCGCCGCCGGGTTTGCCCTTACTTGACTGATAGGGCTTCCCGAACTCAGCCAACATCTCTGGCGGAAAGCCGGGGCCCCGGTCAAACACTTCCAGTTGAAGTAACTCGTCGTCTCGGTTTATTTCCAGCCGCACCCATTGTGGTGATGCCTCAAGGGCGTTATCAAGCACATTCCAGATCATCTGCTTTAATGTGGTGTCAAAAACCACGGGGCAGTCTGTCACTATACGGTTGTCATACTGAAACGTCTCAATCGATCGAATGGTACGCCATTCTTCAACAAGATCCTGTAAGAAAGTGTTGAGTGTGGTTTTGACCGAGGATTCGCCACGGGTTTCACCGGCCGAAAGCAGAATTCCGCTGACGATGGTTTTGCAGCGCTGCAACTGGGCCTGCATCTCGACGATTTCATCCTGTAGTTCAACCTGTCTGGTCAGCTCGGGCATTCTCCGCCAGTCGCCCAGAATGACCGACAGTGTTGCCAGCGGCGTGCCCAGCTCGTGAGCCGCGCCGGAGGCCAGCAGACCCATACGCACAATGTGCTCTTCTTCAGCGGCCCGTTGGCGTAAATCTGCCAGCTGTGCGTCACCAGAGCGCAGGTTACGGGTAATGCGGGTGATAACAAAGGCGAGCAGGATGGCGTTCAATGTAAAGCTGATCAGCAGGCCTTCGAGATAAACGCTGGGAAACGTTTGAGCGTTAGCGATCAAGGGTGCCAGTGGAACGTAATAGTGGGTCATGATAGCAAGGCTGATGCTGGCCAACCCGACAATAATCCAGGTGCTCCAAACTTCAAGCAGCACCGCGCTGAGAATAACCTGCAGTAGAAACAGGAAGGCAAAGGGGTTGGTCGCACCGCCGCTCAAGTACAGCTGTGCTGTAAGGCTGACGATGTCCACCAGTAAGGCCAGAAACAGCGGCCTGTTAGTGACCGATTGTTGCCGGCGGTCGCGCCAGAGGCTGAACAGGTTGAACAGAATCAACAAGGTGATAACCAGCAACATTGGCAGCAGTGGCAGCTGATACTCAAAAACCAGACTCACTGCGGCAATAGTGGTTATCTGGCCGACCACTGCGACCCAGCGCAACTGAATCAAAAGTTGCATGTTTTTGCGGCCACCGGCGATACCGCCGCTCTGGGCCTGGTGGTGTTTCGCTATCAAGCTGCGTTCTCTTTGACGGGTCTCGTTTGGGTCAGGTATCTACAATTTTGATCTGGATTCTAGGATTTGGCTGACGTTCGCACCAGCCGCTCTTCGCGGCCTACCCAGAATGCGCCAGCGCCGACCATCAGGGCCAGTACAAACCAGGTCAGGGCGTATTGCAAATGCTGATTGTAGAATGAAATGACGGTGAGGCCGCCGACCGGTTCCCGATAGGTTTGATTCAGGGAGTGGGGCACTGGCGTTTCGCCCCGGGCGTCGGCGTCAATAAAGTAAGGAGCAACTCGGGCAATCGGCAGGGCTTTGGCGGTCGCAATGGCTTTGACATCGCGGGAGTACCAGCGGTTGGTGGCCGGATCATTATCCCGCAGTACACCGCCGCCGGTTTGGCTGAGCCGCAGCAAACCGGTGATCGTGACGCTTTGTTCTGCCCCCGGTTTCGTAGCCTGCTCGTTGGGTGGTTCGGTCACGAATCCTTGATTAATCATCACCAAGCTACCGTCGGCCTGTTGCAGCGGCGTCATTAACCAGAAACCTTGCCCTAGCTCGGTCGACGTTTGCACTGGCGTGGACTTCTCATGCAATAGATGTCCGGTCACGCTCACGTGGCGGTAAGCATCGTCCTGTTCGTTGATGGCAGGCCAGGCTTTCGGGCCGGGAGCCGGGGAGGCGGGCGCTGCAACTCGCTGGTTGACGCGCTCAATCAAATTTTGCTTCCAATCCAACCGTTGCACCTGCCAGATACCCAGCGCAGTGAATCCGCTGAAGGTCACTAGCGCGACCAAGGCCCAGATGGTGATGAAGATGGTTGAGCGGGGGCGCGACTCTGGCTCGCCGTCCCGGTGTGAGCCGGTTGGCGAGTCAGAGTTGTGGTGGGGCGTTTTGTTGGTCACTGGCTCTGCATTTGAAGCACAGGTTCTGACATCTCACCGGGCATCATATTGATGTTGAGGTTGTACATGACCCAAATCGAGCCGGCCAGGGTGATGAACACGAAGATCAGCGCGAAAATAAGTGCCAACAGATTCCAGCCTCCTTCCGCTTTCGGGCTCATGTGTAGAAAGTAGATCATGTGTACGAAGATCTGTACTGCAGCAAAGGCCAGTATGACCAGCGCGGTGAGCCCGGAGCCTTCGATAACGTTGGCCATCACCAGCCAAAAGGGAATGGCGGTCAGGATCACCGACAGCACAAACCCGATCACATAGCCCTTCAGCGTGCTGTGGCCAGGATGCGTTTCTTCGTTGTGATGTGCGTGGTGTTCGCTCATTGCAAAACTCCCATCAGGTAGACAAAGGTAAAGACGCCGATCCAGATTACATCAAGGAAGTGCCAAAACATCGACAGGCACATCAAGCGTCGGCCATTGTCTTTTGTCAGGCCAAAGCGCTTTATCTGCACCATCATTACGATTATCCAGATAATGCCGAAGCTGACGTGCAGGCCGTGGGTTCCTACCAGCGCAAAGAACGCGGTCAGAAAGGCGCTGCGCTGTGGGCCGAAGCCCTCGCCGAGCAGGTGCGTAAACTCGTAAAGCTCAAGACTAATAAACGCCACGCCCAGCAGGCCAGTGATGCCCAGCCATAACAGGGTGCCATTGACGCGTTTCAGCTGCATTTGCAACATTGCAAAGCCGAAAGTAATGGATGAAACCAGCAGAAAAGCGGTGTTCAGCGCTACCAGGGGCAGATCGAAAATATCGGCCCCGCTGGGCCCGCCGGCGTAGCTGTGACTCAACACAGCGTAGGTGGCAAACAGGGCTGCGAAGAGCAGGCAGTCGCTCATCAGATAAAGCCAGAAACCCAGCAGAGTGCCCTGTTCCGGGTGGTGCTCGCGCACATAGAAGTGCGAGCTAGGCAGGTTCTGTGTGGCGTCGGTCGCGTTCGTTGTCATATCAGGCGTACCTATCCAGCTGTTGTGACCGTTCGTTCTCGATGCGGGTAACGTCTTCCGCCGGAATGTGATAGTCACGGTTGTAATTGAAAGTGTGAATGATTATCCCGCCAATCAGAGCTATAGACGATACGCCCACCAGCAGCCACATGTGCCAAATTAGACCGAAGCCACAGGCGGCAGTGATCATGGCCAGCACAAAGCCTGCTGCCGTATTCTTGGGCATGTGGATTGGCAGAAATCCTTCTCTGGGCCGCTCGAAACCGTGCTTCTTCATGTCGGTCCAGGCGTCGTTGTCATAGACCACCGGGGTATACGCAAAGTTGTACTGAGGCGGCGGTGAAGACGTTGACCATTCCAGGGTGCGGCCGTTCCAGACGTCACCGGTGTGATCGCGTAGCTCATCCCGACGGCGATAGCTGACCACAAACTGGATGATGGAGGCGATGATACCGCCCAGGATCAGCAGCGCGCCTATGGCTGCAATCACGAACCAGATATGCAGTGAGGAATCGTCAAAGTGATTCATGCGGCGGGTGACGCCCATCAAACCCAGCACATAAAGTGGCATAAAGGCCGCGTAGAAGCCGATGGTCCAGAGCCAGAACGACCACTTGCCCCAGTAATCATCCAGCTTGTAGCCGAACGCTTTCGGGAACCAGTAGTTGATTGCCGCAAACATGCCAAACAGCACGCCACCAATGATGACGTTGTGGAAGTGGGCAACCAGGAACAGGCTGTTGTGCAGCACAAAGTCCGCTGGAGGCACCGCCAGCAACACGCCGGTCATGCCGCCAATGGTGAACGTAACCATGAACGAGACGGTCCACATCATCGGGAGTTCGAAGCGAATTCGGCCACGGTACATGGTGAACAGCCAGTTAAAGAGCTTCGCGCCGGTCGGAATCGAAATGATCATTGTGGTGATCCCGAAGAAGGCGTTAACGCTGGCGCCGGCTCCCATGGTAAAGAAGTGGTGCAGCCATACCAGATAGGACAGAACGGTTATTACGATGGTGGCATAGACCATTGAACTGTACCCGAACAGCCGCTTGCCGCTGAACGTGGCAACCACTTCAGAAAACACGCCAAAGGCGGGCAGTATCAGGATGTAAACTTCCGGGTGGCCCCAGATCCAGATCAGGTTGACATACATCATCATGTTGCCACCCATATCGTTGGTAAAGAAATGGGTGCCCAGCATACGGTCCATGGACAGCATGGCCAGCACAACCGTCAGTATCGGGAAGGCCGCAACAATAAGAATGTTGGTGCATAGGGCGGTCCAGGTGAAGATCGGCATCTTCATCAGGGTCATGCCCGGCGCGCGGTTTTTTATGATCGTCACCATAAAGTTAACCCCTGATAACAGGGTGCCTACCCCGGCTATCTGTAACGACCATATATAATAATCGACTCCGACTCCCGGACTGCCTTGAATGCCAGATAACGGTGGGAAGGCCAGCCAGCCGGTCTTGCCGAACTCGCCGACAAACAGCGATATCATGACCAGGCCGGCACCGGCTGCGGTCATCCAGAAACTGAAGTTGTTCAGGAACGGAAATGCCACATCCCGCGTGCCCAGTTGCAGTGGCACAACAAAGTTCATAATGCCGACAATCATGGGCATGGCGACGAAGAAAATCATGATCACGCCGTGAACCGTAAACAACTGGTCATAGTGTTCCGGCGGCAGGAAACCCTCGGAGCCACCGACAGCAATGGCCTGCTGTGCTCGCATCATCAATGCGTCACTGAAACCGCGCAGCAGCATGATAAAAGCCAAAATGATGTACATGATGCCGATTTTCTTGTGGTCAATACTGGTTATCCAGTCGCGCCACAGAGTGCCCCAAAACTGCTTATAGGTGATGAAGCCCAACACTCCCAAACCGGCAAGTGCGGCAATCACAAACGTCACGATCAGTATGGGCTCGTGATAGGGAATCGACTCCAGCGAAAGTCGACCGAAAATCAAGCTGGTCAGATCTGTCTTATCCTGCATTGTCAGTCTCTTGAATCAATTGAGGTGATGCGCCTGCCATCGGCAGTATTACGCCTGCATCAAGCAATGGGTTGAGCTCCGCCGCTATCTTTCGGTAGGCGCGTCGCCTTTGCCCATCATCATTTGGTCCATGCACATTTTTCCCTCCACGACGCATCGGTTCAGAATCGCGTGATACAGGTCCGGCGCCACGGAGTTGTAATAGGTGACCGGCGTGGCACCGCTGGGCTGAGCCAGTTCCAGGTACTCGGGCCGATTCAGAGTGCTGCCCTGCTGTTTGGCTTTTTGTACCCATGCGCCAAACTTGTCGTCCGACACACCGTGAAACTTGAAGCGCATGTCCGAGAAGCCGGCGCCGCTGTAGTTGGCGGAGAAGCCTTGGTATTCGCCCGGGGCATTGATGACGGCGTTCAATGTAGTTTGCATGCCGGGCATGGAATAAATCTGGCCAGCCAGCGCCGGAATGTAGAACGAATTCATCATGTCGGAGGACGTAATATGAAAACGGATCGGCGTATCAACCGGCGTCACCAGTTCGTTGACTGACGCTACGCCCTGCTCGGGGTAGATAAACAGCCATTTCCAGTTCAGAGATACCACCTGCACGGTCAGCGGTTTGTGATCCGCCGCCAGCGGTTGATTAACATCAATCCGATCCAGCGGGCGATAAGGGTCGAGCTCGTGCGTGCTGATCCAGGTAATCAGGCCCAAAGCGATAATGATCAGCAGGGGCACGCCCCAGATTACCAACTCGAGCTTGGTTGAGTGGTCCCACTCTGGATGGTAGGCGGCCGTTTTGTTGTTCTTGCGATAGCGCCAGGCAAAGAAGAAAATCAGAAAAATGACCGGCACGATCACAATCAGCATCAGCAGGGTGGCGACAATGATCAGGTCTGCCTGCTGGGAGGCGATATCGCCTGCCGGGTCCATAACCACCATGCCACAGCCACCGAGCAGGGTGAGCGGAAAAAGCGCGAGTCCGTATCGAAGTCGTGGAAAAAGCATGCGAGCAAATCCAGTGTATAGATTGATAAACGTCTATTATAAAGACACTGAATCCACTTGGCGATTGGACAGGTTGTCCCGTACCTAAATCGTGAAAATCATCGTACACTGCGTTCAACCTGTTCAGTTTTGAGGATTGAAGATCATGACGACTACCCACAGCGACGCTACTGCTACCGATGTGTCGGAATACCAGGCGCCGATCACCCCAGGCGAGATTGCGGTGGGTGTGAGTATCGGTCGGGCGTCCGAGTATTTCGACTTCTTTGTGTATGCCATTGCTTCGGTGCTGGTGTTTCCGGCGCTGTTTTTCCCGTTCGAGACGCAACTGGTCGGCACTCTTTATTCTTTTGTGATTTTTTCGTTCGCCTTTATTGCGCGACCTTTCGGCACTGTCCTGTTCATGAAGCTGCAAGAGCATTTTGGCCGGGAAGCAAAATTAACGTTAGCGTTGTTTGCCTTAGGCACGACGACTGCCGGTATTGCATTTTTGCCAACTTATGATGACATCGGCGCCTACGCTATTGTTTTATTGGCGCTGTTTCGTTTGGGGCAGGGGGTTGCCCTGGGTGGCGCTTGGGACGGGCTGCCCTCTCTGCTGGCGTTGAACGCGCCTGCCAACCGTAAAGGCTGGTATGCAATGGTCGGCCAGTTAGGTACGCCCATCGGGTTTATCGTAGCAGCCAGCCTGTTTGCCTACATGCAGGCCAACGTGTCGGAAAAAGATTTCTTTGAGTGGGCTTGGCGCTACCCGTTTTTCGTAGCCTTTGCCATCAACGTGGTTGCGCTGTTTGCTCGTTTGCGCCTAGTTGCAACCGACGATTACGCCAAGCTTCTTGATCAACGAGAGTTGCAGCCTTCCAGCGTTTCAAAACTGGCCAAAAACCAGGGCCGAGTAGTGCTGATCGGCGCTTTGGCGACGCTTGCCAGCTACGCGCTGTTCCATCTGGTTACCGTTTTCCCCTTGTCCTGGCTGATTCTCTATTCTGATCGCACAATCACCGATATCCTGGTGGTTGAGATTATTGGCGCATTTTTTGCGTTGGGAGGCGTGGTGCTTTCCGGATTGTTGGCCGACCGCATTGGGCGGCGCACCATGCTTGGCAGCCTTGCTGCGCTGATTGCTGTTTTCAGCCTCTTCATACCAACGTTGCTGGGCGGTGGTGACATAGGCGAGGACCTGTTCATTATTATCGGCTTTATCCTGCTTGGGCTTTCCTATGGCCAGGCATCTGGTGCCGTAACAGCCAACTTCGAGACGCGCTTCCGATATACGGGTGCTGCTTTAACGGCTGATATGGCGTGGTTGTTGGGGGCCGCCTTTGCACCCCTGGTCGCTTTAGGCCTGTCGGCACACTTCGGGGTTACTTCGGTGACCCTCTATCTGCTGTCGGGCGCGGCCAGCACTCTTGCGGTTCTCTGGTTCAATAAAGCGTCTTACTCGCGGGATCAGGGGTTCTAAGTCACTGATTTATTTTCACGTAAGTTTTTGTTTATTAAAATTTTATTTGGTTGGCCTCGCTGTTCATTCTTCGGCTTTTTGCATTAGCTACCTCGGCCCCAATTGGCTGGTCGGTACGCGACTTGACCAGATCCTTGAAGCGTATCAACGCGGGGTAAACCGAATTGTTGCTCATGTTCTCGGGCAGAATGGTGGCAATCGCCATTTTATTGGCTTGTGCTGGTACAGCAGCCATGGCTGGCGGCAAAGTAGCAAGCACGGCGATACGTGAAAAGGTTTTGATTGTCATTTTTGGCGTAGTCAACTCAACACAGGTCAGGCATTCTAAATGAGCAAGCGGGAAGCTAGGTAGCCTGCCGGCGCCTCATCGCGCATCCGTAGCCTCGGCATTGGAGACTTTAAAGATGTTTGTTGGGTCTGGCATTACAATAACGAACAATCCAATATGGGACTTGGAGGAATACCCCTCAACAGAAACTGGCCTTGGTGGCCTGCTGTCTACTGTTGAATCCACTCCTACTAATAGTGTGGGATACCCACGACACGAACCACCAATATAGGACGCGTTATTATGGCTAGTCTTAACCAATTGCGTCGGGATCACGCCAACATGGCGCGACTGCTGCACATACTCTTGCTCCGGCACGGCACTTTAGAGCAGGGAGAGCGCCCAGATTTTCATCTGATACGTGAGGTTGTGGACTACATTCTGGAGTACATGGATGGCTTCATAATGCCGTTAGAGCGTCTTTACACCGAACATCTACTAGCTAAGGAGCCCGAAGCCGAAGCGTTGAGCCATCAACTTGCTGAGGATTACCAAGCCTTGCGCAAGCGTTTGAACCTGCTTTCCGAGACTCTCGACATGATCCTGATGGATTCCGTGGTGCCCATGGAACGTTTTGTCGATGACCTCAAAGCCTATCTTGATGCTCATCTCGCTTACCTACAAGCCGAGCGAGACCAGCTGTTTCCATTCCTCCGTAAATATCTGACCGATGAACAGCAGAAGGCCCTGCTCAAAATGTTGCCAGACGGCGCGCAAGCCAACATCGCGCGGCTACGAGAGGATTATCCAGAGCTTTATGCGGAGTTCAAAGCGGCGCCTTCGCCATTCTCCTGAGCCTTTCGTTCAGGCTCCCCAAGGTGCGCATTGGCGTGGCGGCTGTCTCTCACTTCGCAACCCCAAGCGAAATATGCACCATAGGAATGTTCCCTGCATCGGATTCCAAGTGCGGTTGTTGCATCAGGTGTTGTCACAGCGGTGTTTACGCTGGACTTATTCAGAGGCTTCCTAACCAAGAGAGTATTATGACACTCGGATCTGCAACGCTAACCATGACAGTTTTGATGACACCGGATAAGGCCAACTTTTCTGGCAATGTACATGGTGGCACCCTGCTTAAATACCTCGATGAAGTAGCCTATGCCTGTGCCAGCCGTTATGCAGGTAACTATGTCGTTACCCTTTCGGTTGACCAAGTGACCTTTCTGCAGCCTATTCATGTGGGAGAACTGGTTACATTTCTGGCCAGTGTAAACTACACCGGGAACACCTCAATGGAGGTGGGCATTAAAGTGATCACAGAAAACATCAGTGAAAAGCTGGTTAGGCACACAAATAGCTGCTTTTTTACTATGGTAGCGGTGGATGAGAGTGGGGTAGCAGTAAAAGTACCCAAATTGGGGCTATGCACTGATGATGAAATCAGGCGCTTTGCTAACGGCCAGCAACGTCGTGAGATTCGTGCTGAGTTGGCGGAACGTTACAAAACACTGGAGCCCCGAAAGGTAGAATGAGCTCCACCCGTAAGGCAAAGGTCCATTGAAGGTCTAGCACCTTTCTCATCTTTTAGCTTTATCTCAGAAATACTCATCTCTTTCCGCTTTACCTCCTTGAATAAATCGAGCGCTCGATCTACTTTTATTCAACGGAGGTCAAAAAATGATCAGTTCCAGCAAAGCGAATTCTCATAGCACGAAGTGGTCGCTTCGTACCGACAATAAAATCGCACTTGTCACTGGTGCCGCAGGAGGGTTAGGGCAGAGCTTTACCCGATGTTTACTGGATACAGGGGCGACTGTGATCGTAAGCGGTCGGCGCCGGGAGGCACTTGAAGGCCTGAAATCAGAATTCCCCAATCACTCGGATCACATTCATGTGGTGCCAATGGATGTCAGTGATGAATCCAGCGTTACGCAGGCGTTCGATGTGATGGCCGATATGGTCGGAGTTCCGGATGTGGTGGTCGCCAATGCAGGTGTGGCCGTCAGCAAGAAAGCTCTGGACTGCACAGGTGACGACTGGAATCGCGTTATTGACACGAACCTTAAAGGTTGTTGGTTGGTGGCCACCGAGGCGGCCCGCCGCTTGTCCAGCGCGGAGCAACGCGGAAGCATCGTCATGATTTCCTCCATTCTTGGCCACCGTGCGGCGGGTAATGTTGCGCCCTATGCCGTCGCTAAAGCCGGCGTTGAGCAGTTGACTCGCGTTCTCGCGCTGGAGTGGGCCCGTTACGGCATCCGTGTGAACGCGCTGGCACCTGGTTACATAGAGACTGACCTGAACCGAGACTTCTTCGCCACCGAGCCCGGCCAGAAGATGATCAATCGCATTCCCCAGCGACGCCTTGGGCAACCAGATGATTTGTGTGGGCCGTTGCTGCTTTTGGTATCGGAACTTTCCGGCTACATGACGGGCAGCACCCTCGTGGTGGATGGCGGTCATCTTCAATCTTCGCTATAGAGAGGTTCCTGCCGTGGATTTTAATCTCAGTGCCAAAAACGAGTCTTACCGAGAACGGATAAGAGACTTTGTAGAACAGCATCTGTTGCCGCTGGAGAACAATCCGGAAGCCTACGACGAGCATGAAAATATTGCGCATAAACATTTGGAAAAAATGCGCGCCAAGGCAAAACAAGAGGGCTTGTGGTGTCTTCAAATCCCCGAGCACCTTGGTGGGAAAGGCCTGAATATTTCTGGTATGGCGGCCTGTTATGAAGAAATGAACCGTTCGATTTTTGGTCCTGTGGTGTTCAATTCTGCTGCGCCCGATGATGGCAATATGATGGTACTGGCGAAGGTGGCTACAGAGGCGCAGAAGGCGCGTTGGCTAAAGCCCATTGTCGAGGGAACAGTACGATCGGCATTCGCCATGACGGAGCCGCCTCCTGGCTGTGGCTCGGATCCAGGCATGATGCAGACTACCGCAACGCGAGTGGGAAGCAGGTGGGTTATCCATGGGCATAAACACTATATTACCGGCGCGGCCGAAGCCTCTCATTTTATCCTGATTGCCAGAACCTCAGAGGATGCCAGAAAGGGTTTAAGTGCCTTTATTTTTCATAAGGATGATCCCGGCTGGGCGATCGTCAGGCGTATTCCAATCATGGGACCCGAAGAGCACGGGGGACACTGCGAAATCCGGTTCGATGGTTTGGAAATTCCGGATGAGAATCGTCTGATGGAGGTCGGTGATGGCTTGAAGGTTACCCAGATTCGACTCGGTACGGCGCGGTTGACGCACTGCATGCGCTGGCTTGGTTTGGCACGCCGCTCTCTTGAGATCGCCACCGACTATGTCAATACGCGTGAGTCTTTTGGCCAGACTTTGGCTCAGCGCGAAGGTGTGCAATGGCTCTTGGGCGAGGCTGCGATGGATATCCAGGTCGGTCGTTTACTGACCATGCACGCTGCCTGGAAACTGGACCAGGGTGACTTTGCTAAAAAAGAAGTTTCAATGGCCAAAGTGGCGGTTGCAGATACCCTGCACAAAGCCGTAGATACCGCCATTCAATTGTGTGGTGCGAGAGGCTATTCCAAGGACACGCCGCTGGAATGGATTTATCGATATGCGCGCCAGGCGCGATTGGTTGATGGCGCATCGGAGATTCATAAGATGGTGTTCTCAAAAACATTGTTGGCCGAGCGCTCCGACTTCTGGCGTTGGGGGGTGTAAGCCTGATGACTGAGCTTGCGGAGGCCTTCAGCCAGTTTATTGTTCAGCTATCCGGTGCCCGCAGCGCCAAAGTGGTTGAGTTTGAAAAGCTCTCTGGGGGTGCCATTCAGGACAACTTCGGACTGAATCTGGAAATTGAAGGTGGTGGGTATTCAGGCCTTCAGAAATTTGTAGTGCGCCAGGACGCCCCTTCAGGCGTTGCGGAAAGCCTGTCCAGACCCGAGGAATTTTGCGTGCTGGAAGCCGCGTTCAACGCGGGAGTTACCGTGCCGGAACCTCTTTGGCTATGTAAAGATCTTAATGTCAGCGGGCAGATGTTTTACGTCATGACCCTGGCGGATGGCAGCGCATCTCCACGCAAATTGATCAAATCGGATTTAACGGGTGCGCAGCGCCGCACTGTTGTGCGACGGCTAGGTGCCGAGCTTTCCCGATTACATGCGGTGCGCCCCCCGGTGCAATCGCTGGATTTCCTGGCATTACCCGAGCAAGGCGACGCGGCGCTGAGCCGGGTGGCGATTTACCGGCGCCACCTCCAGGAAATTGCGGAACCCCACCCAGTTCTGGAGTGGGCACTAAACTGGTTGGAAGACAACGCGCCCGAACCGGGGCCGACGGTGCTGTGTCACTGCGACTTTCGAACGGGAAACTACATGATGGTGGGTGAAAATTTGACCGCTATCCTGGATTGGGAGTTTGCTGCCTGGAGTGATCCAGCGGAGGACCTCGGTTGGTTTTGCAGTCGCAGTTGGCGGTTTGGTGCGAATGAGCGCGAGGCTGGCGGGGTCGGTGACAAACAGGACTTCCTGGAGGGCTACCATGAGGCAGGTGACATTGAGGTTGATCCGACAGCCGTTAGTTATTGGGAGGTGATGGCTCTGGTGCGCTGGGCGATGATCGCACTTCAACAGGCGCGCCGGCACATTTCCGGCGAACAGTTTTCGTTAGAGCTGGCGCTGACCGGTCGAATGGTCGCACAGATGGAATATGACTTGTTGACGCAGATTCAGGAACTGGAGGACGGCCAGTGATTAATAACCCGGAAATCCACGACCTATTGACGGAAGCTCGTCAGGTGCTACTGAATTCGCTAACGCCAGAGCTTACCGGGGAGCGCAAATATCAGGCGCTGATGATTGCCAACGCTATGGGCATGGCAATCCGCGAGCTTGGGCAGAGCGAACAGGCCAGGGTGGACGAAGCCGATCGAGCGGTCAGCGAACTCTTGGATGCGCGATCTCACCCAAGTCATAACGTTGAAGGCGAGTCATCTCTTGCAGAAGCGATTCGCGAGCGCCGGTTGGACGTTAGAGATAAGTCCCTACGCGACGTGCTCCGAGCTTTAACCGAGGCTCGTTTGGGGATAAATAATCCGAGCCATTTGAAACGGTGAAGCATGAATAAGTACAAAAAATTTGACCGAACCTCCGCCAATTTTTCGGCGCTAACGCCACTTACGTTACTGCAGCGCTCGGCAACTGTGTATCCGGATAAACAGGCAGTGATCGATGTCGAGCAGGTTCTTTCTTATCGTGAGTTATACCAGCGCTGCTGCCAGATGGGCGATGCGCTGCGGTGCAGAGGTGTTAACCCGGGAGATACCGTCGCGATATTGAGCCCGAACAGCCACGAGATGCTCGAGTCCCACTATTCTGTGCCCATGGCGGGGGCCGTTCTCAACTCGATTAATATTCGTCTGGATGCCGAAACGCTCGCGTTCATCCTGGGTCATGGCGAAGCGCGGGTGCTGTTCTATGACACAGACTGGGAGAGCGTGGTGCGCGCAGCGGTCTCGGAGTTGGAAACACCGCCACTTCTGATTTCTATTGAGAGTAAAGCGGGCGTGAGTGATGGTCTGGCGCAACAAGATTATGAGAGCTTTTTGTTGGAGGGAGACCCGCAAGCCGGCTGGCAACGCCCCAGTGACGAGTGGGACGCGATTACTCTGAATTACACGTCGGGGACTACAGGTAACCCGAAAGGCGTGATCTACCACCATCGTGGCGCTTTTCTGGCCGCGATGACCAACTCCCTGGTGTTTGAAATGACGCCTGAGACGGTTTATCTGTGGACACTTCCGATGTTCCATTGCAGTGGCTGGGCCTATACATGGGCGGTCACGGCTGTGGGCGGAACGCATGTCTGTCTTAGGGATGTCGACCCGATGAGGATCTATCGCGATATCGAGGCGCATGGAGTGACTCATATGTGCGGGGCGCCGGTGGTAATGAATATGGTGCTTCAGGCGCTCGGGCGCGAGGGCCTGACTTTGTCGCGGCCGGCTCAGTTCGCCCTGGGTGGTGCAGCACCCCCCAGCAGCGTGATTCAAAAAGCGGAAGAAATAGGCTTTCAGATTACCCATCTTTACGGTTTGACCGAAACCTTTGGCCCTGCAGCATTGTGTGTTCCTCAGCCCGAGTGGGAGGCGCTTTCGCTGGAGCAGCGAGCATTGAAAATGGCCCGCCAGGGCGTTTCGACTCACGGACTGGATGAAATCTCAGTTCTCAATGTTGTTAGCGGCGAACCCGTGCCCGCCGATGGCAAAACCATGGGTGAGATCTGTCTTCGGGGAAACACGGTGATGAAGGGCTACCTGAAAAACCCCGACGCCACGGCCAATGCCTTCAGTGGGGGTTGGTTTCACACAGGCGATTTGGCTGTCATGCACGGTGATCACTATGTCGAGATTCGGGATCGCGCTAAGGATGTGATCGTATCCGGCGGCGAAAATATCTCCAGCCTGGAGGTGGAGGAGGTGCTTTACCGGCATCCGCAGGTCTCCGAGGCAGCGGTAGTGGCACTGACGGATGAGAAGTGGGGCGAGGTGCCCTGTGCCTTTGTCAATCTGATTGAAGATAGTGGAGAGATGACATCCGAAGAACTTATCGCCTTTTGCAGGGCGCACATGCCGCACTTCAAGGCGCCCAAAAAGATAGTGTTTGGTGACTTACCAAAAACCGCCACCGGGAAGATTCGCAAGAACATTCTTCGGGATTCGCTGTTCCAGTAATCAGCCTGACCGCAGTCAGAAGGAGGTTTTCAGATTGTTAAGAACGTTTTTTACGCAGTCCTTCGGGCCTAAATCGCTTGGCCCGCAGGTTCCGTTGAAAATAAAGACAATAAGGAAGGGGCATTACAATGATAAAAACATGCACAAAAAAAATCCTGGTGGCGATGACGGCCGCCGCAACTATCGGTACTGCAAGTACCAGCTACGCAGAGGATCCGATCCTTATCGGGGGAATCTATATTCTCTCTGGTAGCGCGGCGACCTATGGCGAGTTTGCCCAGCGAGGCATCAACCTTGCGGTCGATGAAATCAACGGTTCAGGTGGCATTCTGGGTCGGCAAATTGAAATGGTGTTTGAGGACAGCCAGGGTAAAGCTTCGGTAGCGATACAAGCCGCTCGAAAATTGGTCTATTCGGAAGAGGTAGATGCCTTGGTGGGGTTGGATAGTTCCGGCGTAGCCCAGGGGCTGGTGCCGACCATGCCAGAACTGCAAAAACCACTGATGATAACGCACGCCGCTACTCCCGATGCTACGGGGAAACTGTGCAATCCGTTTACCTACCGTATCAGTGTCAACGTTGCCCAGAACATGAAAGCCGGTGCTCTGGTGGCTGAAAAGCTGGATGCCACTAACTGGACGACGATCGGTCCGGACTATGCTTTCGGTCACCAGTCGTGGGAGTTCTTTGGAGAGTATCTCAAGGACATCAAACCCGATGTCAATCTGATGTCAGAGACTAACTTCCCGCGTTTTGGCGCCGAAGATTTCACACCCTTCATTGATCGGGTCATGGACTCTGATGCGGACGGCGTTCTTATCTCCGTCTGGGGTGGCGATTTGGTCAACTTCATTCGCCAGGCAAAAAATCGCGGATTCTTTGAAAAAGACTTAGAACTGTTGTTTACCGTTGGTGCAGCGATTGAGGTGCTATCTGCGGTTGGCGAGGACATGCCGGAAGGTGTGCATCTTTCCACTCGTTACTGGTACGACGCTTATGACAACGACACCAACGCCGATTTCGTGAAGGCTTATGTTGAGGCCTACGATACGCCGCCTAGCTATAACGCTGAAGGCGCCTATGCAGCTATCTATGCCTATAAGCAGGCGATCGAAGCAGCGGGTACGACCGACGGCCCTGCAGTTGCGAAGGCACTTAGTGGTATGGCCATGGACGCTCCGAACGGCAAGATCCATTTCCGTGAAGGTGATAACCAGGCAATGGTCAGCCCGAACTGGGGCGTTTCAGGCCCCATGCACGCTGAATACGGTATCCGCACACTGACTGATCTGCAGATCTTTGACGGCGAAGAGGTGGCTCGCTCTATTGAAGAGACCGGTTGCAAGCTCTGAGCTAACGATTATCCAAGCGCTTAC
>JBQCZX010000007.1:10278-15007 GCA_052089485.1 Marinobacter sp. | reverse complement strand
TACCGTAGCGCCCTTTTGGGGCGCTACGATCCCCGCCCTAACGAAATGAGGTAATCCATGTCTGGCATCGGATCGGCGCTGCTAAACAGTCTTGATATCGGGCTTCTACTGTTCATTATCGCAGTGGGGCTGAATATTGTGTTCGGTGTTCTGAATATCATCAATTTTGCCCACGGAGCGCTCTACATGCTGGGCGCGTACCTGGCATTCACCTTGATCAATATTGCCGGAATGCCGTTCTGGGCAGCTTTGCTCTTGGCTCCGGTTGGTGTGGCTGTGCTGGCGGTGCTTATTGACCGCTTTTTATTGCGTTTTATCTATTCCCGGGATATAGCCGACAGCCTGCTGCTTACCTTCGCACTCCTGTTAATCATTAACGAAAGCGTGCGACTGATTTGGGGGAGCGGGGTCCATGTGGTTCAGCCACCGCAATTGCTGGCCGGTTCGATGAAGTTTCTGGGTAGCCCGGTGCCCAAATACAGTCTGTTTGTAATTACCCTGGGACTGCTACTGCTGGCGGGGCTCTGGTTCTTGTTTAACCGTACCCGCATCGGTCGAATTATGCGTGCTGCCGCCCTGGATCGCGATATGGCAGAGGTTTTGTGTATCAACACTCGCCTGGTAGTAACCGGTGTGTTTGCCTTTGGTGCCTGGCTTGCGGCTGTCGGCGGTGTAGTCGCCGCACCTATGCGCGCGCTGGACCCTGGTATGGGTGACAAGATTATTATCGAATCTTTCATTGTGGTGGTCATCGGCGGCCTTGGGAGTTTTCCAGGTGCCTTGCTCGGCGCCATTATTCTCGGGCTGATCCATGGTTTTGGTGGGCGCTACCTGCCGGAGGTAAACATGCTGTTGCCTTTCGTGGGGATGGCTCTGGTTCTGTTGTTCAAGCCCCATGGCATTATGGGCAAAGGGGCAACGGCATGAAGACGAAGATTCTGTTGGCCGTTCTGGCTGTGGTGATTGCGGGGCTGGTTGCGGTGCCCTGGATTGCCTCTTACTTTTATATGTTTATCTTCACCGAGATCCTTATTCTGGGCTTGTTTGCAGCCAGTTTTAACCTGGTTTTCGGTTACACCGGCATGTTGAGTTTTGGGCATGCCGCCTTTTTTGGTGCCGGTGCTTATGGGATGGCGCTGGTGTTGATCCATCTGGAATGGCCGTTCCTGGCCGGGCTGCTGGTATCCGTGGGGGTCGCGGCGCTGTTGGCGCTGATCATTGGTTTTTTCTGTGTCCGGCTGAATGAAGTGTATTTCGCCATGCTGTCTCTGGCCTTTGGCATGATGGTCTTTGCTATTGCTTACCAATGGCGCTCGGTGACTAATGGCAGCGATGGACTGGCTGGCTTTTCTCTGGGCTCACTTGGGCTGGGACTTGATCTCACGTTGGGTAATCCCGCTGTCTACTATCACGTGGTACTGACCATCGTTGTTATTGCCTCGGTCGTGTTATATCTGATTTGCCGTAGTTCATTCGGAATGACCCTCAGAGCCATCCGCCAGAATCGGGAGCGGGTGTCGTTTGCCGGGCTGAATGTGCGTACGTATCGGTTGATAGCTTTCGTGATTGCAGGGGCCTTCGCCGGTTTGGCGGGTGGTCTCATCGCTCCTTTTCTTCGAGTAGCAAGCCCCGAGTTGCTGCATTGGTCCATGTCTGCTGAGCCGATACTTATGGCTATTCTCGGAGGTACCGGCTATTTCTTGGGCCCGTTCGTTGGCGCCGCGGTGTTCGTGTTGCTGGAAACCTGGATCACCAGTTTTACCGAATCCTGGATGCTGGTTCTTGGAATCATTCTCGCGCTTATGGTGATTTTCTTCCGCAAAGGATTGTTGGGTACCGTCCTCGACTGGTGGATAAAGAAATGACAACTCCAATTCTGACCATATCGAATCTAACCAAGCGTTTCGGCGGAAATACTGCGGTCTCGGAGATCAGTCTGGAGATCATGCCGAAGGAAACCATTGCCATCATTGGCCCTAACGGCGCCGGCAAGACGACGTTCTACAACATGGTGTCTGGCCGAATGTCTCCTTCTGAGGGCACCGTCATGCTTGATGGAAAAAACATCACCGGCCTGCCGCCCCATAAAATCAGTCGGCTGGGGGTTTCTCGTTCCTTTCAAATCAACAATATCTTTCCTGATATGACGGTTCAGGAAAACGTAGAGGTGGTGCTGTCGGCTTACCATGGCCATAGTCGCAGGCTGTTTAACATAGCTTCTCGCAATACAGAGATTCAGAAAGAGGCGGTCGAGCTTCTTAAGCGGTTAGGTATTGAAAGTCTCGCGAGTCAGCGTGCCGAGATCATCAGCTATGGCGACAAGCGTCTGCTAGAGATTGCCATGGTTCTGGCAACACAACCGAAGTTGGTACTGCTGGATGAGCCCACCGCAGGCATGACGCCGGATGAGACCCGGCGGACCACCCGACTGGTCAAAAGCCTGGCGGATAGCGGCCACTATACATTCCTGATTACTGAGCACGATATGAACGTCGTCTTCGACCTGGCGGATCGCATACTGGTGATGCACCGTGGCGAAAGGTTATTTGCGGGCACCCCGGAGGAGGTGAAGGGCAACCCGGAGGTTCGCCGTGCCTACTTAGGTGACGAAGAAGACGAAGTGATCGAGGAGACCAGCGCATGATTCTTGATGTTCGTAATATCCAGACGTTTTATGGTGAAAGCCAAGCACTTCAGGGCGTTACTCTTGAGTTGGAAGCGGGAGAAACGGTTTGCCTACTCGGGCGGAACGGAGCAGGTAAGAGTACAACACTGAAAAGCATTATTGGCCTAACGCCGCCACGGTCTGGCGAGGTGGTTTTTGACAATAAGCAGATTCAGAATTGGCCTGCCCATCGAATTGCCCGGTTCGGGATTGGCTACGTGCCCGAAGACCGCAGGATTTTCCCGAGCCTGACGGTCAGGGACAATCTCGAAGTAGCCGCATACCGGCGCAAGGGCAGTGCCGCGCGCTGGACCGTGGATGGTGTGCTCAGGAAATACGACATGCTGGGCGAGCGGGAGAACCAGGACGGTGCAACTCTGTCTGGAGGCGAGCAGCAGATGCTGGCGGTTGCACGCTCACTCATGACCCAACCCCGACTGTTGCTGCTGGATGAGCCCAACGAGGGGCTGGCACCGGTTATTGTGCAGCAGATTGGCGAGCTGATTGACGACCTGAGTCAGACCACGACCATATTGTTCACTGACCAGAGTGTTCAGTTTGCACTTAAGCATGCCCAGCGAGCCTACATCCTGGAAAAAGGGCAGGTTGTCCATAAAGCCAGTACTGAGGAGCTTCGAGGTGATCACGCAGCCCAGGAAAGGTTCTTGTCAGTGGCGTAACCTGGCCGGGAACCATTGCAGAAGGAGCCGATTATGCATCGAAACTGTTTGTGCAGAAAAACTATAATTGAAAGCTATGATTGAAAATTATGAAGCATTTCGGGATGAGCTCAGCATGTCCAAGGAGGACGTGATCCGCAATGTTTACCGCCAGAACAAAGAGCGTATCAGCATACAAAAAGAAGAAGTTGCGGTCAGGAACCTGACACGGATCATTGAGTCAACCCTTCGACTGGCCAACTCCAAGGGTTTTCACGCCATGACATTGAGGGATTTGTGTGCGGATTCAGGGATGAGTATGGGCGGGCTCTACGCTTACATTAGTAACAAAGCTGATCTGATTCATCTGATTCAGAGCCACGGTTTTATTATTACGCGCCGGACTCTTCTTCACTACACGAGTCAGGTTGACGATATACGAGATAGGTTGTTCGCGGCGATCAAAGCACATCTGTACCTGAGTGAGCAAATGCGTGCCTGGTTCTACTTTTCTTACATGGAAGCAAAGAGCCTGCCTGCTTCTGAAAAACGTGATGCTGTCGCGATCGAACTGGAGATCGAAGAGATCTTCCTGAAGGTCATTCAAGATGGCATCAAAGCCGAGATGTACCAAACGAAAAACGCCCGATTGGTTTCCTCGATGATCAAGGCTTTATTGCAGGATTGGTATCTGAAACGCCGGAAGTATCATGATCAGTGCGTCAGTGTCGACGACTACGCTGTGTTTGTCCGGGATGTGGTTGAACGCTATTTGCTTTGGGAGCGTTGATTCTCTCTTGTGAGGACTGTGATGACTATTAGCTTGACGAATACGAAGTTATTGCGTGAGAGCGCATACCTCAACGGAGAGTGGGTTCAAGCCCAATCCGGAACGGTTTTCTCTGTTATTAATCCTGCCAGTGGGGAGAGTCTGGCCAATGTGCCGGATATGAACGCTGAAGACACGGAAAAGGCAATCCAAGCGGCGGAGGCTGCGTGGCCCCAGTGGCGCGCCCGAACAGCGAAGGAGCGGGCACAGCAATGACATACGACGCATATGGCATGTGGCCGAGGCTCTGGAAACCGGCATTGTCGGTATCAACGAAGGGATTATCTCTACAGAGGCGGCTCCCTTTGGTGGCGTAAAGGAAAGCGGTCTGGGCCGGGAGGGTTCTCGGTACGGGTTGGATGAGTTCATGGAACTCAAGTATCTCTGTCTTGGTGGCATGCGTTAAATGCCTGGTTAAAGGAGAAATGAATGTCAGGCTCTTTGTCTCACCTTCGTGTGCTGGATCTTTCCAGAGTTCTGGCGGGCCCCTGGGCCTCCCAGATCCTGGGAGACTTGGGCGCCGAAGTCATCAAGGTGGAACGCCCACAAACCGGAGACGACACACGCTCATGGGGC
>JBQCZX010000007.1:0-10268 GCA_052089485.1 Marinobacter sp. | reverse complement strand
GGCCCGCCTTTTTTTCAGGGGAATGATGACAGCGCCGAGATGTCTGCTTATTTCCTGAGTGCCAATCGAAACAAACAGTCCCTTGCAATTGATCTGACGCACCCTGAAGGACAGGCGCTGATCCGTAAGCTGGTAGCCGAATCGGATGTAGTGCTGGAAAATTTCAAAGTGGGTGGCCTCAAGCGTTACGGCCTGGATTATGAGAGCCTGAAGCGGGTCAATCCGAAACTGATTTATTGCTCAATCACGGGGTTTGGTCAGGACGGACCTTATGCAAATCGTCCCGGCTACGATTTTCTGATTCAGGCAATGGGTGGATTGATGAGTATTACCGGTCAGCCTGACGGTGAGCCCGGCTCTGGTCCGATGAAGGTAGGAGTGGCACTCACGGACATTATAACCGGACTTTATGCCACCATCGGTGTACTTGCTGCCCTTACCCACAGGGATCGAACAGGGGAGGGGCAACATGTTGAGACCGCGCTGCTGGACGTCCAAGTCGCGTGCTTGGCTAACCAGGCTATGAATTACCTAACGACGGGTAAAGCGCCGGCCAGAATGGGAAATGCCCACCCCAATATCGTGCCCTATGAAGATTTTCCTACCGCAGATGGCAACATGGTGCTAACAGTCGGCAACGACCTGCAGTTTGCCAGGCTTTGTGAGGTTCTCGGAAAGCCCGAATGGGCCACCGACGAACGGTTTGCAACGAACCGGGCCCGTGTGGCTAATCGGAAGGAGCTGATCCCGAAGTTGAGACAGGCGACCGTCATGCGTTCAACTCGGGAGTGGGTTGATGTTCTGGAAGATGCGAGGGTTCCGTGCGGCCCTGTAAACACTTTGGATCAGGTATTCGAAGACCCACAAATTTTGGCTCGGGGAATGCGGCAGAAGATTGAGCATCCGAGCTTCGGAGATGTGCCAACGGTTGGGAGCCCAATCAAGCTAAAATTGACCCCGGTGGAATATCGGACTGCTCCTCCGCTTTTGGGGGAGCAGTCGGCCCAGATCTTACAACGCGTCATAGGCCTGTCTGAACAGGAGATTAAGGCACTTAGATCCAACAGTGTTATTTCATGACCGATTCAAGATTTGAGGGACATAAATAAGCTGGGGCGACCTGTCACTTGTCAGGCAAAAACGGTCAGGATCATCGCCAGAGTGACCGCCAGAGCCCAGCACCGTTTAACGCGTCGAAGTTTTTGAGATTGAAAGTATTCAGTCCAGTTCTTGGACGCCACCGCCCGATACCGTCAAAATTTGCCCATCGACCCAGCCCGCGGCGGGTGAGCACAGGAACAAGGCGGCGTTGGCCATATCTTGGGGCTCGCCCAGCCGGTTAATGGGCGTGTGTTCCAGCATCTTTTTCTCGATGTCATCGTTCAACACGGATTTCAGCGCGTCGGTGCGCGTGGCTCCTGGGGCAATGCCGTTTACGCGGATGCCCTTTGGGCCCAGATCGAAGGCGATGTTGCGAACAAGATGGCTGGTTGCGGCCTTCGAAGAGCCATAGGAAGCCATACGCTTGTTCTTGTTCTCTGCAGACATAGACGTAATGGCGAGAATCGACCCGCCACCGGCTTTCTCCATTTCAGGCACGGCCAACTGGGCGAGACGGAACAGCGAGAACACGTTTAGATCGTAGGCGCGGCGGAAATCATCCATGGGCATATCGAAAGGCTGGGGGCCGCCACCACCCGCGTTGCTTACAAGAACTGTTAGCTTGCCAAATGTCTCTACGGTCTGACTCACAAGGTCGGCCAAGTCTTCTTCCTTGGTTACATCACAGGCCATTCCGGCTGCCTTGCCACCTTGCGCTTCGATGACTCTGGCGACGGCGTTGGCTGTTTCGGCGTCACGGTCGCTAACCATGACGGCCGCGCCGGCTGCAGCGAAGGTTTCGGCGATGGCGCGGCCGATACCTGCGCCTGCGCCAGTGATGACGGCTACCTGGTTGTCAAGCGCAAAGTGCTTTGGATCGTACATATATTGTTGCTCCAATAGGTGATTTGGCTGGGCTTTAAACTTAGCCTGGGGCAGGCCTGTTGTTGTGCAACCTAACAAAATCTTCGGCTAGAGCCTATTCACCTGTTGATAAGTGGCTTCGAATTAATTCTGCCAGTTGCTTTGCAGGCTCTGATGGCCGACCCGATGGCCGGTGCAAGGCAATCTCTACAGATTGCAGTGCGGGCATGCCGCTGCGCTCATCTAGCACACGCAGCTGAGGCGTGAGCATGTTCCGGGTAACGACAACCACGGCCAGCCCGGCCGCGACCACCGGCATCAGGCCGGTCATGGACTGGCTGGAATAGGCCATTCGCCAATCGCGGCCCGCACTTGCCAGGGCTTCCTCGGCCATATCCCGGAATACGTCTGCGCCGGGGGAGTAGAGCGCCAGGGGTATTGGGTCGGTGAGTGATGGCTGGGCATTAGCGCCGACGGCCCACATTAGAGGCTCGCGCAGAATGACTTCGCCTCCTGGGGATCGTACCTGGCGGGTCACTATAGCCAAGTCCATGTTGCCTGCCTGTACCTGCTTTACTAACTCAACGCTTGATCTGCAGGTAACCTGCAATTGCACCGCCGGAAACAGCCGGTTGAAGTGGGACAATACGGATGTCAGCAGGAATGCATAATCCTCGGGGATGCCCAAGTTTAGCTCCCCGGAAACCTGGCGTTGCTGTACATCGTCTACCGCTTCATTGTTCAGTTCGAGCATTTTTCTGGCATAGCCCACCAGCTTCTGACCTTCGGCTGTGAAGCGGATACGTCGCCCGTCCCGCTCGTGAAGTGGCACGCCTAGCGCAGCTTCCAAACGATTCAACTGCATGCTCACTGTGGACTGGGTGTAGGCCAGTCTTTGCGCTGCCGCCGTCACCGTGCCGGTGTCTGCAATAGTTACCAGCGTCAGGAGCATGTTCAGATCCAGTACCCGTTGCCTCAATTTATCAATTCCTGTGATGTGACATATCAAAAAGCATTGATTTAGTGATGAGTGGTAAGTGTATAGCCTGTGACTGTCGAATCCAATTCACCTACATCAAAAGGAGTCACAACGGTGCATGCAATCACAAACACTTCTCGCCCGCTTATTATCAGTATTATTGCGGCCCTTTTTGCCGTTGTGCTCTGGGCCGGTGCGCCTCTATTGGTGGATTTGGCCAGTTCGGTTCCGCCTTTTCAGCTTACGACCATTGCTTTACTAAGTGGTGCAGTAGCGGCCTTACCGGCGAGCCTGCGCAAGCGCCGTAACCGTGGCGGCCAAGTGGCACGAACGTCGCTTTCTTTGACGTGGAAACTGGCAATTTATGGCCTGGTGCCCGCTTTGATACTCGGTGCGGTTGGCGGTTATCTGACCGGTGTCGGCATGGCCCCGACTGCAGAGGCCGCATGAATCACTTACCCCTGGCCGATCTTGGTGATTGTGAGCAGCCAGTGGCGGTTCTATCGCCGGCTGCCGCTGCCCGTGCTGTGTGGAGCGCTAATTGCGTTCTCGGGTGCTGCGCTGTTGCTTTCTCCAGACTCCCAGAGTGAGGGGTTTTCGGATTACCTGGTAGGTTACGGGCTGGCGCTGATGGCGGCTTGCTGCTGGGCTTTGTATTCGTGGATTTGCCAGGCTGCGCCCATTCCGGTTGCGCCGGCTATGCCCGGCCTTTTTCTGCTGGCTGCTTTGGGTGCCGCCGTGGCGGATGCGTTCTCAGGCAGTCCGTTCGGCTTGCCATCCGGGTTGGCGCTCATTGCAGGCATTGGGCTTGGCGTTGGGCCTTATGGGCTTGCCATGGTGGCGTGGGATATGGCGCTGCGTAATGGGCCTTCAGGGCTGGTGGGCAGCCTGGCTTATGGCGTACCTGTGCTGGCGGCTGTTTTTCTGGTTGTTGCTGGTGTGGCGGCTCCCGACTGGCGGTTACCACTGGCCGCTGTACTGGTGGTTGTTGGGTCGGTTGTGGCATCTATCAAAACAGGCCGCCAACGCAAACCTATGCCAGCTTAGCGGCGGGCACGGCGAATATTGAATAACATGGGGCTGCCCGATGCGGGGTCCTGCATTAAGTCGCAGGTAACGCCATACAGCTGCTCTATCAGATCGGTGGTGATGACTTCAGATGGCGCCCCTTCACTGATGATTTCCCCACCAAGCATGGCAACGATGTGATCCGCGTATCGACAGGCACTGGCAAGATCGTGAACTACCATGGCGATGGTTTTGCCCCGGCTGGCGAGAGCGCGGATCAGCTCGAACACTTCAATCTGATGGCCCAGATCCAGAGCGGATGTAGGCTCATCAAGCAGCAATAAGGGAGTTTCCTGAGCAATACTCATGGCCACCCAGGCCCGCTGTCGCTGGCCTCCGGACAGCGTGTCCAGCGGCCGGTTGGCCAAGTCTCCTACATCTGCGGCCCTTAAAGCACTCTCAACGGCATGCTGATCTTCATCAGACCACTGGCTTAGCCAGCTTTGATGCGGGTGCCTGCCAAATCGGATCAAGTCGGTTACCGTAAGGCCTTCGGGCGCACTGTTGTCCTGGGGCAGTAGTGCCAGCTTGCGGGCCACTTCCCTTGCTGACAGTTTATGAATATTAGCTCCGTCGAGTACCACAGTGCCGTGGCGTGGCTTGTGAATACGAGCCAGGCCGTTAAGCAGCGTCGATTTGCCGCAGCCGTTTGGGCCTACAATCGCGGTTACCTGGCCGGCGGGCAGGGCGATGTCCAGCTTTGGAATCACCGTATGTGGGCCGTGGGCCATAACCAAATGTTGTGCCGCCAGGGGCGCGGCAGTCTGGTGAGTATTTGTCATAGTAATGGGTTGATTCATTGATTAATGTCCGGTGATTTGCGCAGTAGTATCCAGAGTAGGTAGGGGCTGCCGGCCAGGGCTGTGACAATGCCCACAGGAATTTCCAGCGGCGCCAGTATCAAGCGACCCGCCAAATCCGACAACACCATAAGAAGAGCGCCTGCAAGCGCCGAGGCGGTAAGTGGAATGCCGCCGGGCCGACTGACGGTACGCGCCAGTTCTGGCGCGAGCAGTGCGATCAGCCCCACCGGCCCCGCGACAGATACCGCCAATCCGGTTAACAATACCGACAGAATCAGCCCCGCCAGCCTTACCCGGCTAGGATGAGTGCCCAAGCTGGTGGTAACTGGTTCCGGCAGCTGCAAGGTGGCCAGTGCGCGGTTGAGAAACAACGACAGCGTATAGCCCACGGCAAGCCCAATTGCGAGAGCCTGAACCGCTCCCGGTGCGCGTGCGTTCAGGCTGCCCACTGTCCAGGGGTAAGCTGCGTTGGCGTCGTCCAAGGCCACACTGCTCAGCATTACCTGAGTGAGTGCGCCCGAAATGGCGCCAATGGCCAGGCCGGCAATAATGAAACGGTAACCCCGGGTACCGGTTGCGCCGGCCAGCCCGAATGCCAGCGCAGTTGCCACAGCGGCACCGATCAGGGCCATTGCTGGCGGCGCCAGGCTGATGCCGGTTCCAACCACAGAGGCCACAGCAAACGCGGTGGCTGCGTTATCAATGCCAATAATGCCCGGTGTGGCCAGCCGGTTGCGCGCCAGTGTTTGCATCAGGCAGCCGGCGAGTGCGAAAGCGGCCCCAGCGAGGCCACCTGCCAATAATCGCGGCCAGCGCAGCTCTTCAATCACGAAGGTGTGCATGCTGGTGCCTTCGCCTTGCAGGGTGAGAATGACATCGGGAATGGGAATCGACAGGGTGCCGAATGCCAGTGAAGCCAAGCTGCAGAGCATCAGCACGATAAGCAAAATGCTGTTTACCAACAAAGCCCGCTTTTCAACCAACAGGCTCCACGGTTGGCGCTTTGCCCGCCAGTGCCAGTAGCCACGGGTTAGCTGCGATGGCGTTGGTGTACACGAAGGTGCATTCAAGTGCGTATTCAAGGGTGCATTCATAATGTCGGTATCCTTCGGGTGCGGATAATCAGCATTAAGACCGGAGCACCAATGAGGGCGGTGATGACGCCAAGTGGCATTTCCGAAGGGGCCACTAACAGCCGGGAAAGAGTGTCTGCTGCGATAATAATGGCGGGCCCGATTGGCAGGCACAGCCACAGGGTTTTACGGATATCGGCACCGCCCAATGCTCGGGCGACAAACGGAACCACTAGCCCGACGAACACCAATGGCCCCGCAAGCGCCGTAGCACCACCTACCAGCAGCGCCACGGCAACAATGATCATTAACCGAATCAATCCGGGGCGGTGCCCGAGCCCCATGGCGACTCTCTCGCCCAGAGCGAGTGAAGCCAGAGGTTTCACCGCGCCGATCACTATGGCGCCAGCGAGAAGCAATGTGGGCAGCGTGGCGGTTAGCTGATCCCAGCTTTTGCCGGCGATACTGCCGGTGATCCAGAAGCGAATTTCATCCGCTGCCCGTTGGTCCATCAGCATCAGCAGGGATGTCAGAGACAGCAATAAGGCGGTCAGAGTTGCGCCTGCCAGTACCAGCCGCACTGGGTCTTGCCCCACGCCCTGAATGCGGGTCGCCGCAATGACCAGCCCGCAACCGGCGAGGGCCCCGGCCTGGGAAATTAACGTTGTTAGCGTGGCGGTGCTGGCCCCAAACAGAATGGCCAGCGACACTGCAAATGCGCTGCCTGCACTGACTCCAAGCAGGCCGGGTTCAGCCAGCGGGTTGCGGGTCAGGGTCTGGAGCAGGGCGCCGGAGACACCCAGTGCCAGGCCGGTCACCATGCCAATGGCCAGGCGGGGTAACCGCAACTCCATAACGACAAAGCGGGCTTCTTCTGTTCCGTGGTTGGTAAGCACAGCCAAGGCCTGTGTCAGCTCCAGTGTGCCGGCTCCGAAAAGCAGCGATGCCAGGCATACCAGAAGAAACAGGCCCCAGGTAATAATGTAATGTCGGTTAGCTTTCATTCAGGGCTTCAAGTGTGGAAAAGCCCGCTGCGACGCGGGCGGGCGAACAGAGGCAAGGGTATGTCGCGGCACTAAAGCCGGATCAGCGATGCTCAGAGACTTTGTTCACGGCGTTCGCGATATCGTCGAGAATCTTCAAGGCTGCAAGGGGGCCGCTGGCGCTCGTCCAGAGTTGGCCGTTAACGGTAACAACCTGATTCTCTCGGTTTGCCTGCAGCCGTTGAAATGCTTTTGATTCACGCGCGGCCGCCAGCGCTTCGTCGCCGTCGGCATTGAGTGTGGCAAGGAATACCCATTGATGATCAATCAGCCCGAGGTTTTCCTGGCTCAACGGGTGGCTGTGTGGGCGGCCATCTTTGACAATATCCGCTGCGTTCACGTTAAAGCCCGTTGCATCGAGCAGGCTGGCGGAGAACAGACCTGCGGACATAACCAGCGGGCCTTGCGGCATCCAACGGATCAGGGCTGTTTCACGCTGGTTTTTGTTCAGTGTGTTGTCGATCTGTTGGGCCACTTCGGCTGTTCTTTTGTCCACATCATTAATCACCGCTTCGCCTGCATCACTCCGGCCCAGAGCTTGGGCAAACAGGCGGGTTTCCTGCTTCCAGGTTTTGGGTGTGAGTGCTGGGAAATCCGGAACGATGGTCGGCGCGATTCGTGAAAGCAGGTTGTACTGCTCTTTATTTAACTGGGCAGACGCCAGAATAATATCCGGGTTCAGGGCAATCACAGCTTCAATGTTTGTTTCCCGCGGGGTGCCGACGATATCGATGCCGTCGGCTTTTGGTTGGATGTACTCAGCGACATCGGTGCCGCCTCGGGTAATAACGGCCCCCACAGGTTTGATGCCGGTAGCAATCGCAGCATCCAGAGCGCCCTCATACAGTGTGACCACGCGCTCTGGCGTGCCATCGATACTGACCGAGCCATAGGCAGTTGCAACGTCTCGGGTATCGGCATGGGCGGCAGCGCTTATCATGGCAGTCATGAGCAAAAGGCTGCCGAGCATATGCTTGATGGAGAAAGCCGCGTGGGGGTGGTGCATGAAGATACTCCTGGAGGTTGTGAGAGCATGAGGGTATAGATTGTAAGTGAGCTAATCAATTAATGATAATTGTTCGTATTATCATTTTGAAGCTGATAAATTGGCACAAACGGTTGCAAATTTTGGAACGAGAAAAAGATGTACGATCTAAAAGAGCTGGAAGTCTTTGTTTCAGTGATAAAAACTGGGAGCCTTACCGCCAGTACCCGAGAACTAAACCTGCCGAAATCCACCTTAAGCCGAAAAATCCGTAATCTCGAGGAAGTTGTCGGGCAACCGCTTTTGCGGCGTGAATCCCGGCGCGTGATTCCCAATGAAGCGGGGCGCATGTTTTATCGGTACTGCACTGAGATCTTGGATCTGGCCTTTCAGGGCCGGGAAGCTCTCGATGAGTTGAAAGAAGAGGTGAGTGGCAAGTTGGTGCTGTGTTGCCACGAATCGCTGGTGCGAGGTTGGTTCTCGCAGGTAGTCGAGTCTTTCATGGCCCGCTATGAGGGGCTGAGCATTTCCGTTCAAACCCAGAGAGATATCCCCGAAACCATGAGTGATGGCGTGTGTGTTTGGGTGGGCAGTCCAGGCGACACTGTGCTCCGACAAAAGCCTTTGGGCCATTTGTCGCAAGGTGTATACGCAAGCCCGGAGTACTTTGCCCGATATGGCCACCCCAAAGCGCCGGGAGATCTGAAAAGCCATGTGTGGGTAGACATGCTCGGCACCGATAGCGCGGGCTTAACTCTTCAGCACCCCTGCGAGGGCGCCTACCCACTTAGCCCGCCAAAACATGCTTTTACCGTGGATCAGTTCAGTGTGCAGGGCGATGCTATTGCCGATGGCCGCGGCCTGGGGCTGATGCCGCATTGGTTGGTGGAACGCCGGCTCAGTGCTCATCCCGGCACATTAGAGCCGTGTTTGCCTGATTGGCAGGGGCCGGTTTTACCAGTGTCGCTACTTTACCCCCATGGCGCGCTGCCACGGCGCGTTCGGGCGTTTATCAATCACGTTACAGGCGCCGTACCTACTAACTGGCAAGAACCAAGAAGAATGAGCGTTCCTGCAGCCGTTCCAGAATATGGCACACATCATTCCAACATTTGAAGACTTAACTTGTGGTAACGTCCGTCGCCAATGAGTTTCATTTGCATCTAAGATTGATTCCGAATAACGCGGGGCGATTTATGGATGCGGTAATTTTTAGCGTGACAGAATAAACAAGGAGTTTTCTATGCGCCGCATTTCCCTGCTGGCATCTTCCATCGCCCTGGCGGGTACCGGCAGTTTTGCCACAGCTCAGCCGCAGCCGGTTGAGCTGGGTGAGATAGTCGTTACTGCTGCCGGTTTTGAACAAAACATTTCCGATGCGCCCGCGAGCATCTCGGCTATTTCCGGGGAAGAGCTAAACAAGCGCTCTTACGAAGACATTACCGATGCGGTGAAGAACATACCGGGTGTTTATGTCAGCGGCGGTGGTAAGTCCAAGGATATTACGATCCGGGGCATGAGCGGTGATTACACGCTCTACCTGATTGATGGGCGCCCGGTTTCATCCGGTCGTAACGTCAATACGAATGGCACTGGCGGCGGGAAGCAGATCGCGTTACCACCCGCGTCGATGATCGAACGGGTAGAGGTTATTCGTGGCCCCATGTCTTCATTGTATGGCTCGGAAGCCATGGGTGGTGTTATCAATATCATCACTAAGAAAACGACCGAAACCTGGTCTGGCACTGTTTCTACGGAATACACCAAGTCGTTCACGGATGTGAATGAAGATGGGCAGCAGGTCAGTCTTTTTACCGGTGGCCCTCTGATTCCGGGGTTGCTCTCGGCCCAGGTTAACGGCTCCTGGCAGGGCTCGGAAGAATCCACTTTTGTTGCAGGGACTAAAAGCGCGGAAAGCACCCCGGATAGAACCGACAAGCAGGGTGGCGCCAAGCTGATTCTGACGCCGGATGATGCCAACGAATTTGGCCTGAGCTACGACGCATCCGAGCTCGATTTCCGCCATACCCCAGGCGTCAGTATTGCCGCTGATGCTGATCCCAGTGGTACTCATTACAAAAAAGACGTCTATGCGTTCACTCATCAGGGTAACTACGGCGACCTGATGCTGAATTCTTATCTGCAGCATGATGTCTCCGAGGTGGTTCAGCTCGACAAGAAGAAAGAGGAGGTCTCTACCTTTAACACTCAGGGCACTCTGTTTATGGGCAACCACATGCTGACTTTTGGCGGTCAGTATAAGTATGAGGACTTGGTGGATGAGTCTAATGGTTTGTTGGGAACCGTGGATTCAGCCTCCTCGAAGGTGGATCGCTGGATTGCGGCCGTGTT
>JBQCZX010000006.1:48305-49846 GCA_052089485.1 Marinobacter sp. | reverse complement strand
ACCGCGAGAAAGAAGGTCATCCAGAAAAGGGTGTGTTTTGGGTTACTCATGAAAAAAGCCAGCCTTTTGATATGTTCTTCAAAACGTTAGCACAGACTGGCGCATCTTGATGCCTAATTGGCAGGAGATAATGTGAGACCGGCAAGGCAATCCGCCAAGCCGGCGCAGGTATTAAGAATCTCAGCTTTACTGAAGCGACTGAACGACAGCCTTGGCCGTGCCCTCAGATGAAGCAGGGTTTTGCCCGGTAATCAACTTGCCGTCTACAACAATGTGTGGGGCCCAGTCATCGCCTTTGGAGTAGGTTGCGGTGTTTTCCTTTAACATGTCTTCCAGCAGGAAAGGCACAACCGTTGCCAGGCCGGCGGCCTCTTCCTCACTGTTGCTGAAGCCGGTAACCTCGCGGCCGCCAACCAGATTCTGATCTGGTTTGATTTCAACATTCTTGAACACAGCGGGCGCGTGGCAGACGGCGGCAATTATTTTGTCTTGCTCGTACGCAGCTTTGATCAGAGCAATGGATTTTTCGTCTTTAACAAGATCCCACAGAGGTCCATGACCGCCCGAGTAAAAGATGGCATCAAACTCGTTCATCTCAACATCGCCAAGCTTTTTCGTGCTGGCGAGCGTTTCTCTCGCATGCGCATCAGCCTCAAAGCGGCGGGTTGTGTCTGTGAGCGCTTCGTCGGCTTCGCTGTTAGGGTCAACCGGCGGCTTTCCGCCTTTTGGTGAAGCGACGGTAACGTCTGCACCTGCGTCGCGGAAGACATAATAGGGCGCGGTGAATTCTTCCAACCAGAAGCCGGTTTTGTCACCAGTATCGCCCAGCTGATCGTGGGAAGTCAGAACCATGAGGATCTTCATAGTGCCTTTCCTTTTCATTGATAAATAAGAATCACCTGTTTTTACCAGACTTGTTACTTTCACTTGTGCTGTTAATGTATTAATTCAACCATGATATTGCCCTATGTCCGAAAACAGGATAGTTGTTTAGGTGTTAATCCTCATAAGACAGACGTTTGCCATAGCTACTAGGTTTTTACCTATCCTGCTGGCTTTGATGGTTTTCTGCGAATCGGGAGTCGCGGCGCCTTCGTGCAAAACGCTAATCGTGAGTGGCAACCCGGAGTATCCGCCCCTTCTTTGGGAAGATCCCCACAATCCGGAGCGTCTAACGGGTGCGACTACAGCCTTGCTGGCGGAAGTTCTTGAACCTCTGGGCGTGACGCTGGATGCTCAGAACCTTGGTTCCTGGGCGCGGGTTCAGCGCCTTGCAAGAGTCGGTGAGCTGGACATGATTGCCGGAGCGTTCATGACATCGGAGCGTATCCAGCACATGGATTACCTGTTGCCGCCTTTCACCTACCTGCCAACTTCCGTATGGGTGCCCAAAGACCAGGTATTTGAGTATCGTCACTGGCTGGATTTGAAAGGCAAGCAGGGAAGCACACTGATTGATAACAGCTTTGGGCAGGGCTTTGATCGCTATGCTAAAAAAAATCTGCAGATAATCAACGTCAGAACCATTGAGCAATCTTTTG
>JBQCZX010000006.1:41467-48295 GCA_052089485.1 Marinobacter sp. | reverse complement strand
GCTTGCGGGACGTGTTAATTACGTTTTGTATGAGCGATTGCAGGGGCTGGTGAAGCTGGAGCGCCTGGGGCTGGCAGAACAATTTGTGGCTCTGGATGTGCCCATTAGCAACGAAGGGCTTTTCTTCACGTTCTCCAAGAACTCGCCATGCAACACACACGAATTCCGTGAGCGCATTGCAGACCGCTTGTATACACTGATTCAAACCGGCCGTTTCGACGAGCTAATCGCCGAGTATTCGGCCCGCTACATGTCTCTTCGGCCCTAGCGCCTTAAAGATAATTATCCCAACCAGTTAGAGAGTTTTATCAATATGGCAATCTGGACGGTTAAACCGGATCTTGAAAACTTGGCCAAAGCCAGTGTTAACACCGCAGTCAGCCACATGGGCATTGAGTACACCGAAATTGGTGATGATTTCGTCAGAGGCCGTATGCCGGTTGATGAACGTACCATTCAGCCTTTTGGCATACTGCACGGTGGTTCATCGGTCGTGTTGGCTGAAACGCTAGGCAGCATGGCCGCCAACTGCTGCCTGAAGGATCCGAACACCGTTGCCGTAGGGCTGGACATTAATGCCAACCACATCCGCCCCGCCGCCAAAGGCTGGGTATACGGAACGGCTAAGCCTGTTCATATTGGTAGTGCGACTCAGGTATGGGAGATCCGCATAGAAAATGACGCGGGTAAACTCATCTGTATTTCTCGCCTGACCATGGCAGTTACAAAGCGGCCGTAACAGTTCTCCGAGCCGCGTAAAGGGCGCCCTGGCCGTTGCGGGCGCCTTGGCTGCGATTAATCGAACGACGGCAAATCCGGTTTGGCGATAGGCTTGTCGGCTTCCTGCCAAGCATCGAACCCGCCTTCAATCGACTGAACCTGCAGGTAACCCATTTCTTGCAGAGCAAGTGCGCTCAGAGCTGCACGACCTGAAGTTTTGCAATAAACCACAATTTTCATATCCCGGTTTGCCAGCGCTGGGTCGTTGCTGAACTTGAACTCCAGCAGGCCCCGGGAAATATTTGTGGCATGGGAAATATGGCCCTGCCGGTACTCGTCTCCGTCACGGACGTCCAGCAGCAAGTCCGCAGCCTGAATTGCACTATCTGCCTCTTGCAGAGAAATTTCCTGAATATGCTGCCTGGCTTCGGCGACAAAATCCTGTGCTGTTTTCATAACCGGCTCTCCGTACTATATAAGTATCTGTTGGGGTAAGTGTCTCGTGGGTAACTCAAGAGTGTTCTTGCCAGATTAAGACATATTGCCCAAGGTCGTCACCCGTCGGGTGTGATAAATTCAACACACCCGAGTAATAAGGAAGCTATTGATATGGCCGAGCAGGAAACCAGCAAAGGCGTTGCATACGGCCTGTGCGCATACATTATGTGGGGTTGCTTCCCGCTTTACTTCGTTTTGTTCGAAGGCGTGCCCGCTTGGGAGGTGGTCACTCACCGGGTGCTTTGGTCCTGCGTGTTTCTGGCGGTTATTATCACTTTTCTGAAACGTTGGCAGCCCGTTAGGACCGCGCTGGCTCGCCCCAAAAAACTCGGCTTTGTTCTCGGTTGCGCAGTGCTTATTGCGGTGAACTGGGGGGTGTATATATACGCCGTGGAAAGTCGCCAAGTGCTGCAGGCCAGCCTGGGCTACTTCCTGACACCGCTGGTGAACGTGGGGTTAGGCATGTTGGTGCTCAAAGAAAGTATCTCCCGGCTACAGATTGTGGCGGTGGTACTGGCGACCATTGCCATTCTTTACCAGTTATTCCTTTTGGGAGTGGTGCCCTGGATTACACTGGTGCTGGCATTCAGTTTCGGAACCTACGGGCTGCTTCGCAAACAGGTAGCGTTGGACGGGCTTTCAGGCTTGTTTGTGGAAACATTGCTCCTGCTGCCAGTGGGTCTTCTGACTCTGGTTGCTCTGACTTATGCCGGAGCGTCCCATTTTGCGACCGATACAGGCACCATGCTTTTGCTGCTTTCCAGCGGGATTGTTACGGCGGTTCCTCTGCTACTTTTTGCCGGCGCCGCTCGCCGGTTGCGCTTGTCGACGGTTGGCTTTCTTATGTACATCAACCCCACCATCCAGTTTTTTATCGCACTGTGGGTGTTCGGCGAACCACTGAGCACCGAAAAGCTGGTGAGTTTTATAATGATCTGGGTGGCTCTGGGGCTCTATTCCTGGTCTGCCTGGTCGGAACACGGCAAGCCGGCGCCCGCGTAAAGCTTACTCCACTGATTCGAGATATTGCTCCAGCTCACTGGCCAGCCATCCCACCACGGCGCCACCTTGTGCCTGTTCCGACTCCAAAGCACTGAACACTTTCCACCATTTGGCGCTGCGGTGGTGAATAATCGTAAGTGAGCCTTGGTTTAGGGCGTCGGCTATTAAGGGCAGTGGAAGATCTGCCCAGCCAGCGCCGTCAATCACCGCATCCCGAATTAGCTCGTATTGGGTAAACGCCAGATAATTGGCCGTTTCCGGAGATTCAGCTTCCAGCCGGTCGTTCTGCATAAACGCCAGAGTGACCTCTGTGTAGCTGATGAGGTCGTCCTGAGTAACCCGGCTTAGTTGGCTCAGAGGATGATCTGGCGCAGCGACCGTTAACATGCGTACATCGGCAAGCTCTCGGAACCACTGGTAGCCCTCGCTCTGCAGCGCTGGCATCAAGCCGTAGGCTACGTCGACGGACTGATTTTCAACCAATCGTGGCAGCTCACGGGGTGTTGCCAGCCAAACAGACAGGCTGGTTTGAGGGAAACGAATTTTTAGGCGGCGCAGAAGATCTCGCCACACGGGTTCTGGAATCGCGTCGTCCCTGGCTATTCGCAAAACCGATTCGGCGCCGCTGAGATGATGCCGGCAACGCGCATAAATCTGCCCGGCTACCTGATCAAACCGTCGGCAGTCTGTAACGATGGCGTGGCCAATGGTGGTCAGCTGAAGCTGATTGCCGCTGCGCTCAAACAGCGCTACGCCAAGCTGATCTTCCAAAGCCGCCAGTGCGGTGCTTATAGTCGTGCGGCTTCGGTTCAGTTCCCGTGCTGCGGCTGCAATGGTGCCGTTACGCACCACCGCAAGAAACACTTTAATTTGTGACGTTTTCAACAGGTTACTCCTTAAGCGACGGGTTTTCCGTCGGCCACTGACTCACGTTGCATCGCATATGCCGATAATATGCCGGTAATTCATGGGAGAGCAAAATGTTGAAGTATATAGCGCGGGAAAATGTGGCGCTGAGTTTGTCTGCGGTTGCCGCCGCTCTGTTCGCTGTGGCTGGTATTAGCTGGGGTTTATGGATTGATTCACTGGTTATTCTGTTTGACGGCGCCTATTCGCTGGTAAGCCTGCTGCTGTCACTTTTGTCCTTATATGCGGCGCGGATTGTTCGCCGCCCAGCCAGTGCAGAGTACCCGTTTGGCCGTGGCGCGGTTGAGCCCTTGGTGATTGCGGTTAAAGGGTTGGTGATCACCCTTGTGTGCGTATTGTCCCTGGCTTCTGCTATTGCTGCTTTGCTTGAGGGCGGGCGAGCGGTAAGTGCAGATAAGGCGATGATATTTGCCGCCGTGAATGTGGCGGGCTGCGTTGCCGTGTGGTTGTATTTGAAATGGGCCGAGCGGGGTGAGTCCTCTGGCCTAGTTGTTGCGGAACAACAGCAATGGTTTATGGATACCGTGTTGAGCACCTCGGTGCTGATTGGGTTTGGCGCTGCCTGGTGGCTGGAGCAGGGCGCTTGGTTTGCTTGGGCTGTTTATGCGGACCCTATTATGATGATTGGTATTTCTGCCTGCTTCATACTTGTACCCGTAAAAATGACCGTTGGTGCGGTGCGCGAGTTGATGTTCGCCGCGCCTCCAGAGGAGTTTGTGGAAGAAATTCACGCAGCGTTGAGTTCTGTGGATATTGTGCCGGAGCAGGTGAAAATGGCCAAGGTTGGTCCGAACCTGATGATCGAAATCAGCCTGCCGGCGAACTGGCCGGGACGTGTTGAGCGCTTGAAGTGGAGTCTGCTCAGGGATTTGGCAGGGCTTCCAGTGCGGCCCGCGATTTTCATCCGTAGTCTGGTCAGTTAACTTGAACCGTATGAAACAACCGATCATTGGATATCACAAAGACGAAGAAGATCACTGGGTCGCCCGACTGGCTTGTGGTCACAACCAACATGTGCGGCACACCCCGCCCTGGGTTAATCGGCCCTGGGTAATCACTGAGGGGGGGAGGTGCTCCATGCTTGGCTTCGAACTTGATTGTCGTAAGTGTGACGAGGGATCTGAGCCTGATTTTTGATAGGGCGATCGCCTAATTGTATTCAAGATACTTCGGATGTTGCCGATAACGTATCGAGACAACGCCTTCCCGAGGATCATGCAATCATGAATTTTCTGAACCACCTGCGTATACGAACCCGCTTGCTGTTGGCTGTGCTGATTCCCGTATTTTTTACTGCGACTACTGTCGCCTGGATTTCTGTCAGTCAGATTCAGACCAATGGGGAGGCAGAGTTGGAGCGTCTTGAATCAAGCCTTCTGGAGGCTCGAAAAGCTGGGCTGAAGAACCTGATTGATGCCGCGAAATCGGTCATTTTGGAAGCAAAAAACAACGTCGAATTTTCTGAAAATGAGGCGAAAGCCGCTGCGGCATCACGTCTGCGCACTATTCGCTTTGAAAAGACCAACTACGTGTTTGCCTACAGGCGCGACGTATACAACCTTGCTTACGCTCCGGATCCATCCAAAGAAGGGCCGAGCAATAACCCTACGCTCAACCGACTGGTAGGTGATTTGTTCGATGCTGCGCAATCCAATGGTTACTACGCCTACGACTGGATGAACCCTGCTTCCGGCAACGAGGAGCCCAAGCTTTCTTACTCGACTATTATTCCCGGGTGGGACTGGATGGTCGGTGCTGGCGTCTACATTACTGATATTGACAAGAAGGTCGCGGCAGCCCGTGTTGAGATCGAGGAAAATATCGTCTCGACTCTTGGCTTTATTTTGCTGGTCACCACAATTGTTGTGATGGTGTCGTTGTTGATTGGTGTTGTGGTTGGCCGCACGGTAACCCGGCCACTGAAGAGCGTGAGCGACATGATGCAGGAAATCGCCGACGGTGAGGGCGATCTGCGCCAGCGCTTGCCGGAAGGGGGTACCGATGAGCTTTCGGAGTTGGGCCATCGTTTCAACGCCTTTGTTGTCAAAATTCAGGCGACCATTCGGGAAGTAGGCGCAACCACGGATCAAGTCGCGTCTGCAGCGGAAGAGCTGAGTTGTGTTGCCAATGAAACCCGAGCCTCGGTTCAGGAGCAGGGCTCGGAAACCGACCAGATTGCCTCTGCGATAAATGAAATGGCAGCGACCATTCAGCAGATTTCCGGTAACGCCAACGAAGTTGAAGGCGCCGCTTCGGATGCCGATCGTATGGCCCGAGAGGGCGGTGAGACCATTGCCAGTGCACAGGGCGCGGTAAACAAACTGTCTGAGGAAATTCAGGAAAGTGCCCTTAGTATCAATGCTCTGGCAGAAAAGTCAGACGATATCCAGAAGGTTCTGAATGTAATTCAGGCTGTGACCGAACAGACCAACCTTCTCGCACTGAACGCAGCAATTGAGGCGGCCCGGGCCGGTGACCATGGTCGTGGGTTCTCTGTAGTGGCGGATGAAGTGCGCCAACTCGCAAAGCGCAGCGCGGAGTCGGCAGATCAGATCCGAGAAATGATTGATGGCTTTGTGAATGAGTCACGCTCTGCCGTTGAGCGAATGAATCGTTCCCGGGATCGCTCATCCGAAACAGTTGAGCGTATTAGTTTCGCAACGGACGCCCTAGCCACAATTGAAAAGTCAGTGGGCCAGATTCACGACCAGGTTGCTCAGATTGCTACGGCTGCAGAGCAGCAAAGCCAAGTGGCGGAAGAGGTAAATCAGAACGTGGTGCGTATTGTTGATGCGGCCCAGCGCAGTGATACCGGGGTTACCCAAACGAACGAGGCTAGCCAGGAGCTGGCTAAGCTAGGCGAGCGCCTGCGGGATTTGGTGAGCCAGTTTAAGGTTTGAGAGTCTTGCGGGTGAGCTTATGCGAGTGGCCCAGCGAAGAAGCGCGCGACACCAGGAAATTTTTCGCAGGCTTTCTTGGCGTGAGCATTGATGACGGGCTAGTATTGCATACGTCTGAAAGATAACAACGCAACATAACAATACGATAAATGGTGCTAACGATGATGACTCGCTTGTTTAGAATGACAGCGGTAACGCTGTTGTTCTCTGTTAGTTCGCTCGGCGTAGCGGCAGAAAACTATACGCTTCGGCTTGCACAAACCTGGGGCCCTAATTCGCCGATTCTTGGTGAAACTACCGAGAACATGGCCGAGATGGCCGAAGAAATGTCAGGCGGCCGCCTGAAGATTCGTATCGACAGCGCCAACAAGCACAAAGCGCCTTTCGGTATTTTCGATCTCGTGCGCAATGGTCAGTACGACATGGGTCACACAGCCTCTTATTACTATAAGGGCACCATTCCCAATGCCATGTACTTCACCACGACTCCGTTTGGCCTGATTGCGCCAGAGATGTATGCCTGGTTCTATCACGGCGATGGTATGGAACTGATGCAAAAGGTTTATGAACCATACGGTCTGCTTTCGTTCCCGGGTGGTAATACCGGTAATCAGATGGGCGGTTGGTTCAATAAAGAGATCAATTCGGTAGAGGATCTCAAGGGCCTGAAAATGCGGACCCCGGGCTTTGCGGGCGAAGTTATGTCTGAACTGGGTGTTGCTGTAACCAACCTGCCTCCCGGCGAGCTCTACACAGCGCTTGAGCGCGGTACGATAGACGC
>JBQCZX010000006.1:0-41457 GCA_052089485.1 Marinobacter sp. | reverse complement strand
GAATGGGTAGGGCCGGCTCTAGATTTCCCTATGGGCTTTCACCAGATCGCAAAGTATTACTACTCAGGCTGGCAGGAGCCAGGTGCTGAAGTTCAGTTCCTGATCAACGATAAATCCTGGAACGAATTGCCAAAAGACTTGCAGGCTATTCTGCGTATTGCCATGCGCACAGCTGCGTATGACATGTACATCCAGACCACTCACGAAAGTGGCGTGGCGTGGGATCGCATGAAGGAAGACTACCCGGAAGTTACTCACAAGACGTTCCCGCCGGAAGTTATCGAAGCCATGCGTGATGCAACCGACAAGTTGCTGGCAGAAGCTGCTGACAAAGACGAGTTGGCGAAAGAGATTATCGATTCCCAGCATGATTACCTGAAACAGGTCCGTCAGTGGACCAACATTTCAGATAAAGCCTACCTCAACAGTATTGCTGGCGAATAAAACCTCTCGAGGGCCCCGGCTGCTTCGGCAGCCAGGGCACCTTCATGATAGAACTCCTCCCCTGCAAATCTATCGGCTAGAAACTGCGACGCCAGAGTAAATTCCTGACCCCCAGCGTTACGCAAAACACCAACTGTATTCAATATATACACGTATCTCTACTAATGATCTCTACTTATGATCTATACTTACCAGTCAAAGTCCCTAATGGCTGATTCTCCGTGCCACTATTTGCGCTCCCCCTGATCATCCTTTGTACTATTCTGTGCTCGATGGTACCGGTTGCTTCTGTTGCGGCAGCGCAGCCTGTGACCGAGGGTTGGGAGTATCGTTGGGGCGATCTGCCTTTTAACGCGGACGGCACGCCAGACTGGGCACCCACGTTGCAGCCTGAACAGTGGCACGCCATTGGGTTTCCTTCCAACCCGCCTGACCGCAATGGCCAAGACCAGGTGTGGTTCCGGGTGACGCTTCCAGCAGGTGATTTTAAAGAGCCGGTGCTTTATATCTCGAGCGTTGATCTGATTACGCAGGTGTGGCTGGACGGCAAAAATATTTATCAGGACGGCACCTTTGATGAGAGCGGTCGCGGCAAGTTTGAAGGCTGGTCATGGCATGAAATCCCACTGCCCGCTGATTACGAGAACAAGGCACTCTACTTTCGCGTGTATTCGGGCTACACGGATATCGGTCTCTGGGGCGAGGTCAGGCTCATGGATCACTCCGAGCTTATGCCCTATATCCTGAAAAACTCTCTTGAAGATTTGCTTGTCGCCGGTTTTTCATTGCTGGTGGCCAAGTTCGCGCTTATTTTTTCCATGATTCAGGGCGGCAGGAAGTGTTTTCCCAGCATTGCCCTGTTTGCAATGGCCTCTTCGGTGATGCTGGTGGCCGAAAGCCCGGCCAGCTTGTTGGTTTTTCACAATGCTCTGTTTTGGAATTACCTGGCGGCCGGCGGATACTACCTGCTGCCCGTCGCGCTGGGGCTAATGCTGGACCAGTGGCTGGGGGATCGACGAACCCCTGCAATCAGCCTGATCTGGAAGCTGCACCTGGGTTATGTGGTGGGTGCTTTGGGTCTGGCTTTGACAGGCGTAGTGGAGCTCTCATCCACCTACCCACCTTTTGATGTGCTGCTGCTTTTTTCCCTTTCGGTAATGGCCGTGTTAACCATACCCAGGCTTCGATCATTCTCCGGGGAACAGCAGGTTCTTGTGTTGGCATGCTCCGTATTCGGGGTCTTACTTATTGCCGATATGGCGGTGGCTCACGGTTTGCTGCCGTGGGCCCAAGTGCCGACCAGCCTTGGTTTATTGGTGTTTTCTCTGGCGGTGGCTATTATTTCGGTTAGACACTATGCGTCTACTCAGCATGCGCTGCAGAAGTTGACCGTGACTCTGGAGCAGCAGGTGGCTGAACGTACGGAAAAAGCAGAAGCGCTTTTGCAGCTGGAACAGACAAGGGCGGATTTTCTGGCGCTCGAAAATGAAAAGAGTCGGATGTTCGTTGATATTATTGGCAAGCTGCAGCCGTGTGTAAGCCTGAACCAAGCGTTTCACTTGCTTGTTGAAGCCTTGCCAGCACTGTGCAACCCCATCAATGGCATGATGTACCGGCGAGTGCCCGGTGGTCATTACGAGCGCATTGTAAGCTGGGGCTATGGCGGCAAGCATCCTGAGGCAATCCCGGCTGTTGTAAGCCCTCACGATTTTCCTGAGCGGGCCCACCTGGTTGCCGGCTCTCTTGAGGACGATGAGGCAGCTTTCAGAAACTTGCGGGGGTTGGTGAGCATTCCTATTAATGTCCAATTCGCAAGCCATGGCTCGGCACCCGAGGGCATGCTACTACTTGATGGGGCGGGCATCAGACGTTCGGGTTCAGCCAGGCTTCTGTCATCCTTTAACCTGGCTGTTGAGCGTATTGGGGTTACGTTGTCGGGCATTTCTCTCAGGGAAGAGTTGCAGCGTTTTTCCTATGAAGACGCGCTTACTGGGCTTAAGAATAGACGGTATTTTGACCAGCTGTATGAACACGAAATGACTGTGGCTCTGCGCAAACGTTCAGCACTGTCGCTGTTATTACTGGATATCGATCACTTCAAACGATTTAACGATACCCATGGACATGAAGCGGGTGATGCTGCGCTGCAAGCTTTTGCTTCTGTGCTCGAATCCCGGTTCCGTGGCAGCGATGTGGTCTGCCGCCACGGTGGTGAAGAGTTTGTAGTGATTTTGCCTGGTTCTGACATAGCCAGTGCCAGAGCGCTTGCAGAACAGCTGTGTGAGGCGGTACGGCAAGAACCGGTTGTCTTCGAAGACAACAACCTTGGCCCTCTCACCACAACTGTCGGTGTTGCGGCATGGCCAGACAGTACCGACGAGCCGGGGGAGTTGTTCAAGCTGGCAGATGAAGCCTTGTACCGGGCAAAATCGAGCGGCCGAGACCGTGTTGAGGTGTTTTAGGGTGACTTTCTTGCCTTGAGTGCATCCTTTTGCCATTGTTACCTGTGTGTAAAGTTTTGTGGGTGAGCAACTCACAAAAAATCGCCTACAAAAAGGCGGTCTTACAAGAGCCCAAAATACCAACTATAAGCGGTCGAACCCTAATTGGGCGGGGAAATGGCCGGCGGAGATACGGAGATGGAGAGAAAGCTGGCGCAATGCGAGCCGACGTTCTGTATTAACAACAACTATCCCGGTTTTATGAAGGAGAAATTATGAAATTCTATAAAACATTGTGTCTTGCTACAGCAGTAGGTCTTGCCTCAGCAGCGACTGCTGTGAGCGCAGAAACATGGCGCTTCGGCCTTGAAGAGATCGAGGGTAGTGTTCAGGCTAAGTACGCAGAAGCGTTCAAGGAAGCCATTGAGAAAAAGAGCGACGGCGACGTAACCGTGCAGCTTCTACCTTACGGTAAGTGGGGCTCGTCTTACTCAGTGCTCTACGACGCTGTACAGAGCGGTTCTCTTCAGATGGGCTTTGGCTCCGGCGCCTTGGGTGGCACGGTTCCAGAAAGCCAGTTGCTCAGCCTGAACTTCGTTATGCCGTCGGATCAGCTTGAGGCCGTTAAGGTTCTCAACTCTGATGAGTTCCTGGAAAGCGAGGCTTGGCAGCAGTCGTTCCGGCAGCGTGGGCTTGTTCCACTGTCAGAGCTGGCTGAAGGTTACCAGGTATGGACAACGAACAAGTCCATCGAGTCACCTGACGACATGAGCAACCTGAGCATCCGGGTAATGGACAACAGTCTGCTACGCTCCACTTATCAGGCCTACGGTGCATCTCCGATCACCATCGCTTACGGTGAGCTCTACAGCGCGCTGCAGCAAGGTCAGGCCGATGCCAACATCCAGCCGGTATTTGCCCACGAGGAAATGGGCTTCTACGAAGTTCAGGACTACATGATCTTTGCCAAGCAAGCTCAATTCGTGGCCACCATGATGGGTAACCTCGAATGGTACGAAGGGCTCTCTGACGAGCAGCGCAAGATGATCAAGGAGGTCACCGGTGATCTGGTTCAGACGGGCCATGACATTCAAAGCGAGTTTAACGAAACACGCCTGGATAAGATCAAGTCGAACAGTGACATCAAGATTGTTGAGCTGACCGACGAGCAGCGTGAGAAGTTCCGTGAAATGGTGAAACCAGTACGTCAGACATTTGTTGATGACGTAGGCGAGAACGCCAAGAAGTCTCTGGATATTCTGTTGAAGGCATACGGCGACGCCGAGTCTTAATCCAGGGCACAAGGCGCTGGCTTTTATAAGCTTGTAAGCTTTGAACGAAAAAACCCGGCCTGCAGGCCGGGTTTTTTTATGGGTTCAATGAATGGTTGTGTCAGTCGCCACCGATCGACGGCAGGAACAACGAGATTTCGGGGAACAGAATGAGCACGACAGTGGCCAGCAGCAGTATGAAGATAAACGGCGGCGTCCCCTTGATGACTTCAATATAAGGCCGGCGGAAGACGGCGATTGCCGTAAAGATGTCACAGCCAAATGGTGGTGTTGCCGAACCAATGGCAGCCTGCAGCGTTACGATAACCCCTACGTGTATCGGATCCAGACCTGTGGACTGCACCAGAGGCTTGAAGATAGGCACAAGAATCAGGATAACCACGATCGGGTCGACAAACATGCAGCCGACAAAGAACGCGAGAGCGATTAGTACCAGTGCGAGGGTTTGGCTGTCACCTACGCTTTCAATCACTGGCCCGAGAAGTTGTTCGGGTACGCCAGCCGTGCCAAGTGCCTGAGAAAACGCGGCCCCAATAGACACCAAAATGAAAACCACGGCGGTAATCATGCCCGTAGACAAGGCCAAGCTCGGCAGCTCGCGAATGGACACCTTACGATAAATGACCACTTCCAGCAGCAGCGCATAGGCCACAGCAACGGCAGACGCTTCTACGGCGCTGAAGTAACCACCGTAGATACCGCCAACGACGATGACCGGGAAGCCCATGGGCAGGATAGCTTTACGCAAAGCGAGGAATCGTTCACCCCAAGATGCGCGAGGGTCTGGCTCGATTCCTTTGATGCGGGCGCCGATATAACAGTAGATGGAGAACATCACGAGAATAAGGAGGCCCGGCAAAATCCCGGCAAGGAACAGATCGCCGATAGACGCTTTCATGACCACGCCGTAGATGATAAACCCGATACTTGGTGGAATCAGCAAGGCGATATCACTGGCGTTGATGATCAAGGCCAGTGCGAAGCTGTCTGAGTAACCTTTGGCGAGTAGTCGTGGGCGCATGGGGCCACCCATGGCGACAACGGTCGCTTGGGTTGAGCCAGACACCGCACCAAACAGGGCGCAAGACGCTGCCGTTGTAATTGGCAGGCCGCCACGTATGTGCCGGGTAAAGGAATCAACCACATCCAGAAGTCGGTTGGCGGTGTGGCCCTTGGTTAAAATGTCAGCCGCAAAAATGAACATGGGTACGGCAGCCAGTACCCAGCTACCAACACCTGAGACCATCCAGCTGATGGCCTGATCCGGACCGAAGAATGTCATGCCCGTAAACATCATGAACAGCGTGCCTACCGCCAGGGGAACCATCATCGGAAACCCCAGTAACAGCAGCACCACCATCGTTATTATTAGTAAAGTCAGCATTGTTTTCCCCCGAAATCAGCCTATTGTGCGCTTAAGATACATATCTGCGAGTTGCAGCTAGACCGTCAGGGACCCATGGGGCCGTCGGGCATATGGGACTCACCACTGTCATCCAGTGGTAGCTCGTTAAACTCTTCCTTCTCAGTAAACGAGCGATAGATACCTTCGCTGAACAGGTTTCGGAGTGTCACCAGAACATACTGAATCCCGGCAAGCGTGAAACCAATGGGTAGAGCCAAGTTGACTGTCCACAGGGGTATATTCAGGGATGAGCTGACACGGCCGCGTCCATACAGTGCGATGTCGTACTGGGCTGACTTGTACGCAAAATAGAACATCAGAACAGCAGTGCCAATGCTGAGAATAATCATCAGAACCTTGCGGGGGCGCTCACTCAGCATGTCGTAGATTGCTGACATGCGAATGTGCCGCGCACAGCGTGCTGCGTAGCCGACGCCTACGAAGGTGATCACGATAATGAGCATTTCAGTGACTTCGTAGGTGCCCGGAATCCCTTTATTGAAAAGGAGGCCTCCTACGACGTGTGCACTCATTAGCAGCGCCATCAGCAGAATGCTGGTGGATATTATAGTTTTCTCTATCCAGCCAAGACCTTTGTCTATGGAGTTGAGTGCCGAAAGGAAAGCATTGTGTTTGATTGGGTCTTCTTTCTGATTGGCTTGATCCGTTTCGTCCATGTCTCGTCCCGTTTTGTTAGACGGCCATTAGCGCTGCCATTAACACCAGGCTGCGCCGCTAAGGAAGCCGGGGCGGGGGCGAACAACCAGCCCCCGTGGTACGGCTTGTACGTATTATGAGAGTACAGGCATCGGACAACCTTCGCCACCTTGCATTTTATCAAGGTTGGTTAGCGCTAATCCTGTACGTTATTCAAATCCTTCTTGAATTGCTGAAGTAGCTCCTTGCCGCTGTTCCCCGTCATCTCAATGAATTTCTCTTCAACTTGAGGCGCTCGCGCTTTAAAGGCTTCAATTTGAGTGTCATTCAAACGGGTAACTGTTACCTCGTCACTGTTCTTTTTTATTCTCTTTAGGGCTTTCTCCGCAAGGCCTGTAATGTGAATAGTAACCTTCTCAAAGGCGTAGTCCGCTGCGTCCTCAATCAGTGTTTTATCCTCGACGGGTAACCTGTCGTAAAAGCGTTTGTTGGCCATAGCGGCGGTGGTGAACCAGCCGTGGCTTGTATAGACCAGGTTTGGGGAAACCTCATAGAGCCTTTCGGATTCAATCCAGAAAAGTGGGTTTTCCTGGCCATTAATCATGCTGGTTTGCAGGGCTCCATAAACCTCACCGGTGGGCAGTGGCGCGGGAATAGCACCAAATGCGGAGTAGGTTGCCGACAGCAATGGGTTGGTCATAACCCGCATTTTTTTATCCTTCAGGCCTTCTGGCGAGGTGAAGGCTTCGTCAACTGTAATGACCATTTCGCCTTCCGGGTACATGCTCAGGAGTGTCAGGCCGTTATCAGCGTATAGCTTTGGGAAGTCTTCGTTGATGGCCTTACTGTTGCGGAAGAATTCGAGAACCGCGCTCCGGTCAGTGGGCATGAGGTATGGTATGAAAAAGATCTGAGCTTCCGGAATCTGCGCGCCAGTAAAGCCAGGCGACTGGTTAACAAAGTTCAGAATACCGGCCTTGGTTTGTTCCATGATGTCATCAGACTCCCCAAGCTCACCAAAGCGATATATCTGAAGGGTGTGATCGGAGTTGTTCTCTATGTGTTCCTTGAACTTTTGCGCGTACACATCTTGCACATCGCCTCTATTCTCCTCGTGCGCGTAGCGCCAAGTCGCGGCACCGGCGAGGTTGGTTATCGTGAATGTCCCGAGTATAAAGGCGGAAATTCCAGCCAGTCTGGTGATTTTTTTTATTCCGTTCATTGCATTTGTTCCTTTACCCTTCCTCGGTGTTTAGCCGGTCTATACCTGAAAGTTGGCAAACCTTACCGGTTTTAGCAAGAAAGTCTCTAAATTCCTCTACAACTCTCTCAAGACTGTTTGCCAATCGGTGGCCATCGGGTAAGACCAGTGTTGGCAAGGCTTGCTGGCGGGCCAGTTCGATAACAGGCATCACTGGCACCACATCGTCATCCCAACCGTGAATGAGTTGTACGTGCTGTGCCTGGATGCGAGGATTGGACTGAGGGTAGCCCGACAGCGCGAGTGCCGGCGCCAGCAAGAAACACCCCAAAACCGGTGTTTGTGCACTGGTCTGGGCACAGACCCAGCCACCCATGCTGGAGCCAACAAGGATAATGTTTTCCGGGACTGCACCGCTGGCAGAAATCGCATCATTCATCTGTGCAAGGCGAACCGCTGGGTCTTTGCTGCTCCGGTGGTCAATGGCATGTGCCTGAACGCTCTCGAACGTCTCCGCCAAGGCTTTCAGTGCCTGGATTTTGGTGCTCCCAGGGCCGCTCTCCAGGCCATGGGAAAGAAATACATGGGTCATTTTTGTAGTCATAGCGCCTGGCCTCGTCGGGTTTCCTCGAGTATATCCAGCGCATGACAGCGCTTTTCAGGGTCATAAATGTCCACTGTGAACATAACCTCATTCACATTCACACTGCCCAACAGTTCGTTAAGCTGGCTCTTGATGGCGGCGGCATCGCCGAGTACCTGAAGCCCCAGGAAATCCTTTACGGTCGCCTCTTCGCCGGCGCTCCAGAGCCCGTCCATGGATTTCACAGGCGGTTTCAGCCAAAGCGGCTGGCCCTTGAAAAGCGAGAGAATGCGTTGGTAGCTGGTGGTTGCCAGGTACTTCGCTTCTTCCACCGTGCCGGCTGGTACGGCGGGCACCGCCAGAATGGCATAAGGCTCTTTCAGTTGCTCCGATGGCTGGAAGTTGTCTCGGTAGACTTTTAAGGCTTCGCGATACAAGCGCGGAGCGAAGTGCCCAGCAAACGAATAAGGCAAGCCGCGCATGGCTGCAAGCTGGGCACTATAGAGGCTTGAGCCGAGCAACCACACAGGCACCTTGGTACCAGCGCCGGGAATGGCTTTAACCGCTTGGCCGGGCTGCAGTGGCGCGAGCAGGGCTTGCAGTTGTGCTACGTCTTGTGGGAACTGTTCGGCTCCCATGCCATCGCGTCGCAGCGCGCGAGCTGTGATGGGGTCGGTGCCTGGTGCCCGGCCAAGACCCAGATCAATGCGGCCTGGGTAAATGCTTTCCAAAGTGCCGAACTGCTCGGCGATCACCAGAGGCGGGTGGTTGGGCAGCATGACGCCACCAGAACCTACCCTGATGCTATGGGTTTTGCCCGCGATATGGCCAATCAGCACCGAGGTGGCGGAGCTGCTGATGCCTTCTATATTATGGTGCTCGGCCAGCCAGATTCGCTTGAAGCCGAGTGTTTCGGCATGCTGGGCGTAGGCCACACTGTTTTCCAATGTGGCGCCTACAGATTCGCCTTCACGAACTGAGGCGAGTTCCAAAAGTGAATACTCAGGGTGGTTGCTCATAGTGCTCCCGGATTGTGCTCTTTGGTCTGATGCTGAGGAGGTCGAATATCGATGAAGACATAATGCTACGATAACATCTGAAGCCAGCGATGCCCCGAGCCATTTCAAATGGGTGGGGGCATGGTAACGCCCATGACTGTGAAGGAAACCACTGTGCAGCAAAACGCTTATTACGAAGACGACACCACACTGGCCCAGTATTTGGAGTTTCACTTTGGTGAGCAGTGGCACGGCGAAGCCAATTTTCCCCGTGGGCTGGCAAAAGTGGCCATTGATGCGTTGGATGGTCGTACACTAAGCCGAGCGCTGGATATAGGCTGTGCCTGTGGGCGCACCAGTTTTGAGCTCGCCCGGGTTTTTGCCCATGTGGATGGCATCGATTTCTCCAACAAGTTTGTTGAGCAATGCAGGGTAATGGCCCAGGATAAAGTGGTTCGTTACGCTCGCCCTGAAGAGGGTGCACTGGTGAGTTATGAGGAGCGTTCCCTGGCATCACTGGATCTGGAAGACACTGCCCAGCGGGTAGCCTTTCATCAGGGAGATGCCTGCGATCTTAAGCCAGAATTCACCGGTTATGACTTGGTGCTGGCTGGCAACCTGATAGACCGGCTGTACGACCCTTCATTGTTCCTGACCCGCATTCACGAACGAATAAATGATGATGGCCTGTTGCTGATTGCCTCGCCTTACACTTGGCTGGAAGACTACACGCCGAAGGATAAGTGGGTGGGCGGTTTCCAGAAAGACGGCGAGGACTACACAACCTTTGACGGGTTGCGCGACATGCTGACGCCACACTTTACTCTGGTAATGGAGCCCAGAGGTCTACCGTTTGTGATCCGCGAAACCCGCAACAAGTTTCAACATAGCTTTTCCGAGCTGACGGTTTGGGAGAAAAACCGGGGCTAATCGGCGCTGGAAACTGGCTACTTGCCTGTAAATGCAGCGGGTCGCTTGCTTACAAAGGCCGACACGCCTTCTTGAAAATCGGCGGTCTCTGCGGCTTCCAAAAAGGCTTTGTGCTCAGCGTCGAGTTGCGCTGCCAGCGATCTACCAGCCGCTTGCTCAACAAGCCGTCGAAAGGCGCCAAACGCTTTTGTTGGGCCGCTGGCAACCCGCTTTACGGTGGCCGCCAGCGTTTCGTCGTAGGAATCTGACGAGGCGACCTCGGTCAGCAATCCCCAGTCTTTCGCTTCTGTAGCGGTGAGCGTGCGGCCAAGCAACATCATTTCCGTGGCGCGTGCGGTGCCTATCTTGTGGGATAAAGACCAGGTGCCACCGCAGTCTGGTACCGCACCTATGCCGTTATAGGCAATAAGAAATTTTGCGTTTTCCTCCGCTACGATCAGATCTGCCATCAGCGCGAGGCTCAGCCCGGCACCTGCGGCAGCGCCTTTCACGCCGGCAATTATCGGCGCATCCATACTCCTCAGCAGGAGAATGGCTTCGTTGAGAGGAATAAGCAGGCCGTTAATGACCTCTTTGGTGTGTTCGGGAGAGCCTGCCATGCTGGCGACATCGCCACCTGCCATAAACGCTCTTCCAGCCCCAATCATCACAATGCAGCGTAATCCGGATTGCTCGTTTAGTGCTTTGACCGCGCTCAGGAACGCCTCGGCCATGGGGACGTTGATGGCATTGAGAACGTCGGGTCGATTGAACGTCAGGGTTGCGACACCGGTTTGATCGTCGAACGCGGAGATTACCAGGCTGGCTGTCATGACTGTGGATTCCCTCACCAAGGGTATGCGGATAGCTATTGAGAGTTATAGAGCAGACTGCCTTGGTGTTTATGAATGAATAGGCTACTTTTAATCTAACACAGGCAACAGACCTGATGTTCACTAAAAAACAATAACCACAAGCTGCGGACGTGCGGGGAATCATGCCCAGTATCCTCGAAATCGATAATCTTTCGCTCTCATTTGGTGGTGTGAAAGCACTACAGGATGTCAGTTTTTGCGTGCCGGAAAACACAGTAACCACAGTGATCGGGCCCAATGGCGCTGGCAAAACCTCGCTGTTTAACTGCGTCTCCGGTTTTTATAAACCCCAGCAGGGCAGTATTCGTTATCAGGGCGAGGTGCTGACAGGGACAAAGCCGCCGGCCCGGGCCGCCATGGGCCTGGCGCGAACCTTTCAGAATATTGCCCTGTTCCGGGGCATGACGGTGCTCGATAACATCAAGCTTGGCGCCCACGTGCACATGAAAAGTGGCCTGCTGGGTTCGTTGGCGTATTTTGGTGCGGCACGGCGTGAAGAAATGGCCGTGCGCCAGCACATAGAGCAGCACATCATCGATTTTCTGGAGATTGATCATATTCGGCGTAAGCCGGTGGCTAGTTTGTCCTACGGGCTGCAGAAACGGGTGGAGCTGGCTCGCGCCCTGGCCATGCAGCCAAAGGTGCTGATGCTGGATGAACCAGTTGCGGGGATGAACCGGGAAGAAAAGGAAGACATGGCCCGGTTTATTCTGGATATCCGGGAAGAATGGGGCGTAACCGTGCTCATGGTGGAGCACGACATGGGCATGGTTATGGACATTTCCGACCACATTGCGGTGCTCAACTTTGGCCAGGTGATTGCGGAAGGCCTGCCTGCGGAGGTGCAGAACAATCCGGAAGTCATCGAGGCGTATTTGGGCACCAGCGATATGGACAGTCTGCGCAAGAAACTGAACCCTGAAACCGAGGTGGCCTGAGTGGATTGGTTGTTTTTTGGGGAAATCAGTCTTGCGGGCTTGGCCATGGGTGGTCTCTATGCCCTGATTGGGTTGGGTTTTGTGATCATTTACAAAGCCACCAAAGTAATCAACTTCGCCATCGGCGAGATCATGATGTTCGCCGCTTACCTGTTTCTGGCCTTTGCCGGCGGCATGGAAATGTCTCCCTGGGTGGCCCTGCCGTTGGCGGTGCTGGGTGGGAGTGTGCTGGGTGGAGTAATTGAAAAAGTGATGATTCGCCCGATGTTGGGGGAGTCGTCTATTTCAGTGGTCATGGTCACCATTGGTATTGCCAGTATTCTGGTGGGGTTGGTAGAACTGATATGGGGCGCTGATCCACAGCTTCTTCCGAGTTTTCTCCCTCGTAAGCCGGTGTTCATCGGCGAGATGTATCTGGCGCCCAAAATTGCTTATGGCTTTCTCATAGGTGCCGCACTGCTCATCCTTTATCTGCTGTATTTTCGCTTCTCCCGCGGTGGTATTGCGTTGCGAGCGACGGCTTCGGATCAGGCCGCGGCCTACTCCATGGGTATCAACGTGCGGCGGGTGTTCAATTTGTCCTGGGTGTTCGGCTCTCTTGCAGCGTCGCTTGCGGGGGTGTTGGTTGCGGCAACCGGTGGCCTAAGCCCACAGTTTGGTGCCATAGGTTTGAGTGTGTTGGTGGTGGTGATTGTGGGCGGCCTCGATAGCATTTTGGGTGCGCTGATTGCCGGTGTGTTTATTGGTTGGCTGGAAACGGTCGCAGGCGCGTACTTGGGCGGTGCGTATCGCATGCCGGCAACGTTTGCGGTACTGGCGGTGATTCTGGTGCTGCGCCCCTATGGCCTTTTTGGCACCCACGACATAGAGCGAGTCTAAAATGCGCATCGGTGACGCCAAAGAGAGTTATCAGGCCGATGAGGCTATCTGGACCAGCTCCACTCAGAATGCCTGGCTCGCGGCCTTTGTGCTAGCGCTTGCTGTTTTTCCGTTTATGGCGGATGCCTATCTGCTGTATATGGGCTGCTTAGTCGGCATTGCGGTTATCAGCACCACCGGGCTGAACATCCTCACCGGTTTCACTGGCCTGATTTCTCTGGGCCAAGCGGGTTTTATGGGGGTGGGTGGTTACACCGTAGCCTGGTTGTCTTTGAACACGGCACTGCCTTTCCCGATCACACTGCTGCTTGCCGGGTTACTGGCTGCGGCTGTGGGTATTCTGGTGGGGCTTCCATCCCTCAGGGTGAAAGGGCTCTATTTGGCCATTGCCACCCTGGCCGCCAGTGTTTTTCTTCATTTCATCTTTGCTGAGTGGGAATCGGCCACCGGCGGCATGGGCGGGCTAAGCCTGGAGCCGGCGCACCTGTTCGGGCTGAAGCTGAAAAGCGACTTTGAGATGTACTTTGTCATCGTGCCTTTGGCGGTGCTAATGGTGCTTGCCGCCAAAAACGTGTTTCGAACCCGAATTGGTCGCGCCTTTATCGCGATCCGCGATAGGGATATTTCGGCTGAAATATTGGGCATCAATCTGCTGCGTTACAAGCTGATGTCCTTTGCGCTGAGTTCTTTTTATGCCGGCGTGGCAGGTGGCCTGTTTGCATACTTCTACCGTGTGGTCACACCGGAAAGCTTTCCGCTATCCATGTCCATTTTTTATCTGGCGGCAGTCATTGTTGGCGGCATGGGCAACCTGCTGGGTGGTATTTTGGGTGCAGCCTTCATGACGCTGATTCCGGAAGTGCTCAGCCTGCTCACCGCGGCCCTCACACCGTTCTACCCAAACGCACCGATATTCATGTCGCCGATGCTTGAAATCATCTTCGGCGCGTTGATCGTTGGTTTCCTTATTTTTGAACCGCACGGGCTGGCGGAGATTTGGCACCGTATACGGCGCTTTTTCAGTTTATGGCCTTTCAGGAACTAGTGGATTTAACAACAAAAAGCCGCAAGGAGAAGGAACATGTTCAAAAGCATCCTCAGCAAGGGCCGCCGGCTCGCAGGTATCGGCAGTATCGCTGCTGCCCTGGTGGTAGCAACGCCCGCAATAGCGCAGGACAAAGATCCCATCGTATTTGGTGGTTCCATCCCGCTGTCTGGCGTGTTTGCCTTCGCGGGCATTCATCTTCATGCCGGCCTGACGGACTACACAAGCTGGATCAACAGCGAGGGCGGAATCAACGGCCATCCGGTGAAGTATGTAATGGAAGACACCGGCTATGAAGTCGACCGTTCCGTGGCCGCCTTCAAGAAAATTACCGGCAGCAACAAGGTCCCAGTTTACTATGGCGACAGCACCGCGTTTATGAAAACCATTGCCTCAGAACTGAACAGCCGAGGCACCACGCTGATGAGTGGCGCGTCCTTCGCCACCGCTCTAACGGACAATGAAAAATACCCTTATCAGTTTGTTCCCGGCCCGAACTACACCCAAATGTTCGGGATTATTCTTGAGTATATTTCCAGCCAGGGCAAAGACGATGATAAGCCCACCGTGGCCTTCGTATACAGCGATACCGAGTTTGGTAAGGACCCTATTGAAAGCGGCAAGGCGAAGGCGGCTTTGATGGGTCTTGAAGTTGTGGAAGAGATTGTTACCAAGCCTGGCAGTGTGGATGTGTCTGCGGAAGTGTTGAAACTGCGTCGGGCGCGCCCGGACTTCGTGGTTTTTCACGGGTATGTGTTGTCACCCATCAACGAGTTTATGGTGCAAATGCGGCAGATGGGCCTGGACACCCAGTTTATGGGTACGTTCTGGTCTACTGACAAGCTCATCATCGACAAGATGGGTGCGGACGCCGACGGTTATATGGGTGTGATGCCGTACAACTATTATGACAGCGCTGAAGGTGGCCCCATGCTCGACGCACTGCGCGCCACGGCACAAAAGAGTGATCCGGATGCCGGCTACCGCCCCACCGGATACATGCAAGGCTGGTTCAACGCCATGGTCTGGACCGAGGTGATCAAGCGCACCATGGATGCCGGCAAGGAATTGACCGCCGACAACATGGCCGAGTCTCTGGCCTCCATCAAGGATTGGGATACCGGCGGCATTATTGGTGTTCCGGTAACCGTGAAGGATATGTCGTTTCCGGTGGGTCGTATCTGGCGTGTGAATGCCAAAGAAGCCCGCTATGAGCCGGTATCCGATTGGATTCACCTCGACTGAGACGCTGTATGGAAGCCTTGCTGGAAATCGACAACATAGAAGTGGTTTACAACAAGGCGGTGCAGGTTCTCCGGGGCCTGTCGCTGCGTGTTCCCCAGGGCGCCATTGTGGCGCTGCTGGGATCCAACGGTGCCGGTAAATCCACCACGCTCAAAAGCGTGTCTGGGTTGCTGGCTCTGGAGGACGGTGAAGTGACGGCCGGTGAGATCCGCTTCAAAGGCCGTGCATTAAAGGGCGCAGCGCCGGAAAAGCTGGTTCGTGACGGGCTGTTTCATGTGATGGAAGGCCGTCGGGTGTTTGAGGATCTGACCGTTGAGGAAAACCTCGTGGCAGCAACTTATGCCCTGAGCGGGCGCAAGCAGTCACTGTGCGATGCCTACGAGTTGGTCTACGATTATTTTCCCCGCCTCCGGGAGCGGCGCAAACAGCTTGCGGGTTACCTGTCTGGCGGGGAGCAACAAATGCTGGCGCTTGGCCGTGCCCTGATCGCTCAGCCAGAGTTGATCATGCTGGATGAGCCGTCGCTGGGCCTGGCACCTCAGTTGGTTGAGGAAATATTCACCATCATCGCCCGCATCAACCGGGAGCAGGGTACGGCAATATTGTTGGTGGAGCAGAATGCGGCGGTATCTCTGGCAATTGCGTCCTATGGCTACATCATGGAGAACGGCAAAATTGTGATTGATGGCCCAGCGGACAAGCTGTCATCCAATGAGGATGTGCAGGAGTTCTATCTCGGGGTTGGCGGCAAAGAAGGTGAGGCGCGAAGTTACCGGGACATCAAACACTACAAGCGTCGTAAACGGTGGCTGTCATGACAACACCGCAGATTCGCGACTTAACGCTTACCCAAATGCTCCGGGCCCACGCGAAAGAGCACCCGGATAAGCTGGCACTTCGACAGAAAGACTTCGGCATCTGGCAAGCGTTCTCTTGGCAGGATTATTATCAGCGCGCCCGGCACTTCGGTCTGGGCCTGCGTGCGCTTGGCTTATCTGAAGGTGGCCACGTAGCCATTATTTCGGAAAACCGAGTGGAGTGGGTAATCGCCCAAATGGGTATCGGCCTGATAAAGGGTATCTGCGTGGGCGTGTATCCCACCAGCCCCTGGAATGAAGTGGCATACGTGCTTGAGCACAGCGATGCAGAAATGGTGGTGTGTGAAGATCAGGAACAGACCGACAAGGTGCTGGAAGCCTGGCCTCAGTTGCCGCAGCTTAAACACAATATCGTTATTGACCCCAAAGGGCTGCGCGCCTATTCGTCGCCGCCGTCTCCGTTTGAAGACATAGAGGCTATGGGGCGGGAGTTCGAGAGCAACCATCCTGAGTTGATTGACGAACTGCTCGACAGCCAGCAGATGGACGACACAGCCCTGATGATCTATACCTCCGGCTCCACCGGCCGGCCCAAGGGCGCCATAATTAGCTGGGGCAATCTGCAGGCCGGCGCGCCCGGGTTGATTGAGCTAATGGGAGTGGATCAGCACAGCACAAGCCTGTCCTATCTACCGCTGTGCCATGTGGCCGAGCAAGCGCTGACCAACATTGCCCCCATTTATGCAGGCAGTGCTGTGAGCTTTGGTGAAAGCCTGCGTACGGTTCAGGAAGATCTTCGGGAGATCGCGCCCACGTTTTTCCTGGGGGTTCCGCGGATTTGGGAAAAGCTCCACTCCGCCATCTATATCAAGATGCAGGAAACCGGACGTTTGCGGCAGGGGTTTTTTAATCGGGCTATGAAAGCCTGTGAACCGCTGGCAACCAAGCCAAAAGCCCAGTGGAGTCTGGGGGATAAGCTCACCTTCAATATTCACTATTGGCTGGTGTTTCGTGCCCTGCAGAATTTTATCGGGCTGCGTTGTTGCACTATTGCACTGACCGGTGCGGCACCAATCTCAACGGGCATTGTGCAGTTCTTCCGCACTCTGGGTATTCCTCTGGTTGAGGTATTTGGCCAAACGGAGAGCACCGGCGTGGCCACAGCCCAACGCCTGGATAATGTGTGCCTTGGCACGGTGGGTACCGCCGTTGCCGGCGTGGAAGTCGAGTTGGGGGAGCAAAATGAAATCATCATGCGTGGTGGCACAGTGTTTAAGGGCTATTACAAGAACGATGAGGCAACAGAGGCAACCCTGAAGGATGGCTGGCTGCGCACCGGCGATGTAGGCGAGTGGCAGGAAGGGCAGCTGAGAGTTGTTGATCGGCTAAAAGACATCATGATCACTGCGGGAGGCAAGAACTTGTCGCCCACAGAAATTGAGAATGCCATCAAGGCGAGCCCCTATATTAAAGAGTGCATTGTGATTGGTGAGGCTCGCAAGTACGTTTCAGCGCTGATTCAAGTGGACTTCGAAACAGCCGCAAAGTGGGCGGAGCAGGAGCGTATTGCCTACACCACGTTTCGTAGCTTAACCGAGCATGAAAAGGTGCAGGAACTGATTCAGACAGAGGTGAACAAGGGCAATGACACGCTGCCACAAGTGGCCCAGATCAAGCGTTTCCACTTGCTGAGTAAAGAGCTGGATCACGATGATGATGAGGTGACCGCCACCATGAAAGTGCGTCGAAGTAAAATTTATGAGAAATACACAGAGGTGATCGTGTCTCTGTATAGCTAAATACCGAGATGCTTGAGCGTGGGGACCGTTGCTATCAGCGGTTTTGATGGATGGGTTTTAGGGTAACGTTGCAGACAATAGCTTGCGAACGACTTAGGTCAAACCACGTGAGTATCTGGTCTGCTAAACTTGCCCTGTTTCTTAACCCTTCCTACACACCCTTCTTGAGCTAGGTACCATGATTGAAAACCGAAGTTCTGAAACTATACCCGCCCGGCGAGGCCATCAGCGTATTGTTCCGCGGATGGCACTGGTCATATCCGGGCTGTTTGCACTTGGGTTCGGCACCCTTGCCAATGCTGCAGAATCCGGCATAACAAGCTTCACGCACCACCCTGTGGGCTACATTGCGATTGCGATTTTTGTGGTTGCTTACGCGTTTGTCATGCTTGAAGAAAAGTTGCACCTGCGTAAGTCCAAGCCGGTGTTGCTGGCGGCGGGCCTGATATGGTTTCTAGTCGCTGGTGCAGCGGCGATGAATGGCGATACAGAAAGCGCCAATGCGGCATTGAAGCACAACCTTCTGGAATACTCCGAGCTCTTGCTGTTCCTGCTGGTGGCGATGACTTACATAAACGCCATGGAGGAACGTCAGCTTTTTGATGCGCTCCGTGGCTGGCTGGTGAATAAAGGCTTCAGCTATCGGAGCCTGTTCTGGATTACCGGTTTACTTGCCTTTTTCATCTCGCCTATCGCCGATAATCTGACTACCGCCTTGTTGATGTGCGCCGTGCTGTTGAAGGTGGGCGAAAACAGCCCGCGTTTTATTGGTCTTGGCTGTATCAATATCGTGATTGCGGCAAACGCCGGCGGCGCCTTCTCGCCGTTTGGCGATATCACCACCCTGATGGTCTGGCAGAAAGGTGTGGTGGAATTCGCAGAATTCTTCCGGTTATTCATTCCGGCTGCGGTCAACTATCTGGTGCCAGCCATTATTATGAGCTTTGCCATTCCAGGTGAGCCACCTGGGAAAGCCACAGATACGGTGATTATGAAGCGTGGCGCTCGCCGTACGGTTGCTCTGTTCCTGCTGACCATCACTACCGCCGTATTGGGGCACAACTTCCTGCACCTGCCGGCTGTGGTTGGCATGATGATGGGCTTGGCTTACTTGCAGTTGCTGGGTTACTACCTGCGCATGAGCTTTAAGCGCGGCGTTGCCCGTGAGCGTGTGTGGGCGGAGAATCATCACAATACCCGGTTGTTAGCGCGGCTCGACCAAGCGGTACCTTTTGACGTGTTTAACCCCATGGCCCGCACCGAGTGGGACACGCTGCTGTTTTTCTATGGCGTTGTGCTTTGTGTGGGGGGGCTTGGATACATCGGCTACCTGTCAGAGGTGTCCGAGTTGTTATATATAGGGTGGAATGCGACGGGTGCCAACATTACCGTGGGTGTATTGTCTGCTATTGTCGACAACATTCCGGTGATGTTTGCCGTACTTTCCATGGAGCCGGATATGTCCCATGGCCAGTGGCTGCTGGTAACGCTTACGGCAGGTGTGGGCGGCTCCATGCTATCCATCGGCTCGGCGGCTGGCGTAGCGCTTATGGGTCAGGCTCGGGGCTATTACACCATCATGACGCACCTGCGCTGGACACCGGTGATCGCCCTCGGATATATAGCGTCCATTGCAACCCATATGTGGCTGAACGCTAGCTTGTTCTGAGACCTGTTGTACGGAGCCCGCTCAGGGCTCCGTTGTTTGTCCTTCCTGTTCAGCTTCGTTTAACGCATGGTTTTCAGCGCAGCGGCCCATTTTTCCAGCTCTGCCAGCATCGCCGTGGCGGAAGGGTCGATCAGGTCGTTGGAGTGGAATACTTTGTTGTCGTCCAGATGGTTCCATGCCATGGGCACCATGACGCCTTCAACCATCGGCATCATCTTCAGCGTGGTTACCAGCTGACGAGCCAGAGTTGCTGCACGCACCCCGCCGGCTGCGCCGCCATAGCTTACGAACCCGCAGGGCTTATAATTCCATTCGCTGTAAACGTAATTCAGTGCGTTCACAAATGCCGGGGGTGGGCAGAAGTTGTACTCAGGCGTTACAAATACATAGGCGTCGGCTGCGTTCACGCTTTCTGACCAGCTTTTGGTGTGTGCGTGCTCGTAACTGCCTGAACGTGGATGTTTGGCTTCGTTGTAAACCGGAAGGTCGAAATCTGCCAGATCTACCAGTTCGCAGTCAAAGTTGGAGTTGTCTGCGGCAAAGTCCCGAAACCAAGTAGCTACAGACGGGCCAATACGGCCAGGCCGAGTGCTGCAGATTACAATGTTTAGTTTAAGTGCCATAAAATAGAGTCCTTATTGAGTGTAAATACTAGCGCACCTGATGACTAAAATTTTGTTCCATGAATCTGCCCCAGGACGCGTCGGTTAAAGGTTCGCCCAGTTTTATACCGCGGATGGTCTCTCCGTGGTAATCTTTGTGCTGGTGAAACTTGTCCGTGGTTTCGTCGACACCGTTGGTGTCTGATAGGCGCGGATCGGCAGGGCGAGGGAAGCTCATGACATAGGCGGCCACATCCCACGATTCCTGATCGCTCAAGCTATAGCGCTTGCCCAGCGGCATATTTGCCTGAATAAATCCTGCGGCCGTGTTTACGCGGTGCATACCAGCACCCCAATTAAAGCTCTCAGGCCCCCACAGCGGGGGGAACATATAGCGACCATTCAGATCTTTACGACCCTGGCCATCTGTGGCGTGACAAACGGCGCAGTTGTCTGCATAAACCTGCTCACCTCGTTGCCAGTCATAGCCCAGGTCGGTTTCGGGTGGTGTCGGGTAGCCCTGACCAGGCGGCTCACTTTTCAACGCCAGACCGTCGGCCATCCAGTAGAAGTAGCTCTGCAGATCTTTGTAAACCTGATGTCCGGCTGGTGGGGCCGCACCGTGTTCAGAATCCTGAGCGTTCATGGAATAGGTAAAACAGCCGTTTACACGGTCTTCCATGGTGTTGATACGTTTATTTTTGCCACGATAGGCGGGGTAGCTGACCGCAGCCGCCCACATGGGAGCCGCGTGTTCCAGGCGCCCGGCGTCCAGGTGGCAGTTGGCGCAGGCCAGATCGTTACCCACAAACTCGCCGGCGTTGGTGCCTGTGTTGGTAAATATCTCCCGGCCACGGCGTACCGAGTCGCCAAATTCGTCGTCCGGGATATCGTCTGCCTCAGGTGGGGTGTAATAACCTCCTTGGCCCGTTGGCTGTACCGGTGCTGTGGCGGTTACCGACTCGTCCCATTGCTTGCGCTCATCCGCCAAATTCTGACGCGCTTCGCGTGCGTCTTCGGATGCCTGCTGGCTGGTGGACGGTTCACTGTATGAGTCTGTGAGCTTGGCAAGCACGTCGTAATGGTAAAGCACGGAGCCAATAACAAATAACACCACAGCCCCAAGCACGCCGTATATCATTCGGGTTGCGGTAGATTTTTGCTGATTTTCGTTATGAGTGTTCATGGTTTGGTTGTCTCCTCAAGCACGGCTGTGGTGATCAGTTTCCGGCTTGTGCGCTGTTGTCTGTCGCATTCTGGGGCGGTGGCAGTGTCGCGAGGTAGTCTGCTACCGCACGGATATCATCATCCGAAAGTGCCATTGCCACACCGTGCATCAGCTTCACCGGTGAGTTGCTGCGACGACCGCTTTTCCAGTTACTTAATTGTACGGCGGTGTAGCTGGGGTGTTGTGCCGCCAGAGCCGGAAAGGCCTGGCTGATGCCCCATCCCGACGAGCCGTGGCAGGAGAAGCACGCTGGCACCTCTACTTTCCAGTCGCCCTGCTGAGCCAGTTGGCGGCCCCGTTTGATATCACCACCCAGGTCGGGACTTGCGGTACTGAGGCTTTCCAGGGAGCTGTAATATTTGCCCAGTGCCAGCATTTGCTCTTCGTTCAGCTCTTGCACGACGTACTCCATATTGGCGTTCTTACGCGCCCCACTGACGTAATCGTGCAGTTGCTTGGTGATGTAGCCGGGTGCAAGACCGGCGATCCGAGGCGCGGTACTGTTACCCGCACCCTCATCGCCGTGGCAAGACGCACACGACCAGGTTGCGCCTTTGCCATTGATCGCAACGTCTCTGGCATCGGTTAACGCCTGTTCGGATACCATCTGGGGCGCAAAATACTCTGCGGCCAGCGGATCGTTTGTCTCTGGGCTGTCTTCCGCCATTACGGGAATACTGCTCAAAGCCATCAGCGGGGCGGTGGCCAGCGCCAATAATAGCTGCGTGCGATAGGCCCACGATTGCTTTTTCATCAGTTCTTCTCCCCGGTTTGGGCAGGATTAAAGCGGCTGGTCAACTCTGCGCCACCTTGCCAGGGCTGGTCGCGATCGCTGAAACGCTCCCGTTGAGCCCGCACCAGATCTGCATCGATACTGTTGGCGCTGTTGCCCCATGTGGAGCGAATGTGGCTGACAATGGCAGCAATTTCATGGTCATTCAGTGTGTTGCCGAAGGTCGGCATGCGACCGTTGTAGGTTTGGCCCTGAACGCTGATTGGGCCACGGATGCCGAAAAGCAATATGCTCGCTGTCTGCTCGCCACTGCCGAGCACCCAGGCAGAGCCCATTAATGGCGGTACCGCGCGGCTAATACCGGCACCATTATTTTGATGGCAGGATGCGCAGTAGTTATCAAACAACGCGGCGCCATCGCTATCGGTATCGCTATCGCTCCGTGATGCAACCTGGGCGTTGCCTGTGTCGCTGCTTGTTTCAGCTCCGGCCTGTTGCGAGAGCGCCTGTGTTTGCTCTTGGTTTTCATTGGCTGCCATATAACTGGTTAACAAGGTAAACAGTCCCCACGCAGCCAGTGTCAGGGCAACGGCAATAACCGGCCAGGGAATGGGGTTGTTCATTTCAAACGGTTCGAAGTTTTCTGTCGACGGTCGCTGCTTGCTCATAGCGAGGCCTCCCTGTCAGCTTCGAAGGTATCAAGTTGCCCTTCAGACGTGTCGGTACGGAAACCGTTGTCCCGTAACTGAAGTTGTTCGGGAGGGTAGGTTCGGTCGAGGCTAAGCAGGTAGGCCACAAGATCCAGTGCTTCCTGTCGGGCGACAACCACCTTGTTCTCTGGAGTCAGTTTTTGGGGAAGATGTACAACCACGTCGCCTTCTTCAGCCTTGTCTTTTTCTTCAAAAAGGTAAGGGAAGTTCGGCATGAGACTGTTGGGGATAATGGCTCGGGGCTGATAAAGGTGCGTTAGCTGCCAGGATTGAGAGGGCAGGCGTGCACCCACGTTCAGCAGGTCGGGCCCGGTGCGCATTGTGCCGAGTTGGTGGGGTGCGTCGTACAGATAGTCGGCCGGTGTCGAGGCACGGCCCCAGCCACGCTGGGTGTCTGGAGCCTGGGACGAGTCACGGGGCTGCTGTGTGTGGCAGTACACACAGCCCAGATCAACGTAGTGGTCACGGCCACGGGCCTCTTGTTCAGTGTAGGGTTTGAGGCCTGCCGGTGCCTGGATATCCCGGATTTGCATGGCCGGGCCAGCTACCAGCAACAGCGTCGCGAAAGCCAGCATGGCCAGAGCGATAACGAGCAAAGGAACGATACGGTTCATTTATCTGGCTCCTGAGTCGGTGGCAGGGATAGCCGAACTGGCATAAGCCTCAGCCGGCTGCTTGCCGGCAAACAGGGCGTATACGTTAATGGCAAAGAGCACATGCCCAAGAGTCATCAGCGTGCCGCCTACGGAACGAGCCTGTAGGTAGGGGACGGTCAGATCCATGCTTTCCAGCCAGTCTTTGGATGCATCCATCATCGCCAGACCTTGCTCCCAGCCGCCAACGGTGAGGGCAATGAAGTAGATAGCAAAGCCCACGAAGACTAGCCAGTAGTGCACGCTGATCAGTTTCGGAAAGGGCCAGGCCCGGTTGAGAATGCGCGGCATCATGTAGTACACCGCACCGAACAGCACCAGTGCGACGAAGGCATAAGCCCCTAAATGAGCATGGCCCACGGTGTAGTGGGTGAAATGCGTTACGGTATTTATCGCCCGTACCGCCTCCATTGAGCCCTGAAGCGAGGCAAAGGTATACATCAGTGCCCCGGTGGCAATGAAGCGCAGGGGGAGGCTTTCGCGCATGGCCCAGAAATTACCAATCCACAGTACGTGCTGGTTAATCGCAACCGCAATAACCGGAATAACCATCATTACCGACTGGACGACCGACAGAGTTACTAACCAGGTAGGAACGGGGCCACCAATTAAGTGATGAATGCCTACCTGGCTGTAAAATAACGCCAGCGCCCAGAAACCCAAAAGGGATAAACGGTAGGAGTAAATCGGCTTACCAATGATTTTCGGGATGAAATAATAGGCCGCGCCCAAGCCTAGCGGCGTCAGCCAAAGCCCCAATACGTTGTGGGCAAACCACCAGTTAACAGTCGCCTGCTGGACGCCGGAATGGGTGCTGGGCAGATTGGCCAAAAAGAACAGTGCCGGGAACCACACCAGGCCTGCCAGATAGTACCAACCGGATACGTAAATATGGTGAACCTGCCGGTGTGCCGCTGTGACAACAAGAGGAATGGCCAGGCAAGCGCCACCAACGGCCAGAAGAATATCCAGTTGCCAGGGAATTTCCAGCCACTCCAGGCCATCTGTCCAGCCGCTGCCGATGGCAATAACGCCGCCGGCAACGCCCAGGTTCCAAAGTACAACGCCCAGAGTCGCCATGCCGGCTTTACGCAGCGGGGTTTTGAACAAGGTCGGAATCAGCCACATGGCGGTCGAGATGCCACCAAGAGATAGCCAGCCGTATACGACCAGGTTCAGGTGCATGGTACGCATGCGCCCGAACGTAAGCGGTGCCGCTTGATTCAGCAGGTCCGGCAGGTGCATTTTCAAGGATGCTATGACACCAAAAACAGACCCCAGAAGCAGCCAAAATACAGCCGTACCGAAGCCCAGAACCAACAATCGCCGGGCTGCTGCACTGAGCGGGAGGGTCGTGGCCTCACGAAGCTTGCCCTCAGGGTGAGACGGATCATCAAATTCGCCTGCCTTGCCATTCTCGAAAATCGACATGGCGTCTTTCTGGGTAACTTGGAATTGCTTGCGTGAAATGGCCCAGATCAATGCAGCGAGAGCAATCAGAGAAACTGCAAAACTGAAGGCCAACAAGGTACCAATGGTGATATTCATAATGCTTGAGGTTCCCGTTTTTATAGCATTCTGTTTTTTGGCATCTGTACCTGAGCGCAACCGCGCGGTCGAGATACCAGCAGATAGGATACTACCCATGCAAGATTAACTGAATGTTAAATTAGGTTAAATTAGTGTGCGTTGCAATGGATGCCGGGCGAACGCCACGGGCTTTAAAAGAACTCAAACCCGAACATTGTCCCTCAGGTCAGGCGCTCATCAGCAGGGGCGTAAGCAGCATGCCTTCCCCAATCAGCACCACAAACAGTATCAGTGCCAGAAAGAAGGGCTTGAAACCAAGGCTGCGTAACTTATCTATTTGTGTTTCGTAACCCAGTGCTGCCATCGCCATCGCCAGGGCAATTTGGCCCGCCAGAACCAGGTTTTCATGAGCCATTGCTGGCAGTGCAATCACGCTGTTTACGATCACCATGGCTACAAATCCGAAAGCAAACCAGGGAATCGTTATGCTGCTACCACCTGTGTGTGCTGGCTGCTCTGTTTTTTCGCGCCTTACCCACCAGTGGCCAACAATCAGTAAAAACGGAACCAGCAGCATAACCCGCACAAGTTTTACGATAACGGCGTTGGCCAGCGCATCGGCGCCGACGGCCTCGCCTGCGGCAACAACCTGGGCTACTTCGTGCACCGTGGCGCCTATATACACGCCATACAGGCTTTCATCCCAGCCCAGTACAGAGTAAAGCGCGGGGTATACAAACATTGCCAGGCTACCAAACAGCACAACGGTGGCGACGGCCATAGAGGTTGCTGCAGGCTTTGGACGTATGGTGGTTTCCGTGGCAAGAATGGCCGCCGCGCCGCAAATGGCACTGCCGGCGCTGGTCAGCAGGGCGGTTTCAGCATCTAGCTTGAACACACGGGTGCCCAGTTGGTAGCCAAGCACAAGTATTGTGCTCATCACCATGATATCCAGCGCCACGACGCCCGGGCCCAAAGCGAGAATCTGGCCGAGGGTAATAGAGAAGCCAAAAAGAACAATGCCTCCTCGCAGCAGCCAACGTGTGGCAAATTTCAAACCTGGCTCCAGGCCTTCGGTTTTACGAGCCCAGGGCAGGTTTCCTGCAAACATACCCAGCAGCAGTGCGAAGACCAGCGGGCTGATCCCGCTTTGTTGGATAACGGGGATTTCCGCGAGGGCAAACCCGCCGACGGTAAGCGCAGTGCATACTCCTAGCCCTTTCCACATGATGACTTACTCCAGATAAATCGCTATATGTATATAATCCTCTGGAATAATTAATCTGTAAAACAGGCAATATTCATAAAACAATCCTGAAAAATCGATTAGCGGTGTCGGCAGTGTAAGATTTGAACGGATCGCGCTGTGGACTAAACTGCACCTTATTCGGACAGTGGGCAGAAAATAAGTAGTTCCCAAACCAAAGGATGCAGGCGGGCAGGTATGACACACGACTTGAAAGGCCTGTCACCGGCCTACTTCGGTATGGTGATGGCCACGGGCATCATCTCTTTGACCGCGCATTTTTTGAGTTTTGATCTGGTGGCGCAGAGCCTGTTTTACCTGAACCTGTGTTTCTATGGCGTGTTGTGGATTGCCACGGTTGCTCGCTTTCTGATCTATCGCCGGGAATTTTTGCTCGATGTTATAGATCATCTTCGTGGCCCCGGTTTTTTCACCTTACCTGCTGGCTCCAGCGTACTTGGCAGTCAGTTTATTCTGCTGACGGATTTTACCTTGGCCGGCCGTGTGCTTTGGGTGCTTGCGATCGCTCTCTGGCTAACGCTGATCTACACAATATTTACGGCGTTCACGGTTAAAGAGGAAAAGCCGACCCTGGATAAGGGGATTACCGGTGGGTGGTTGTTGGCGGTGGTTGCAACTCAGTCAATTGCGGTGCTCAGTGCGTTAATCGCGGTGGATATGCCACAACCTTATAAGCTTGGCGTTAACTTTCTGGCGTTATCCATGTGGCTGTGGGGCGGTATGTTGTACATCTGGATGATGTCGCTGATCTTCTACCGCTACACGTTTTTCAAATTCTCTCCCGGTGACCTTGCGCCTCCGTATTGGATCAACATGGGCGCTATGGCGATTTCGACACTGGCAGGCTCTCTTCTAATCGTTAACGTGGAAGACGCGCCTTTCCTGGATTCACTGCTGCCGTTTCTGAAAGGCTTTTCTGTTTTCTACTGGGCGACGGGAACCTGGTGGATACCTATGTTGTTTATCCTGGGGATATGGCGACATGTGTACAAGAAATTCCCACTGGAATACGACCCTTTGTACTGGGGCGCGGTGTTCCCTCTTGGCATGTACGCCGCCAGTACCTATGAGATGGCGGGAGCCTTGGGCTTTCACTTTCTCGACTTCATACCCATCAGTTTTTTCTACCTTGCGCTACTTGCCTGGGCCGTGACCTTTTTGGGGTTGTTGCGGTCGCTCAGGCCGGCGAAGCTGTGACATGGGTGTCTGGCAAAGTATCCGGCGCATCACCGGGCACCTGTTTTTGCATCCGCAGGCTATTGAGCAGAACACATAGGCTGCTGAGTGACATGGCAATGGCGGCAATAACAGGCTGCACCCAACCGAAAACGGCGAGCGGGACAACCAGAGCGTTATAGCTCACTGCCCAGAACAGGTTCTGGCGCATAAGTGTGCGGGCTCGCTGAGCCAGTAGCAGCGTGTCTGGCACTTTAGCGATGCTTTCTGTGAGGTAGACAGCGGCGGCTGCACCTGTGGCGGAGGCCGCATTGCCAACAGCTATGCCTAGCCTGGCGCCTGCCAGCGCTAAGCCATCGTTCAGGCCGTCGCCTACGAATACCGCGTTGGTTTGCTTTTCCAGGTTTTCCATAAAGCTGTGCTTCTGCTCGGGGGAGTAACCGGAAAGCACGTGTTTGGCGGGTATGCCAAGGCGTTTGGCCAATTCCAGGCAGGCGTTTCGAGTATCGCCGCTGAGCAGGTAGATGGTGTGGCCTTGGCGCGCCAGTCGCCAAATGGTAGGGGCGGCTTCTGGCCTGAGGGTTTCTTGAAAACCGATCTTCCCGGCATAGTGTCCGTTGCAGGCTATGTGGATATTCATTCCGGTATCTTCAGTGGTTGGCACTTCGACACCTTGCTCTCGAAGCCAATTCGCTTGCCCGGCCAATGCGGTGTTCTCACCGTTTACCCAACGTGTGCCCGCGCCTGAGATGCTTTCCCGGGTGCCACCGGGCGTGTGCGCGGGAGAGGATTCAGTTTTGGCCCTAAGCCCTCTGGCCACAGGATGTTGGGACTCACTGAGAATCGTTTGGGCCAGCTGAAGTAGAGAGCTTTGGGTCCAATGCTCTGCGGGCGTAATAAGGTCTACGCTTGGCTCGCCTGTGGTCAAGGTGCCCGTTTTGTCGAAGACAATCGCGCCAACCTCAGCAGCGGCTTCCAGCGCAGCGGGATCTCGCAATACGATACCCCGGTTGACCATGTGAGCGTGGCCCATGGTGATCACCAGCGGAATGGCCAAGCTCAGTGCGCAGGGGCAACTGATGATCATAACGGCCAACCCGCGGGCTGCGGCCTCTGGGGCAGGTAACCCCTGGACAAGGGCCAGCACCACGGCCACAACGGAGGCGATCAAAATAACAGGTAGCAGGATGCGGGCAATACGGTCTGTTAGCCGCTGCAAAGTGGTTTTTCGGCTAAGCAGGGCGCTGATGGATCGGGATAAGCGGTCAATGCGGCGCTGGCCAATGCCTGCGGTTACCGACAGTTCAAGCTCGCCTTCCACCAGCTGGCAACCTGCCAGCATTTCTGCACCTGGCCCGAGGGCTTGTGGCAGGTGTTCTCCGGTCAGCATCGACAGATCCGCCTGGCCATACCCTTGGAGGATCTGGCCATCCAGAGCCAACTGCTCACCGGCTTTAAGAACAATGCATTCGCCGGTTTCAACGTCGCTGGCTGGGCGGGCTTCGTAATCGCCGCTGGGTGTTTTCAGGGTGACCTGCTCGGGTACATCTTGAAGGTAGCGTCGAATAATCTCTGAGGCGCGCCGGCGTACGCTGGTGTCCAGCAATCTGGCGATCAGTTGGAAGGTGATCAACATAACGGCCGCGTCGAAATACACGTGGTGATTGCCAGCGGCGAGTTGCCAGACAGAGATGGTGCAGGCGGCAAATACCGCAATAAAAATCAGGCTATCGAGGCCGGGAGCACCGGCAATCAGAGTGCGCCATCCCACTCGATAAAAATGCGAACCGGAGTAGAGCAACACTGGCACCGCGAATAGCCCGCTGGCCAGCGCAAGCGGCCAGAGTACCCCCGGTTCTACTACCCCGAGCGGCGCCAGATAGGTCAGCAGAGCCGGCATCATGCTCCACATGCCAAAAACAACCGCAACCGCCAGTCGTCGTTGCAGATGCTTGCGCACAGATTCTGCCTGAAATTTGCTTCGCTCAGCGTCAACCGACCCGTGCAGGCGATACCCCAAACGAGCAACTGCTTTCTGGAGGCTAGCGAGCGGCGGCTTTTCGCTTTCCCAACATACCAGGGCTACGTCGGCTGCAAAGTTGACGGCAGCGTCACTGACCCCTGGTTGCTTTTTCAGCAGAGCTTCAACAGCGATAGCACAGCTGCCACAGCGCATCCCCTCAATCATCAGGATGTCCTGATGCTCTGGTTTCTGGAGCCCAGGCTCCTGTGCTGTATTCGTGTTGCTGTCGGGCATCTTAGTGTTCCCCGAAAACCTCCGTTAGCTCTTCTGCAGACCAGCTTCCACGGTCGCCGAAACGCTCTTTGTGTTTGGCTACGGTGTCTGGGCTGACTTCGCCTGCATCATTACCCCATTCATTCCGGGCATAGCTTAGCACGGCCGCTATTTCTGCGTCCGAAAGTTGGCCGCCAAGTGGCGGCATCATGCCCTGGAACGTATTGCCGGCAACCTCAATGTCACCCTGCAGGCCGTCATGGACGATCGCGATGGGGATATTGGGGTCGGCCTGCAGCCATTTACTTCCCGCTAGCGGTGGGAACGCGCCGGGGATACCCTGGCCAGTCGCCTGGTGACAGGAGCTACAATGGGCGCTAAAGAGGGCTTCGCCGTCTACGTCTGCGCTTGCTGTGCTGCTGCTAGAATCGGCTCCCGAATCCTCTGAAGCCGCCGTGTCTGGGCTTGCCGAGGCTTCAACGCTTTCAGAGCTCGAGCTTTCTACTGGCTTGGATTTCTGATGCTCAGCTGCAACGGGTGTGCGGCTATCGCCACCCTGCAAAGGCTTGCCGATCTGCCAGGCGTAGTAGCCCACGCCCCACACAATCAGAATGGCTATCCAAGCTAGTACAATTTTGGGAGCGGCGCGTGCGCCTTCTTCCGGTTCGGGCGCTTCACGGTGCTGAGCGCGATGATCATGCTGGTCCATGGCGCACGTTACTCCTTGGGTTTATCGGCTTTCGGCAAGGTAGGTGCCGGATAGGTATGGTCAAGCGCGAGCATATACTCGGCGAGCGCGAGCGCGTCTTCGGTGGCAACAACTTGCCCCGACTCGGGGCCAAAAGACGCCGGCAGGTAGACCACTTTGTCACCCTCCTTCGCCTCGTCTACATGGCGAAACAGGAAGGGGTAAGACGGCATAATGCTGTCTTTGTGGACTGTTCTCGGGTTGTAAAGGTGCAGCAGCTGCCAGTCTATGCTGGGCAGCCGCGCGCCGACGTTGAACAGGTCAGGGCCGGTACGCATGGTGCCTAGCAAGTGCGGCTGATCGTTAGCGTAATCCCCGGGCACGGAGGGGCGCCCCCAGCCCCGGTCTCGGTCGCCGGGCGCAAAACTCGGATCCCGGGGTTGCTGGCTATGGCAGTAAACACAGCCGTTGGCTATGTACAGCTGCCGGCCACGCTGCTCATTTTCAGTGTACGGTTTGAGATCTGGTGGAATCTGTTCTGCCGACATTTGCAGGTACGGCATAACCACCAGCGTAAGTGTGGCCAACAGCAGAATAAGGGCCGCACCGACCATGATTGCGAGAGCACGTTTCATCGAGTGGGCTCCTTAACAGTAGGGCGGAAGAGGGTTGGTTGCTCATTGCCGACTCCACGATGCATCAACATCGCAACAAAATGGACCGCAAACACCACGTGCCCAAGAGTCATCAGAGCGCCCCCAATTGTGCGGGCCTGAAGCGCGGGTAGTGTCATACGGACAATGTCCATGAATGGCATTTCGGCATCGAGCAACGCCGAGCCTTGCATCCAGCCGCCAATGGTCAGTGACACGAAGTAAATCAAAATGCCGATGCTTACCAGCCAGAAGTGAAGGCTGATCATCTTGCGCCATGGCCATTCCCAGTTGGTGAGGCGGGGCATAATGAAGTACACGGCACCAAACAGAATGAAGCTCAGAAACGCATACATGCCCAGGTGCGCGTGGGCTACGGTGTAGTGGGTGAAGTGGGTAATGACGTTCACGCTGCGAAGCGCTTCCATCGAGCCCTGGAGCGAAGAAACCGTGTACATGAGTGCGCCAATCCACACAAAGCGAAGGGTGGGTGAGTCTTTCAGGCGGCTGAAATTACCCATCATGGTGCCGTGGTGGTTAATGGCAACGGTAATCACCGGGATCGACATCATCACACTGTGGACAATTGACAGGGTTACCAACCAAGTGGGTATGGGGCCGCCAACCAAGTGGTGAATACCCACCTGGCTGTAGAACAGAGCCAAAGACCAGAAACCAATCAGCGACAACTGATAGGAGATAATCGGCCGGCCAAGAATTTTCGGGATCATGTAGTAGGCGATACCAATACCAATGGGGGTGACCCACAGCCCGAGAACGTTGTGGGCGAACCACCAGTTAACCGTGGCGCCAGACGCACCGGGAAAGGTGAAGGGCAGGTTGGCAATCAGGAACAGAATTGGGAACCACACCAGTGCAGCCATTAAATACCAGCTGGTCACATAAAGATGCTCTACCTGACGATTGGCGGCGGTCAGCAGCAAGGGAATGGCGCATAGAGCACCACCGAAGACAAACAGAATGTCTATCTGCCAGGGGAATTCCAGCCATTCTTCACCGTCGGAGTAGCCAAGTGTAATGGCGACCAGCCCTAACGCCAGGCCGATATTCCAGATAACCGCGCCAAACACGGCGTACCTGCCGCCAGCCAGTGCGGTTTTGAACAGCCGGGGTATCAGGAATAGCGCTGCACCTATGCCGGCCATGGATGCCCAGCCATAGGTGACCGCGTTCAAGTGCACAGGGCGCACCCGGCCGAAGGTTAGAAACTCACTGGATATAAGAAACTCAGGGAGGTGCATTTTCAAAGAGGTGACCAACCCGAAAAATGAACCCAGAAGCAGCCAGAAAACAGCCGAACTCAGCCAGGTTAGCACCGCTGTTTTGGACGACTGATCTGCTGTCCAGCGTGCCTTGATGGCAGCAGCTTGTTCAATGTTGTCGCCAGTAAAGGCCGGGTCGGCAGCTCGCGCTGGATCCTCGCTGTGGCCTTCTTCACCCGGGGAGAAGATGGTGCGTGCGGCTGACTGGCCATGGCTGAACTGATTATTGGCGATGGACCAAATCAGCAGCAATAGACCCACCGTCGACAGCACGAAGGTAATGATCAGGAGAATGGCAATGGTAGGCGTCATAGACCGTCCTATTTAATGTACTGTAAATACACCTTAGTAGAAGGAATCATTTACGTACAAATGATTGCAGGCTTAAAAGGCTGTATTTACATGTTCTGAAGAGATAACGAAGAGTTGCATTACAGTAACGCGACTGAGATGTTGGGGCGATGGTGGTGCTTGTTCTAAATCAAGTAACAGCTGTTCAAGGCCTCTGGCTGCGTGTTTGATGAAACGTGACGTGTGTTGAGCCTTTTCCCTTAATTCATTTCTGTCGCAATATCCCTTCCGCTTCTATGCTTGTTGATACGCCCAGCGACAATACAACAAGGAAGGGATTTGCATGCGTAACAGTCAAACAGTGCGATTTGGCCTAGCTGCAGGCTTGATAACATTGCTGCTCAGCGGCTGCTTCGATGGATCCAGCAGTTCTTCAGAATCGGGGAACAACTCTCCAGATCTTGATCTCACTAGCCTGTCTAGCGAGCCAGATCAGATCAGTGGTGATACTGTGCTGGTTGGCCTTGAAGGCAAGGCGACTACGATTGCAGCAGAAAAGAAAAACCTGGAGTTCTGGCTTAATAACGCCAAAATCAGTCCGGTGGTGAGACGGGGGCGTAATGGCCCGGAAATTCTGGTGGCAGGGCTTTCCCAGGGTGAAAATCGGCTGGAACTCCACCATGTTGAATACGGGCCGTTAAGTGATCTTACGCTAACCGCATACCCGGTAACCGGGCCGATGTTCTCTGGCCCCCAACAGTATCCGTTTGTGTGTACTGTCACCACAGAGCTGAATAAACAGCCTTTGGTAGATACCAACGGCGATACCGGCTTTCCGGTTCTGGATGCAGACGACAACCAGATTGGTCTCAGTAAAGACTGCTCTATTGAGCCCTATGTGGAGTTTTTCTACCGCACCACCGAAGGTAACTGGGCACCATTACCGGACGATGGTTCGCGACCCGAAGACCTGGCCACAACGCAGCTCAGTGACGGTAGCGTCGTTGATTTCATCGTGCGTCAGGAACGGGGCACCATTAATCGCTTTATCTACAGTTTTGCCACGCTCGCTCAGTTAGGGGATGGGCCTGATGAGACATCGGCTGCTAACTGGAATGGCCGGCTGCTGTTCCACTTTCAGGGCGGCGTTGCTATCGGGCATACCCAGGGTGGTATCAGCGACAGTCGTGCGTTAAACCCAGAAACCCTTGCAAAGGGTTACGCCGTTATTTATTCCACCGGCACCAAGACAGACACCCACTATAACCTTCAGGTAGGTGGTGAAACCGCCCTCATGGTGAAGGAGCACTTCATCAAACGCTTCGGCGTGCCCGAGTATACCGTGGCCATTGGCGGCTCTGGCGGCGGCATTCAGCAGTACGTTTACTCCCAAAACCATCCTGAGCTGCTGGATGCAGGCGTGCCCCAGTACTCCTATCCAGACATGGTAACCCAGACAATTCACATTGGTGACTGTGAACTGCTGGAGTACTACATGGACGTTACCGACAAAGATAACGCCAAGTGGCAGACAACCACGAACCGAAGCTGGCTTGTGGGCCTGAATGCGACGGATGATTACCCCGATCCGTTTGTCGCTGGAAAGACATTAGTGGAGGCCAGCTCGGCGCCCGGAATGACCGAGTGCATCCCAGCTTGGCGTGGGCTGACGCCACTGGTTATGAATCCTGCCTTCGGAGAGGCCCCCAACCAGGAAAAGATGGAACCTGCTGGCGTGATGGATACCGTGCAATGGACTCACTACGACGACCTGAGAAATATCTACGGTGTCGATGAGAACGGCAACCCTCGCACTCTGTATGACAACGTGGGTGTACAGTATGGGCTGGGGGCGTTACGAGATGGCAATATCACTCGAGACGAATTTCTGCATTTGAATGCCCAGATTGGCGGCTGGAAGCACCCCTCCGAGATGGTGCAGGAGGGTTTTCCTTTTCTTGGCTCGACTGAGGATGTCCAGGCCGACCCTAGCAAATTCGATCCCTGGAGTGCTCGCAACATGAACTTGAGCTCGGATGGCACGCAGCCTGCGCCGCGCACAGAAGGCGATTTGAAAGCGATTCAGGCCGCCTATGAATCCGGTATCGTTTTTGACGGTCAGCTCAATATGCCCGTTATAGACTGGCGGCATTATCTGGAGGAGGTGTTGAACATGCACAACAGCCACCAATCCTTCTCTGTTCGCCAGCGCATCATTAACAAAATGGGAAATGCCGACAATCAGATTATCTGGTTTACCGATACTCGCCCGACGGACACCTCAGACCCTAGCGAGCCTAAGCCGCGAGAGGAATCAGACCCAACGACGGATGCGCTGGAAGTGCTGCACGACTGGCTGATGAACATTCGCGCACACCCCGATCAGAGCATTGCCGATAATAAACCGGCTAAAGCTGTTGATGCCTGCTACAACACGGATGGCACGATCATAGCAGCAGGTGACAGCGTCTGGAACGGTATTCTTGACGAACAACCCGAAGGCGCTTGTACCGCAAAGTTTGAGACCTACACCACGTCACGCATGGTGGCTGGTGGGCCGATTGAAGGCAGTGTTTTCAAGTGCAGTTTGAAGCCCGTGGCAACCGCACTAACAGACGGAACCTACGCCAATGCTTCGTTTACCACGGAGGAAGTTGCACGATTGAACGAAATCTTCCCTGGCGGCGTTTGTGACTATGGCCGCCCCGACCAAGGCCGCCCCGAGGGCTAGGCGGATTCTTCTACGATAGCAGAGTTATTATCGGCGGTGTTTTCGTCTGAAAGGCCGCCAAAACGGCGATAGAAACCTGGGCTTGGGCCGGGCAGGGGGCCTGAAGCGTTTTCCAGAACGCTTGCCAAGTGCTCATCAGAGCGGCTGTATATGGCCCGATAGAGATTGCGACACAGCTGCTTGGCGCTGCGCCCTTCCCAATCGCCAGGCAGAAGCTCGTCTGGTAGCAGGGGGTCCCGCAGCAGTATTTTGCGGTACTCATGAATCAGCAGAATGCGGGCGGTCACGCAGTCTTCCGGGCTTAAATTGTCGTTGGTGCTAAGCTCTCGCCACAGGGGCCGAAACTTTTCCAGGAAGCGCTTATAGCGAAAGCCCAGTTCGTCCAGGTTCCAGCTTTCTTTAACTTGCCTGCGTAACGCTCGTGGGCTTCGCTGTTCCAGCGGCTGGGTCTGCATCACAATGGTGTCTTCCAGAGCGCCCCATTCTTGCAGTAGCGGCACCAGTTCGTGGCGTGTGAAGCGCGGATGCTCCATAACGCCTGAGGCCATGCTGCCGAAGCTCAACCATTTTAGTTCTTCCCGCACTCTGGCCCTTGTTTCTGGCTCCAGTTGGTTGAGAAATACCAAACACCAGCTGCCATTCCAGTCTTCCGTGCCAAGTGTATAAACATGCTCGAATGCCTGCTGAAAACGTCTCAAGCCTGCGCCGGTAACACTGTAATAGCTGCATCGGCCCACTTTCTCAGTTTGCAGCCAGCCGTCCTGAACCAGTCGGTAAACCGAGGTGCGTACAAGCCGCTCACTCACGCCCATGGGTGTTAGCAGTTTCATCAGACTGCCCAGCCAAACATTGCCGCCGCGCGGGTGAATGATGTCGCCGTAGGTTGTGATGATCAAAGACCCTGCGCGCAAAGGGCGTTTTTGCTGGAAGTCCCAGATCAGGCTTTCGAGCTGTTGTTTTGCAGACATGGTTTTCTTATCTCTTCAGGGCTTTCCGTCAAATTTTGGCTGGCGGAATATACCAGATGCCTATAATGGAATGCCAAAACGGCAAATATGTACTAAGACATTGGTGCAAGTTGCTTTAAAAGTTGTGCGCCTTAGTGCACTCCTCAGTTGACACTGGTGTAGTGATACAATATTTTCCATTGATATCCGTCAACGGTATCGTATTATTGGAGTGGCGGATAGCCAGTAATTGCGGCGACAGAGTAATTTCTGTTGTGCAGTGCTGAATGCAGAGTGTTGTAAAGGCATACGTGATACGAAAAGTTTCATTTTTTGCAGGCGAATTCGTTCTGTTTTTAGGAAATTCTGGGGCACATAAAACCAAAACGCCCTGACCACACTTGGGAGAACAACAACAATGTTCAATAAAATCACGCGTCGTGCCAGTAAGTTTGCGGCCGTTGCAGCGGCTGGTCTGATGGCAATGAGCGTTCAGGCAGCTGATCCTATACGCATTGGTTCCTTTCTTGCCGTTACCGGCCCCGCCTCTTTTCTGGGTGATCCGGAGCTAAAGACTTTGGAAATGTATGTTGAAAAAATCAACGAAGACGGCGGCGTCCTGGGCCGTCAACTCGAACTTATTCATTACGATGACGCAGGCAACGCTTCCAAGGCCCGTAACTTCGCAAGCCGGCTGATCCGTTCAGACCGGGTAGATATTATCGTAGGCGGCAGCACCACAGGCGCCACCATGGCCGCTGTGCCGATGATTGAACAGGCGAAGATACCCTTTATTTCTCTGGCGGGCGCTGTGGTTATTACCACGCCGGTCAAAAAGTGGGTGTTCAAGACGCCGCAATCTGACCGCATGGCGGCAGAGCGAATTCTTAACGACATGAAAGACCGCGGGTTGACCAAAATTGGTCTGATCTCGGGCACCGGCGGCTTCGGTAGCTCCGGGCGCGAGCAAACCCTTGCGGTGGCCAAAGAGATGGGCGGCATCGAGATTGTTGCTGATGAAACCTATGGCGGTTCAGACACCGACATGACCGCACAGCTCACCAATATCCGTGGCACCGAAGGTGTACAGACCATTCTCAACTTTGGCTTTGGCCAGGGCCCGGCCATAGTTACCCGTAACTATGCCCAGCTAGGCATTGAGCTTCCTTTTTACCAGTCTCACGGCGTTGCCTCTGACGGCTTCCTGGATCTCGCAGGCAACAGTGCTGATGGTTTGAGATTGCCGGCGTCGCCATTGCTGGTGCCGGATTCCCTGCCTGAGTCTGACCCGCAAAAGCCAGTGGTTGAAGCTTATAAGAGTGAATACGAGGCTCGTTGGGATGCCAAAGTATCCACCTTTGGTGCCTATGCCTATGACGGCCTGAATCTGGCGGTTGAAGCTATCGAGAAAGCAGGAAGTACAGATAAAGAAGCTGTGCGCGATGCCCTTGAGAGCATTCAAGGCCATGTTGGCGTTACCGGTACGTTCAACATGTCGGCCGATGATCACAACGGTCTTAGCGCCGACTCCTTCCGCATTTTGGAAGTTCAGGATGATAGCTGGAAGCTGATCAACTAAGCCTATCCTCATCCGTACCACAGGCGGGCTGCCACTTTTTGTTGGGGTGGTAGCTCGCCGCTGCGCAAGCGGACCTGATTATGTTCTCCGAATTCCTGCAGTTCTTGTTTACGGGCATCACTATTGGTGCCACCTATGCCCTGATCGCTTTGGGCTTTACCCTTATTTATAACGCCAGCCATGTAATCAACTTTGCCCAGGGCGAGTTTTTGATGATTGGTGGCATGGCAACGGTATCTTTGACCGCCATGGGCGTACCCATGCTATTGGCGGTTGTACTTGCTGTGGTTCTAGCAGGTTTGTTGGGCATTGCCCTCCAGCGCTTGGCCATTGCACGCGCTAAAAACGCCGATGTGGTTACACTGATTATTATTACCATCGGTGCGTCTATTTTTATTCGTGGCCTGGCCCAGCTAGTGTGGGGCAAGGAATACCACGTTATGCCGAACTTCAGCAGCGATGAGCCAATTCAGATTTTTGGCGCCGTGCTGAATAGCCAAAGCCTTTGGGTGCTGGGTGTTGGCGCGGTTCTTGTGGCGGTGTTGGTGTATTTCTTCACTCGCACGCTAACGGGCAAGGCTATTCTTGCTACGTCGATGAACAAAGATGCCGCTCGCCTGGTGGGCATTCGTACCCAGGTTGTGCTGATGCTGGCATTTATGGTGTCTGCCCTGCTGGGTTCCATCGCCGGCATTGTGGTGGCACCGATTACCTTCACCTCATACGACATAGGCATCATCCTTGGGTTGAAAGGCTTTGTGGCAGCGGCCATTGGCGGCCTGGGCAGCGGCACGGGTGCTGTTGTAGGTGGGTTGGCACTGGGTGTAGTGGAAGCCATGGCGGCTGGCTACCTGTCGTCTGACTACAAAGACGCAGTGGCCTTCTCGATGATACTGCTGGTGTTGTTCTTTATGCCCCGCGGCCTGTTTGGCGCCAAAGTTGTGGAGCGAGTGTGATGATGGCTCGACTCTCGCAATTCAGACTCCGAGGCTTGGTGTTCCTGGCCATTGTGGCGTTTTCTCTGCCACTGTTTCTCACTAATCCATTCCATTACGGCCTGGCGACTCAAATCGCGTTGATCGCCGGCGCTGTGGTTGGCCTCAACTTGCTGGTGGGCTTTGCTGGCCAGATCAGTTTGGGCCATGCAGGCTTTTTTGGGCTAGGGGCTTACTTTAGCGCCATCATGACCAGCAACTACGGTTGGTCTGCCATTCCTGCCCTGGTGGTCGGTGCCGTGGTGGTGGCCATAATCGCGTGGGTTGTGGGCCGCCCGATACTGCGTTTGAAAGGCCATTATCTTTCCATGGCCACTCTGGCCGTGGGCTTCATTATCGCCATTATTCTGAACAACGAGCGGGAAACCACAGGCGGGCCTGACGGCATGCCGGTTCCCCCGTTTGATGTGTTTGGTTGGGAGCTCAGCCCCTTTGGTCAGTACTCGCTGTTTGGTATGGATATCGGCGGTGATCTTGCCTGGTATCTGTTCGCAGTCGTGGTGCTTCTGGTTGCTGTGTGGCTGGCCCAAAACCTGATTGATTCGCCTATCGGCCGCGCTTTGCGCTCGGTGCACGGCTCGGAAGTGGCAGCCAGTGTGGTGGGTGTGAACACCGCAAAATACAAAAGTTTGGTGTTTGTGATCTCAGCCGTATACGCCAGTGTGATGGGTGGGCTTTATGGGCACTTTCAGGGCTTCATTACACCCTCTGTGGCCAGCTTCGATTTTTCTATTTTGCTGATAACCATGGTGGTGCTTGGGGGCATGGGTTCAACCATAGGCGTGATTATTGGTGCCGTGGTGCTAGAGCTTCTGCCGCAGGTGCTGGCGGATTTTCAGGAGATGGAAATGGTGCTGTTTGGCCTGATCCTGATGCTAACCATGATTTTTATGCCCAAAGGCCTGCTACCCACGGCAGCCAATTTCCTGACTAAACGACGCTCCAAGTCTGCCGGAGGTGACGCATGACCGCTCTGGTAGAAGTTAATAACCTGTCTAAAGCGTTTGGTGGCGTACACGCTGTTGAGGACGTGAGTTTTTCGGTGGATGCCGGCCAGGTGTACTCGGTAATTGGCCCTAACGGTGCGGGCAAAACCACGCTGTTTAACCTGATTACCGGTTTGTACACGCCTACCAGCGGCGAAGTGAAGCTGAATGGCGAAAGCATCGCGAAGCTTGAGCCAAGCCAGTTGGCCGAGCGGGGTATGTGCCGCACGTTCCAGCAGATGCAGATCTGTATGAACATGACGGCCATCGAAAACGTGATGCTGGGCCGACACCTGACCCTGAAAAGCAATCTGCTGACCACGTTTTTCCGCTTACCGGCGCTCACCCGGGGCGAAAAAGCTGCACGGGAAAAATCCGCTGAACTGATGAAGTTTGTCGGTTGTGGAGAGTATCTCGACACAGAAGCGTCGGCTATGTCTTACGGCGCGCTGAAACGGCTGGAAATTGCCCGCGCACTGGCCGCCGAGCCGAAAGTCGTTTTACTGGATGAGCCAGCCGCCGGCCTGAACGCCGTGGAAACGGTGGCGCTGGAGGGCCTGATTCGCAAGATTGCTGAGCAGGGCACTACTGTGATGCTGGTAGAGCATGACATGAAACTGGTGATGGGCATTTCTGACCGTTTGCTGGTGCTTAACTATGGGCGCGTACTGGCGGAAGGCACGCCAGCGCAGATTCGCGAAAATCCGGATGTCATCGCGGCCTATCTGGGCGGCTAAGCGGAGAAGGAACAACGACCATGACCGAACAACCGACTACCGTTACGCCCGAAGACAGCTACGGCCTGCAAGCCATCAGCACCATCATTCAGGAGCACCAGTCGCTGTGGCGCATACTGGATCTGCTGGATCAGCTTCAGTACGACATGAACATTAATGAGCAGCGGCCGGATGAAACCCTGTTCAACAATATTTTTGATTACATTCAGCACTTTGCCCGCCGGGTGCATAGCTCGCCTGAGGAAATCGTGCTGTATCGGGTGCTGGGAGAAAAATCCCCAGACACCAAGCCATTGCTGGACAAGCTCGCCCACGGTTACGTGATTGGTGATCAGAAAATCAACGAGCTGCGCCAGTTGTTGATGGTGTGCATGGAACGCTGGCCCGATGGCCAGGAAGACTTCAGTCATGCCTTGGCTCGGTTTACCGAAGCCTTGCGCAAGCACATCAAAAAAGAAGAAGGCGTTGTTATACCCCGGGCGCGCAAACTTCTGAGTGAAGAAGACTGGCATCTGATTATTGAATCCCGTGATCAGGCCAACGATCCGCTGTTTGGCGAGCGGGTGCGAGATGAGTTCCGCGAACTGCGGCATCGCATCGTAAGTTATACGCCCGAGCGCCTGGGCGGCTTGGGCTTGCACCACGCACCTCGCAGAAGCGCCCAGAATGCCACCGAGGAAATGCTGGCGATAAAGGGCCTGAAGACCTCCTATGGCCAGATCGAAGCTCTTCACGGCGTGGATATCCACATCAACAGCGGTGAAATCGTCTCCCTGGTCGGCGCCAATGGTGCCGGCAAGTCGACACTGCTGATGACCATCTCTGGTTTGCAGCCAACAGACAGCGGCAGCATTACCTTCGAGGGTAAAGACCTGTTGAAAGTCAGTACCGATCGGCGGGTTGCCAGCGGCATAGTGCAGGTGCCGGAAGGCCGGCAAGTGTTCAAGGATTTGAGCGTTGAGGACAACCTGCTGCTGGGGGCCTACACCCGTGGTCGCAGCCCGGAAGTGGAAGACGACATTGAACGCATGTACGAGAAGTTTCCAATACTGCGCCAGAAGCGCCGCAACCTGGCGGGTGAGCTGTCTGGCGGGCAGCAGCAGATGCTGGCCATGGGGCGAGCGTTAATGGCAAAGCCCAGGCTGTTGCTGTTGGATGAGCCCAGCATGGGGCTGGCGCCGCTAATCATTGAAGAGATCTTCAATATTGTCAAAGAGCTTAAAAACGAAGGCAT